>CAZLYM010000050.1:0-22023 GCA_964563475.1 uncultured Pirellulaceae bacterium
CCAGTTTGCTGTGCACCTGCACCTGCTCCGGCACCTTGCTGTGCACCGGCTCCTGCACCCGTCTGCTGCAAGCCAGCATGCCCAGCACCTCGCGTTCGTTGCTGCCGAGCACCTCGCGTTCGCCAGTGTGCCCCACGTCCACGACGTCAGCGTTGCTGCACTCCACGTCCACGCTTGCGTAGTCGTTGCTGCTGCAACTAATTGTTGCTGAATTGGGAAACAAAGTCTCCCACCATTGTTTACATGTTATTCGATTCAATCGAAAGACAGGCCGAACCAGTTCACTGATCTGGTTCGGTTTTTTTGTGGACGCACTGTGCGGATGAATGTTGACTTGGGATAAGTCTCCACTGGCACGAGGTGTTCTGGGCCACGGCATGGTTTCGCTGATCCACCAGTTTCGTAAACTGATGGGATGAACGATTCTCAGTCGACCAGTCAGATTTCTTCTCAGCGCTCTCCCGAATGCCTACTGGGTTTGGGCTTGGCTGCGTTGGGACGTCCGGGCTATATCAACCTTGGGCACTCGCAGGACTTGAATGCTGACTATGACGTCGCGTCGATGCAGGGACGAGCGCATGAAGTATTGGATTGTGCTTGGAGTGCCGGGATTCGCTACTTCGATACGGCTCGATCCTACGGGAAGGCGGAAGAGTTCCTAGCGACGTGGTTGAACGATCGAGCGATTGATCCAAGCGATGTGACAATCGCTTCCAAGTGGGGGTACACCTACACGGCCGACTGGCAGGTTTCAGTCGCCTCGAACCAAGCTCACGAAGTCAAGCAGCACTCGATCAAGCGGCTCGATCAACAATACCGGCTCAGCGACGATCAGTTTGGGCCGCAACTGGATTTGTACCAAGTCCATTCAGCAACTCTTGAAAGTGGTGTTTTGGCCAATGATTTGGTGCTTGATCGGTTGGCGGAACTTCGGGATCAAGGTTTGAAGATCGGTTTGTCAGTCAGCGGGGCTGAGCAAGCGACCGTGATCCGAAAGGCTTTCGAATGTCAGCGTGCGGGCCAATCGGTTTTCAGTGCGGTTCAGGCGACGTGGAATCTGTTCGAACCGTCTGCGGGCGAGGCGTTGCAGGAAGCGAGCGAGCGGGGATGGCGAGTGATCGTAAAAGAAGGCGTCGCCAATGGTCGATTGACGGACCGAAACCGAGATCCAGATTTTGTTTCGAAGCGTCAGTTGCTGCAATCGATTGCCGATCCTCTGGCAGTCACCGTCGATGCCGTCGCATTGGCGGTAATTCTGATTCAGCCTTGGTCGAACGTGGTACTTAGCGGGGCGGCGACCGGCGAGCATTTGGTTTCAAACGTGAAGGCGGTTGAAGTGGCCAAACAGTTGGAAGCGGGCGTTGCCGATTCGCTGATTGAGTCGCTGTCCGTTCCTGCGCCGGAATACTGGGCGAAGCGTTCAGCTCTCGCTTGGAATTGATTCGTTCGTAGTCGATCGCTTTGGGGCTCGAACGCTCAAAACGATAGTCAGCAGCGTAAGCATAGCGAACACAAAAGGCACTGCGTCCCCGATGGCCAAGTACACGCTGGTTCGCTTGACCGGCTGAACGGATGCTCGCAGGATGCCGGTCTCACGACGTGGTCCGGTTTGAAGCAGGCGGCCGCAAGAATCGATCTGAGCGGAGAACCCTGTATTGGCGGCAACCAGATGAGGCTTGCGTGTCTCGATCGCTCGGAAGACATTGCTGGCTAGGTGCAGATCTAGGCAAGAGGTGCCAAAAAACCAGCCGTCGTTGGTCACGTTGATCAACACATCAGGTTCCGAACCTTGGTCCGACAGGTTTTTCACTTGACGGCGGATGTAGTGCGGCACACAGGATTCGAAGCAAACACTGGGAGCGATTTTGACATCGGCCACATCCATCGTGCTGAATTGTGTGCCGCGCGAGAGCCCTTTGCCTATCGGTGTCAGCCCATCGAGAAACGGCAGCCATTGAGCGAAGGGCACGTATTCACCAAAGAGCACCAAGTGACTTTTGTAGTAGCGATCGGTGATCCGGCCCTCGGTCGAAAACAGGATTGCGGAGTTAAAAACGTCATTTTTGGCGGGATCATGAGTCGATCCGCCGGAGAGCAATGGCACGTTTGGTCGATCACCTTCGGCGGTCCCGTTCGTGGCTCGGTATAGTTGTTGGTTACAGGAAATGAAGTAGGCCGCGGTTGCTTCGGCGTTGGCGTCGGAAAGCAAATCCGGTGAATCAAAGCTGGATTCGGGCCACACAATCAGGTCTAGGTCATCCCATTTTTCGCGAGCCTGTTTGGTCAGGTCGCGATGCTGCTCCCACCGGTCGTTTCTTTCCTGATCAGAAAGCGGTCGGAAGACGACATCGATGGAGGGTTGAATCAGGGCAACGTTGAGAGTCTTGTCCGTTCGATGTTCAATGGTCTCAGTCAGGCGATACTGTCCGTAGCCGACAACGCATGTCAAGCCAATGCATGAACCGACCGCCGGCGCAAAGCGTTTCACCATCGAAGTTGCCAATCGGTATCGAAACAGAGTCATCGTGATCCCGGTGGCGAACAGGACCATCATGAAGCTGACGGCATAGGCGCCGCTGAGGTCGGCGATCTGGAGCAGGGTCGGCTGTTGAAACTGAGAGTGCGACAGCATGCCCATCCCGAGGCCGGTGAAGAAGTTGCAGCGCATCCATTCGATTCCGGTCCAGACAATCGGCGCGGCCAACATCGGATGGATTTTGTAATGGTGAATCATCGTGCGAGTCGCCGCGACAAACATCGGTGTGTAAACCGAGAAATAGCCAGCCAGTGCCAACCAACCAAAATTCAACAGCCAATGCGGGATACGGACAAAGTGAAAGGCGACCAGCCAGTAAACGAATCCGGCCAGCAACAACTGAAGATACGGGCGCTTGCCGGGAAGTTGTTCAACCAAAGTCAACCAGATCAGGGGTGCGGTTCCGACCCACGCCAGTGGCCACCAACCGATCTTCGGAAAGGCTAGCCACACGAGAACACACCACAGGCTGGCCAGCAGAATGGTCTGGATTGACTTGTTTTGCGTTAGCCAGTTCAAATTGCTTTCCGCCGGTGCAAGGTCGAGTGATGGGTTTGTTAAAGATAGAGTTTTATAGCGGAAAGAATTTTACGATTTCACCCGCAGGATGGTCGTGAGAATCGGCAGAAAAGTAGATCAAACCGTCTGCCAGCCCAAGTGCTCGCAGGTCCGAGGAACCATTCCACGCGAGCGGTTCCACTTTTCGCGATGTCTGGTCGTCGTTGATGGATTTGCCGGGCCAGTACGTGGGGCGATCACCACGAGTCTGATGCGGCTTGGTCAGCAGGCAGAACTCGGATGGAGGTTCGCTGGCCGTGCCGCCGGTCAGTTGATCGATGGTGGATCGAACGAAAAGCTGGAACCCGACCAAGCTGCTGACGGGGTTGCCCGGCAGGCCAAACACGATCGTCTGACGGTCGCCCGATTTTCGGACGCCAAACCAAACAGGCTTGCCCGGCTTCATTTTCACTTTATGAAAAACCTGTTCGACGCCCTGCTCTTTCAGCAGTCCCGGAACAAGATCCATCATGCCTGCCGAAACGCCTCCTGACAGGATCAGAATGTCGTGTTCCAAGCCTCGTTCGATTCGCTTTGCCAGTTGGTCTGGTTTGTCTCGACCGATTCCCAAGTTGGTTGTTGCCAAGCCCAATGACTGAGCCATCGCGACTAACATTGGGCCGTTGCTGTTGCGAATCTGTCCGCGATCGGGAACACGATCGCAATCCACCAGTTCGTCTCCGGTGGGCAGCACGGCGATGGAAGGTTGGGCGTAGACCGGGACTGAGTGGCACCCTACTTCGGCCAGTAGTCCGATATCGATGGGGCGAATGGAATGTCCCGAGTGAAAGACAATGTCACTGGCCGCGAAGTTAGTCGCTTGAGTCATGCGGTGCTTGCCGGGTGGGATGTGCTCGGCTGTGATCCGCACCCAGTCGCCCGCTTCGTCCGTACGCGTCTCCGTCCATTCGATCATGACAACTGCGTCGGCTCCCGGTGGAAGCGGAGCCCCCGTCATAATGCGAGTCGCCTGTCCGGGCTCAACTGTTTTCTGGGGCCAGCCACCGGCGATCACTGTTTCGATGACCTTCAATTCGCTCATGCCGGGCTGCACGTCTTCGCTTCGTACGGCAAATCCATCCATCATGGATTTATCATGCGGAGGCGAATCCACATCGGACCGCACGTCCGCAGCTAAGCGGCGACCGACTGCTTGAGCCAGCGGGATATTTTGAGGCGAAGCCGGTTCCACGTGTTGGCGAATCGCTTCGAAGGCTTCACTTACGGAAATCATAAGACGGTGAACATCGAGGGAACGCGGATTTTTAAACGATGCATACGGTGCGTTGCGCGTGACATCGGTCGAGTGGCGGAGATGATCTTGCGCGGTGATCGTCCGGTTGAGTCACAGTTGGATGAAATTGTTCAGCATGTCGATCCCGTTTTCAGTTAGAAAGCTCTCGGGGTGAAATTGAACGCCGAAGGTCGGGTGCTGCTTGTGCTGGACTCCCATGATCTCTCGAACTCCATTCGGACCGTCAGCCCAAGCCGTGACGTTGAACTCAGGCGACAGCGTGTCATCCTTGATCACCAAGCTGTGGTAGCGAGTTGCGGTCATCGGCTGAGGGAGGCCGGTGAAGATGCCCTGCCCTTCATGATGAATTTGATCTGTCTTGCCGTGCATCAGTCGTTCGGCTCGTACAATTTTTCCACCGGTTGCTTGGCCGATCGATTGGTGGCCTAGGCAAACGCCCAGCAACGGCACGCGTCCATGAAAGTGCTTGACGCAATCGACTGAGATCCCGGCCTCGGTGGGCGTGCAAGGGCCGGGGGAAATAATAATATGGTCCGGAGCGAGCGATTCGATTTCCGCCGTGGTGATGGCATCGTTGCGAAAGACTCGGATATCTAGCGAGCCATCGATTTCACCCAGTCGCTGGACGAGGTTGTAAGTGAACGAATCGAAGTTGTCGACAATCAGAATCATGGAACGTGAATAATCGAGTGGCGATCGTGAATTGGTAATAAACGGGGCCGTAAACCGTTGGCGGCACATCCGTAGCATTATTTTGCTGGCCCGGCATTATCGAACAAAACAGAATTTTACGCTACGTGACCAAACGAAAGCGGGCTTGGGGCGAGGATTACGCAACCGATTTGACGAACGGTTTTTTCCCAGTCGAGCCAAATTTGACCAGAATTCGGTCTTGCCTCAGTTTGGAACAGTCCATATTGTTGCTGCGACCGTGGGCGATTGGCGATTCAAACCTCGCCGAAAAACGTTTGACCCACGACTCAATACCCCAGGCCGAAGCAATTCTGCCCTTAAAATGACAGGAAACATCGGGTGACTTTTCCCGAGAACTTCCGAACTCATTTTATGCCTGACAATTTAACTACCCCACCATTGCATGGAGGCAATGGCATCATGACAGTAATCCCTGACGTGAATTCCCGTATGGATCTGATCAATTCCGTCCCCTTGTTGGACGTCGGCCGAGGCAATGCTCCTTTGAAAGCCGAGATCATGTCCGTGTTCTCAGACATCATCGACAGCGGCTGGTTCGTCGGTGGCCCCCACGTAAAATCGCTGGAGCAATCCGTTGCTCAAGTTAGCGGTGTCGACCACGCAATCGGTTGCGCGTCGGGCAGCGAGGCACTTTTGCTGGCGCTGATGGCGATCAATATTGAGCCGGGCGATGAGGTTATTTGCCCCAGCTTCACCTTCTTTGCCACGACTAGTGCGATCTCCCGGTTGGGAGCCACGCCTGTTTTTGTCGATATCGATCCGAACACTTTCAATATCGATCCGCAAAAACTGGAAGCGTTGATCACCAGCCGAACCAAGGCCATCATTCCGGTTCACCTGTTCGGCCAATGCTGCGACATGGATCCAATTTTGAAGGTTGCCGAAGATCATGGTTTGACCGTCATTGAAGATTGTGCTCAATCGATCGGGGCGACTGATAAAGGTCGGCCGGCAGGCAGCATGGGCGCGATCGGTTGCTTCAGTTTTTATCCAACCAAAAACCTTGGTGGGTTTGGTGATGGCGGCATGTTGACCGCGAGTGATCCTGAGATTGCTGATCGGTTACGGCTGCTGGCCAACCACGGCATGAAGCCTCGTTACTATCACCGTGAGGTCGGTATCAACAGTCGCTTGGACGCGATGCAAGCCGCGGTGCTGGGTATTAAGATCAGGCATCTGACCGAGTACGGAGAGTCTCGCAGAAACAATGCGATCCGGTATCGGGAGTTAATGGTTCGGGCGGGTATCGCTTCGATCGTCTGCCCGCCGAACGAGTCAAAAGATTGTTGCCACGTTTGGAATCAGTTTACGATTCGAATTCCTGACGGCAAACGTGATAAAGTTCGTGAGCTGTTGGCGGCAAAGAATGTCGGCAGCGAAATTTACTATCCGGTCCCTATGCATCAGCAAGAGTGCTTCCTAGACGTGCCGGTGGAAATGAGCAGTCTGATTCAGACCGAGTGTGCGGCGGCGGAAGTGCTGAGCTTGCCGATTTTCCCGGAGCTGACATCGGCCGAGCAGAAGTACGTTGTTGACTGCCTCGCCAAAGTGCTTGCAGAGCTGGAAATCCGAGCTACTCGTGCGGCCTGATTCCTAGTCGCCACCCCGTGACAGACGAGGGTAGCGAATTCGTGAGTTTCAGTTCGGGTGTTAATTGGTTGCCATCCCTGCGGTTTGTACACAGGAAACGAAGTCTACCCGCCCGATCTCGGAACTCAGATGCTAGAGACAACACTGGAAATCACTCGCGACCCGAAACAAGGTTACCGCCTTAACGCTGTTCAGTGGTTTGATTTGCCTATCGATCAGGTGTTTTCGTTCTTTTCTGATGCGAGGGAGCTTGAGCGAATCACTCCCGGATTCCTGCAGTTCAAAGTGCTGACGCCCGGCCCGATCGACATCCAGCAAGGCACTTTGATCGATTACCGGCTGAAGTTGCACGGTATTCCAGTCAAGTGGCGAACCGAGATCTGCGACTGGGAGCCGTCCTTCCGTTTTGTTGACCAGCAACTGCGGGGGCCCTATCGGCGTTGGCACCACGAGCATACGTTCGAAGAAATCGATGGAAAAACAAAGGTTTCCGACAACGTGCACTATATTCCTCGGGGCGGGTCGCTGATTCACAAATTTCTGGTCAAACCCGACCTCGAAAAGATCTTCCGTTTCCGCCAAGATAGACTGCGTGAGATCTTCAACGAAAAAAAAGCCCGACGCGCTCCGTCAAGCCAAGCGACCCGCCGCATGCTTGATACCGAGCATCAGGTTGTTTAGCTAATCGATTTCCCACTTGATCAAGCTGTTGTGAATTCCAAATTCGGGACAGCTTGATCTGGGTTGGGACGAGGTTGGTGAGAGTAACGCAAGGCTTCGTTGGAGTGAAGTTCCATTCCGGTCATCAGCGAGCCTCGATCTTGAGTTCCATTCTTGAAAAAATCGTACAGCATAAAGAGATAGAAATTGCTGATGCGAAAAAATCGGTTTCATTGGACCGGTTGCGTGACCTTGCACGCGAGGCGGCTCCGCCAAAGGATTTCGTGGCCAGTCTTCGATCTGACTTGCCTCAGGTTGGGTTGATCGCCGAAGTCAAGAAAGCGAGTCCGTCCAAAGGGGTGATTCGGCAAGACTTCGACCCTGTCGCGATCGCCACCGAATATGCTGCCGCCGGAGCCAATTGCATCAGCGTGCTGACGGACAACCACTTCTTTCAAGGGCATCTGGATTTCTTGCGTCAGATTCGGTCTGCGGTCGATGTGCCACTGCTTCGCAAGGATTTTATTCTGGACGAGTACCAGGTTTTCGAAGCACGAGCTGCCGGTGCGGACGCGGTGCTGCTGATTGCCGAATGCCTGACACCGAATCGGTTGAAGCAACTGCATGACCAGGTCACTCAAGTGGGCATGACGGCTTTGGTGGAATTGTATGACGCCGAGAATCTTGATGCGGTGCTGGCTTGCAATCCAACGCTTGTAGGGGTGAATAACCGGGATTTAAACACATTTGAAGTCGATCTGGGGCATTCGATACGGATTCGAAAGCGGGTTCCGGCCGATATAACCTTTGTCAGTGAAAGTGGGATTTTCCAACACGCCGACGTAGAATTGCTGCAGGCCAATCAAGTGGATGCCATGCTGGTCGGCGAGTCGTTGATGCGATCAGAAAATATTTCGGACGCGATTGGCGAACTGAGAACGGGCCAAGCTTGAGCACGGTCGGCGTCACAGTCCGCATGATGTTTGGCTGGCAGTTGATCACACGTTGTGTGTTCACGATTTCACGACTTGCGATTTTATGAATCGAGTGACGATGTCAAAATTTATGTCAAACCTGAAAACAATCAATAGCTTCGTTCGCACTTGCCTGCTGGTTGGTCTACTGGGGGCTGTTGGATACGTAGGTTGGTTCGGGTACGAACGCTACGTGAAACCCGGCTTGCAGGCTGAAGCCGCCATCGCCGAAGCTGCCCGGCTGGAAAAGGAACTGGCGGCCTCGTTAGAGAAGCAAGAACAGCTGACAATCGATAACGATCGGATGCAGACGTCGCTCAAACTATTGAAAACCGATCGTCGGATCGCCAATGTCGAGATACTCGATAAGTCGCTTGACGAAATGGGTTCGCCGACGATGCTGGTCCGGTTCACTGAGATCGACGAATATGGTGACGCGGTTGGATCGTCCAAAGATTTCACCCTTAGCGGGGATCAGTTTTTTATCAACTGCTGGATTGCAACCTTCGAGGACAAGTACATCGAGCAGGCGGATGAGCTACGGAATGCCTCGTTGTTCGCGTTCAAGAGCATCTACGGCGATGCCGAGAAGCCTCGCGATGCTCAACGCTTGGATTCGGATTCTGCGGAAGCTCCGCCCGGGATCTACGACGACCATCGGAAGCGTGAGTTCGAGCAGCAGATCTGGCGTGACTTCTGGTCGGTCTGTAGTGATCGGGCTCGACAGAAAGAGCTGGGCATTCGCGCTGCGTACGGGCAAGCAAGCCACATGGTTGGTGAGGCGGGTCAGTGCTACCAAGTCGAGATCCGTGCGAGCGGCGGGGTGAGTCTGCGACCCATCGAAAAAGATCCGGCGGATGTGGAAGAGGACGAATTCGAGGACGACGAACCTTAGAGCCTTAGATCGCGTTGACAGCTTCGACAAAAAAAGTCCGATTGACCTAGCGGATCAATCGGACTCAGAAATGGATCAGGTGGTTGTACCCACTTGGTCTGATTTTTTATTCAGGACTACTGCCCAGGAGCGGTGCCTGGAGCAACGCTGTTTCCGGTACGCAAACGCCAGCGGACACCAAAGTCACCCGTTTCTTGGAAGAATCGAGAATTCGAGCTGGTGGTCAGTGACTGAATGAACTTCGGTTCGATATCCGCTTGTCCCCAGTCGGTCACAAGTTCAATGGCGGGAATAGTGGGTTGACCCGTGATCGTGTCTCCGTTGACTAGGACGGCAACCGCAGAATTCTTGTTGTCAATTTTGAACCGGATACCAGCGATTTGATCAGTCGGGATACTGACGTCACCAAATTTGGTTTTCATTGAAAAGTTGTCAAAGTCATTTAGATTCCCAGCCATCAACTGAGCATCAGCCAAGCGAATGAAGTAGGTGTCTTGATCGCTACCGGCAAGCATCGGAGACGGCGTCACAGGCGCTTCGTACTTAATGATGATCTGTGCGAAATCGCTTTCTGATTCTTTGACCGGGATTCGCACGGGCTGTCCTTTCATTTGCCCGATCAAGTCTTCATCCAAGGTCACAGAAGCGTTTTCACCACTGATGGTGATTGGAATTCCAAGCTCAATCGGCTCTTCATCTTCTGATTCCATGTATTGCAATTCAAGGAAATTAATCTTGTTGCGGTTTTCTTCCGGTACTGCCGAACGCAGGCTTCCGAAGCTTCGAAGGCTGCCAACCAATTTGCTGTCCAGCTTCAAGACAAAACGAGTCCCATTTCCATCTTGAGCGAAGGACTCGCTGGTCAGGAAAAGGGCCACGATGGCAGCAGCGTAGATAAGGGATCGAGATTGAAACATGGTTTCTCCGAAGTTTCTGGTTTTTGTTGGAGTTCAGTTTTCCTAGAAATTGGAATTTGGCAATCCACGGTACACGGGATTACCCGGAAAACGTATGGCTGTGGGGCGAGGAGCTAACGATTGTGCCGGTTGGGTTAGCACCCATCGTCCACCCGTTTCCTTGGCGCCCTCTAGGAAGCGAGAATCGCGATGGTATGTGACGGATTCTAATTTGCTGATGGGGATTCTTTCATCGCCCCAACGGGTGGCCAACACGATGTCATCGAAGTCGATCGTGCCTGTCAGGTAGTCACCGGTCACAGAGATCACCACCACCTGATTATCTTCGTTGGCCCGAAAACGAATCCCGGCAATTCGGTTGAACGGAATTTTGGTCGGTCCGAACTGTGTCTCGATCTTCAAGGTCTGCATGTTTCGGATCCAGCCAGTCGTGCCATTTTGTGGCGACAGCCGTACGAATACCTGTGGGCTGTCATTGGGTTTTGGTTTCGTTCCGCGACGCAGGGCTGAACGCTGGTTCTGGTTGGTTGGTCGCCGGTACCTAAGGGTGATCGAGTCGAAACCCGATTGATAAACCTTTATTTGAACCGGCTGATACTCAAGCCGATCGACGATGGCTTCGTTCACGTTGACCAGAAGCGCGCGGCCCCTCTTGTCGGTGTCGTCACGAACCAACAGCTTTTTCGAAAGAAACGTCGTAGGATGTTTCAGCAGGACCGAATCAACTCGATTTCGAAACTTTTCGGGAAGCGTGGCACGCAGGTAACCGTCCCGTCGCAACGAGGCAGCTTCCTGTTCGCCAATCGTCAGCACAACCATGAATCGGTCGTCCTTTTTCTTTTTCTCAGTTTTCTTTTTCTCAGCCGCCGTGTCACGGTCTTTTTCTTGGCCGTGGAGTAAACCACCGCTGAAGCTGAGTAGTAGGCAAGCAATCCATGCAATAACGAAATGAGGGACCATCCTGATTTCAGTGCGTTGGATCATGAAGTGACCTAGTTGATTGGAGTCTTGAAGTTTGAAGTCTTGTAGTAACTTAGATTTGAGTCCACCAAAAATCGTCCCGAAACCGTTTGAATGAACTGAACTGAGTTGCCACGGTGGTGGTAGTACCACCAAGTCGAAAAAGTCAGTCGCTCGCGAACGAACGACTGACTCGCAACAGTTTCTACACACTGTTTACGGGGAAGCTGAACTACCGACCTCGTTGGACGGGTTGAGCCGGAACAGGGCGAGCCTTTGTGAAACGCCAACCCGATCCACCGCTTGCGTTATCGGTGAAGAATCGAGCGTTTTTGTCGTTGGTGATGGTTTCAATCTGAGCCGCATCGATGTGAGCCGTGCCCCAATCGGTCTTCAGCTGAACTTTGTCCAGATTGATTTTGCCAGTCAGCATGTCGCCGTTTTTGAATGCTAGAACTGCGCCGCTGCCGTTGCCGATATTCATTTTGATGCCGTCGATCTTGGACATCGGAACTTTGACTTCGCCAAAGCTGGTCGTAACACTTAGCTCGTCTAGCTGAATGATCATTCCCGTTAATTCTCGGTTCTGGCTGACAGAGACGATCATCGTCCCGCCGGCTGGGTCTGCAGTTTGGGCTGCAGCGAAGTTCATGGTAGCTGGGGTCAACATCAGGGCCAAAGCGAGGCTCTTGAAAAAGTAACTCATTTAAGTCTCCAAAAAGGATTGTGTAGAAATGTAGCGATTTGGCGCGAGGCCACCGAAAAGCCCGTAATGCGGGGCGAGCCTCCAATATAATCACATCAAGGATTCAGGCTGACTTTTGAGACTGAAATCAACACATTTTTTGGAATCAATAACGTCCCGTATTCGTTACGACCGGCACGTTTTGAACTTTCGGAGCCCAAGTCGCCGTTCCAGTAAAGAGAGGCAATTCAGGGCGAAATTCGGAATCGTCGCCAAGCTCCGCTTTCAAGCTGGTAGATCACGCGGTCGTGAAGGCGGTCCAAGCGTCCCTGCCAGAACTCGACTTTTGTCGGTGTCAACTGATAGCCACCCCAATTTTCAGGCAGCGGAACGGGTTGGCCTTCCAGCTTTTTGTCCAGCTGATCGCGAGCGTCTTGGAGTTCTTGGCGTGATTTGATCTCGGCCGACTGCCGCGACACGGCCGCTCCAAGCTGAGCTCCTCTAGGCCGGCTGTGAAAATAAGACTCCGAAACATCGCGCGATGTTTTCGTGACGTTGCCCTCCATTCGCACCTGCCGGCCCTGATGAGCCCAGTTGAACACCACCGCCGCAACCGGATTGTCCGCCAGTTGCTGACCCTTGGTCGAATCATAGTTTGTGAAAAAGCGAATCGAACCCGCTGTCTTTTCCGTTCCCGCATCGACACCTTTGAGCAAAACGATGCGAGCCGTGACGGCTCCAGCAGAATCGGCGGTCGCCAAAGTCATCGCGTTGGGCTCATACCACTCGCCCGGACAAGCCTTCGCCGCTGCGTCAAACCAGACGCGAAACTGTTCGATCGGATCAGCCAGCAGCCCGGCGTCGTCAATCCCGTCGGTCTGGTACTCTTTGCGAAGCGCCTGAAAGTTGTCGTGAGAAGGGTCGCTCATTGAAAATTTCTTCAATTTGGTTGGACAGGAAACATCACGGTTAGTGGCGGCCGTGTGGGGAACTTCAAATTCTGACGCAAATCGATATCATCTGGCAGTGGTTTGCCGAGACAATGTTTCGGTTAAAATTACCACGTCGACCGCCAACCCTTCGAAATTACACCCGAAAGACGCTTGAAAATGTCACTCGAATCATCCGCTGCCAGCGAAAAGACCCGTACTGAACGCGATTCTATGGGCGAAGTACTCGTTCCGGCCGACGCCTACTACGGTGCACAGACCCAGCGAGCCGTCCAGAATTTTCCAATTTCCGGCTGGGAGATTCCGCCCGCGATGATCCACGCCATGGGGCGAGTCAAATACGCTTGTGGCGTTGCGAATCGTGATTTGGGAAAGCTGACCGGTACCGGCAAGAATCCGTTGGACGACGCGCAGGTTGATTCAATGTTGGCTGCCGCGACGGAAGTCATCGAAGGCAAGCTGGACAGCCAGTTCCCGATCGACGTCTTCCAGACGGGTTCCGGGACCTCCAGCAACATGAACATCAACGAGGTCATCTCCAACCGAGCGATCGAGATACATGGTGGCGATCGGTTTGCGGCCGACAAGCCCATTCATCCGAACGATCACGTCAACATGGGCCAAAGCACCAACGACACTTTTCCGACCGCGATCCACGTGGCCGTTGCCGTTGAGTTAACTCAGCAATTGATTCCGGCACTGGAGCGATTCGCATCGGTGCTACACGCCAAAGCCAAAGAGTGGGATCAGATCATCAAGATCGGACGGACTCACCTAGCCGACGCCACGCCGTTGCGGTTGGGCCAAGAGTTCGGTGGATTTGCTCGGCAGATTGATCTGTCGGTCGAACGAGCCAAGCGTGCGATGGCTGCGGTCGCTGAGCTTCCCGTCGGAGGCACCGCGGTCGGTTCGGGGATCAACACGCATCCTGAATTCGGATCGCGCGTCGCCGCCGTCTTGGCTGAGACAACCGGCATCCCGTTCGTCGAAGCGGTTAATCACTTCGAAGCAAACGCTCAACGTGACGGCTTGGTCGAGTGCCACGGGTTGTTGAAAACGATTGCGTCGACATTGTTCAACGTGGCGAACAACATTCGCTGGCTCGGGTCGGGGCCTCGATGTGGATTTTACGAAGTTGCGATTCCCGATTTGCAGCCGGGTAGCTCGATCATGCCCGGAAAAGTCAATCCGGTTTTGTGTGAGAGCATGATGCAATTGACGGCTCGAGTGATGGGCAACGACCAAACGATTACGCTTTGCGGATCTTCGGGCGGTCAATTTCAGTTGAACATTATGATGCCCGTGATGGCTCAAACGACTCTGGAAAGCGTTTTCTTGCTTTCCAAGGGCACCGAGGCGTTCGTCAAATTCTGTGCCGAAAACATGAAAGCCAACCCGGAAGTCTGCGAGTCGTTTGTCGAAAAAAGCTTGGCGATGTCGACGAGTCTCAACCCGCATATCGGCTACGAAAAAGCGGCCGCGCTGGCCAAGGAGGCGTTCAAGACAGGCAAGACCATTCGCGAGTTGTGTCTTGAGCAGAACATCCTGCCCGAGGACACGCTGAACGAGGCCCTTGACCCAATGAGCATGACCGAACCACACGCGTGAACCTCACGCATGCCTGAGCTTTAGGCCTTGGGGATTAGCGTTCGGTAGGGGAACGCGGTTAAACTGTTCACGAATCGAGATTCGCGCCGAAAACAAGTGGTATTAGGCTTGTGCCCCGCCGCTTGGATATCGGAAGGCGCTCGGATGGACGACGCTGCTACCGACCTAGGTTGCCAACCAAGATAAATGCATCGCCAAGGACATCGACGACTCCATCCCCGTTGATGTCTCCGTCTGAGTAGCTGTCGACCGCTTGTCCGAGGTTTTCAACAAGAATGAACGCGTCACCGAGCACGTTGACTTGGCCGTCAAGGTCTAGGTCACCGGGAAAAGTTCCAACGCTGCCACTGGAGGTCACGACAAAATCGCCCAGCAGTTGTTCTAGGTCAGGGAAGTCGATGGTGCCGTTTTCGTTCAAGTCGAATGTCGCGGCAGCACCCGTTGCTCCCGTGCCGATGTTCGCCCGCAATAGATCGACGTCGGTCAGATTGACGATGCCGTCACGTAGATAATCTCCATCGGTTGAAGCCGCGATCGTCGCGCTGGTGATTCGGAAAATTTCTCCGTTGAGCCCGTTGTTGTCACCGAGCCTGATGATAAACAAATCGCCGGCTGAGTTTTCTGCGAACGATGAAATGTTGTTCACGGTTCCCGCATCGGTCGTCAGTTGGTCCGTCCACTCAAAGAAACTAGTGATGTTGGCGCCGTCGAACTGATCGGGCGTTTGTGACGAATTCCATTCGAACGACCAGATTCGATCAGAGACAAAATCGGCAAAGAAGTACTGCCCATTGAGTGCCTCGATTTCCCCCCGATAGACATAGCCGCCGGTGACCGAGAAACCTTCGTTCAGGCCAAAACCGTGTCCGTATTGATGAACCGGGTCGATGGCTCCGGCAGGTCGAACGCCTCCGACACCGCCTGTTGGCGTCGCGATCGTGCCCTCTCGTAAACGCCAGCCGAAATCTTGACCACCGCCACTGTTTGCCGGGACCACGTTAATTTCCTCGAACACATTTTGTCCAACATCAGCGATGTACAGATCACCTGTTTCCGAATCGAAACTGCATCGATACGGGTTCCGCAGCGCGAAGGAAAAGATCTCGTCGTCGCCCGTCACTCCAACGAACGGGTTGCTGACAGGAATGCCGTAGTTGCGACTGTTATCGGTAGGGAAATCATCGCTGTTGATATCCAGCCTGAGCATTTTCCCCAACAAGTTGTTGGTGATGTCACGTGAGTTCCCGATCAGTGCGGTGTGCCCCGGTCCATTGTCGTTAGCACCGCCTCCGTCACCGATCGCGATGTACAGAAATCCGTCTGGGCCAAAGCCGATCCAGCCTGCATTGTGATTGCTTTGAGGCTGACTGACCCGAATCACATCCATCACGGACTGAGTATTAACGACTCCGTTGGTCGCCGTGTACCGTCGCACGCGTGTGGCCCGCGTCGTATCGGTGAAGTGGACATAGAAAAGACCGTTGTTTTCATAATCGGGGTGAAAGGCCAAGCCAAGCAACCCTTGTTCGTTGCCGGTACTGATGCCGGGCACGGTCAGAAAAGGAGTCCCGTCGATGGCACCTGTTTCTGTGTTCAGAATCCGAATGCGTCCTGTATGTTGCTCGATCACGTACAGTTGGCCGGGTTCCCCCGGCGCTTCGGTGGCGAAGACTGGTCGCAAAAATCCGTTAGCGATCCGTTCCAGCTGTAGGTTGGTCTGCGCGTCCGAGATACTACAGTTGACCAGTCCGGCGAGAGCAACCAAGCAGCACAGGGCTGTTCGAATATTTGCGTGGAAGGTGTGTGCGATCATCGTGTGAACCTTGTTCTTGCAATGCGGCGAATGAGAGTGGGTTGTCAGGGACGACAATGATCTCTCAGTATACCGGAAAGCATTGCTTGCTGCACCATTTTAGCAACTGCCGGACTGCTCGCGTGAGCAATTGCGCAGTGCTTCAGTCTTCCTCGGTTTGGAGCTCAATGGCCCCAGACGCAATTTGTTTTCTGGCAAATTGAGCCAGTTTTGCAAGCATTTTCGTTTGGTCGGGGCTGAGCGACGACTGATCAAGTTGTTGCAATTGCTTGAGGGCTTTCCGAGGTTGTTGGTCTTGCTGAAGCAGCAGTTTTGCCAGTTTGAAGGTGACATTTACTTTTAGCCGCTGATAGTTGGCCACGTAATATTTGAGCAACTTGCGGTACAGCTTTTTTTGGTCCGGCTGTTTTTCGAGCCCATTGATCATTTTGACTAACAGAGCTTCATCCAGCACCAAGCCTTGCCGTTTTCGAGCGAGTGCTTCAAATCGTTTGAAGCCGACTTCGTAGTGACCTCGGTCGACGTAGTGGGTCACCATCTTCAAGCCCTCGGCCAGTTCTTCTCGTTTCTGTTGAGCCAGTTCTTTCCGTTGTTCGTCGCGCTGAGCAATTTCCTCGACCGTCGATTGCTCTTGGCCACGTTTGCCGGTCATGATCGAAATGAAATCGTGGCCGTCGCAGTTGACGCGTCTTGCCTTGAGCATTCCAAGGCCAATGGCGGCACCGATGGGAACGCCCAGTAGATGCAAAACGGCCGAGGATATGGCAAAGCCCGTCATAGCGGCGATCGCAAAATTCAGTGCGACAAAGACGTAGGTCAGCGTCGAAACACTGATATCAAAGTCGGAGGAAAACGGGCGGAAAAAAATAACACCGACAAACTTGAAGTGGATTTCATTTTCAGGTGCCCACAGAAAGGCGATGATCATGATCCCGAAAATGGCGCTGCTGGCTCCCAGCGAGTATCCTTCTGACCACCCCAGCATGAGCAGGCTCTCAAGGACGGCTTCACCAAACGCACACGCGTTGTAGGCAAGCAGGAATTTCCACCAGCCGATTTTGCCCTCCACGATCAATCCGAAGATGAACAGGAACAGCATATTGTTGAACATGTGAAAGAAGTCAGCATGCAAGTAAGCCGACACAAGGCAATTTAGCGGATTGAACGTCCCGTACGCCAACGCCCATTGCTCGGTAAATCCTGGAATCCCGAGCTGCAGAATGAACACCAAGACGTTTGCTAGGACCACTCCTCCGGTGGCGAAGGGTGGGTGATAGACTGGAGCGTCGGTGCCTGCGGGGATCAGAAAGAACATTGAATTTTTATTCGCCCCCGTTCACGCATTCTTGGGAAGATTTTGAGACGCAATCAGGATTATGGGTTCAGCTCGAAAGGGTATTCGTGCAGCAAATCGAATATGTTCTCGTACACTCGTTGTCGGCATGACGGCAGCCAAGCATAAATTTTGTCGTCCAGTTCCGGCAAGCGGACTCGTCGGAGCACATGGTTTAAGCGAAAGATCGTTTGCTTATCATCAAGGTAGTCGAAAATGTATCGTAGCTCTAGGAATTTGTTCAACATCGGCGCGAATTTGTCGGTGGGGCGGGTTGCGAACAGGTTGATTGCGTCTTGAACTTTCTGCCCGTCGACCGTGGCTAGCTGGTCGTAGAAAAGCTCGGCCTTTCCAGGGTAATTCTTCTGCAACCACGCGTCGATAAACATTTCGATCAAAACATGAGTCGCAAATCCAGATCGCATCGACTGATCGTCGGCGTAGATCTTACGCAATTCAACGGCCATCGTTAGATTCAAGCGATTGAAGGCCGGACCGGTGTGAAACCAATGGTCATCGGTGTGATGCTGGACGACGCCCGTGGCGACCGCCGCCACGATCGGGTCGTCGTGATCCACAAACGGCAACGCATTCTTTTTTCGGGCCCTGCACTTTCGGTCGGCGGCCCCCAGCAGGTCCGGCACACCACAGCCGATCGCCATGTAAGGTCGATCCAGAAACGGGAACGCGTGAGAGAATGAGTTCATGCGAATCGCTTTCTGCGTTCGTCTGTGAATTCGATTTCGTGTCCTCTTGCGTCCGAGTCAAACTCGTATTGGCCGTCGTGCCAGCGGAACACTTGCTTGCCCATCACCCAAGTCGCGACCGGCCAGCCCTTGAGCTGCGTACCATGCCATGGGCTCCAGCCGCACTTGGTTTGCTGTTCCTCGTTCAGGATCGTGCGTTCTTGATTCAAGTCGATCAAAACTAAGTCGGCGTCAAAGCCTTCTGCGATTTTGCCTTTGTTTTTTAAGTTCCAAACACGCGCCGGTTCGGCACTCATCCAATGAGCCAATTGAGTCAGCGAGCAGCGGCCTTGATTGACTTGGTCTAGCATCAGCGCCAGATAGTTTTCAACTGCTGGCAGCCCGGAAGGACACTGCGGGAACGGCTGTCGCTTTTCCTCCATCGTGTGCGGCGCATGATCGGTGGCGATCACGGTAATCTTGCCGGAATCCAAAGCGGCCCAGAGCGCCGAATTATCGTCGGCGGTTTTGATAGACGGGTTCATCTTGACCAACGAACCCAAGCGTTCGTAGTCGTCGACATTGAAAAACAGATGGTGCGGGCAAACTTCGGCGGTGATCAAGTCCGACGCGTTTGCGATCAGGTCGATCTCGGCAGCGGTTGAAACATGCAATACGTGAAACGGATGCTGATGACGCTCGGCCAGATCAATGGAGCGTTGAGTGGCGATGAACGCAGCTTCGTGGTCGCGGATTTTCGAGTGGTCGGCGACGTCGGTGCTGTCCTTGTACTTTTCCGCATTGGATCGGACGGTTGTCTCGTCTTCGCAGTGAGCACAAATGGGGAGACTGGTTTCAGCAAAAATTGTCTCGAGTGCCGATTGCTCGTCGACCAGCAGGTCGCCGGTGCTGGATCCGATGAAGATTTTGATGCCCGGCGTTCGTGTGGCATGCTTCAGGACGTCGGCGTTGGACGTTGTGGCTCCAATGTAGAAGCCATAGTTGACGATGCTGTTCTTCCCTGCGATGGCAAGTTTGTCGTTGAGCAAATCTTGAGTAATCGCATTGGGGATGGTGTTGGGCATCTCTAGGAAACTGGTGACGCCTCCCTTGGCGCAGGCGTGGCTGGCATGGGAAAGATCTTCCTTGTGAGTCAGCCCGGGCTCGCGAAAATGGACCTGGTCGTCAATGATCCCCGGTAGCAAGTGCATCCCAGATGCGTCGACGGTCACGTCGGCAACCGAGTGGTCGGCAGGGTCGATGGCGGCAATCTGAGTCCCATCGATCAGGACATTGGCATCGACGATTTTATTGTCTAGGACGACGGAAGCGTTCTTTATAAGCGTTTTCATGGCTCCAGTTTCCGCATCAGGCGGTTCGCTGTCGAGCGGTCGGGGTTGGTAATTTGCTTGTATCGCACAATAATCATGTGAAAAGAAGCCATTCGCTTTCAGTCAAGCAATCAAGCTCTCCAAAATTGGCTGGCGATCAGTCGAAACGTTTAACTTATCAAGGGAACACGGCAGGATGCAGGATTTCGAAAAACTTGGTGCGTTTTATCTAGGCAAAGAGTACGACCAACAGGCTCGTGAACGAACAGAAGACCTTTTGCTTTACGATTCGCGTGATCTTTGTACTCATGCGGTGGTCGTCGGCATGACGGGCAGCGGAAAAACGGGACTCTGCGTGGGGTTGCTTGAAGAAGCCGCCATCGACCGCATTCCGGCGATCGTGATCGATCCCAAAGGCGATATATCAAACTTGTTGCTGACCTTTCCGAACCTTAGTCCGGAAGAGTTTCGGCCGTGGGTCGACGAAGGCCAAGCGTCGCGCGAAGGAGTGTCTCCTGAAGTTTTCGCGACCAACGAAGCAGAAAAATGGAAGGCCGGCCTGAAGGAATGGGGCCAAGATGCTGCCCGAATTCGGAAGATGCGAGAAACCGTCGATCTGCGAGTCTACACACCTGGCAGCACTGCCGGGCGACCGGTGACGATTCTCAAATCGTTCGGGTGCCCCAACGACCAGGTTTTGAACAACGCCGAAGCTCTAGGCGATCGCATCAGCGCGGCGACGTCGGGATTGCTGGCCTTGCTGGGTATCGAAGCCGATCCCATCCGCTCCCGCGAGCATATTCTGATCAGCCGGATTCTTGATACGGCGTGGCGAGAAAAGCGCGACCTGGACTTGGGGAAAATCATCGGCGCGATTCAAGATCCTCCGTTCGAACGAGTCGGCATCATGGAGCTGGACGACTTCTATCCGAAGAAGGATCGAACGGACCTAGCGATGACGATTAACAATCTGCTGGCGTCGCCCACGTTCTCCAGTTGGCTGGAAGGCGAGGCGTTGGACATCAAGCGAATGTTGCACACGCCAGAAGGCAAGCCGTGCATTTCGATTGTCTCGATTGCCCACCTGTCAGACAAAGAGCGAATGTTCTTCGTGACGATTCTGCTCAACGAGATGCTCACGTGGATGCGGTCTCAGCCGGGAACATCCAGTCTTCGCGCGTTGCTTTACATGGATGAAGTGTTCGGATATTTTCCGCCTACGAAAAACCCACCGTCCAAGCAGCCTATGCTGACGCTGCTCAAACAGGCCCGTGCGTTTGGGCTTGGCTGCGTGCTGGCGACACAAAACCCGGTCGATTTGGACTACAAAGGGCTGTCAAACTGCGGCACTTGGTTCCTCGGTCGATTGCAGACTGAACGCGACAAAGCGCGGGTGCTGGAGGGGCTTGAAGGAGCTGCTTCGCAGGTTGGACAGACATTTGACAAGGCCGCGATGGAGCAAACGTTGGCGGGACTTGGAAGTCGAAAGTTCTTGATGAACAACGTCCACGAAGACGAACCCGTCGTGTTTGAAACTCGCTGGGCCATGTCGTATCTGCGAGGCCCACTGACTCAGGGGCAGTTGCAAAAACTGATGGACGACGACCCAAACTACGACGCTCAAGCCGTTGCGGCCAGCAGTCGTCCCAGTCGACCGGCGGCAGAGAAGGCGGAAGCTCCCGAGCCTGCCGTGGATGGACGTCAGTTGGTGCCTGGCGACATTGAGCAACGTTTTGTCGAAGTGCGTGATCGAATTGGCGAAGGGGAACGGCTGGTCTATCGAGCTTCGTTGCTGGGCGAAGGCCGGTTGCACTACGTCAAGTCAACCTACAAAGTGGACTCGTGGCAGGAGCGGACGCTGTTGAGTGCGATCAAGGGTGGCGAGATGCCGGACGAAGTCTGGGAGCAAGCCGAGGCTCTGGAAGAGCCATTGGAGATTGTCCGAAATCCGGAACCGGGTGCCGAGTTCGCGGCGATCTGCAGCGATCTGCAAAAGAAGAAGAACTACACCACTTGGAAAAAGGAGTTCAAAGAGTTTCTCTACCGAAAACAGCCGATGACCATGTGGCGATGCAAGGATCTGAAACAGTATTCGGAACCGGGTGAAACAGAGGGTGACTTCAAGGTGCGGCTTGAGCAGTTGGCATCCGAAAAACGCGACGAAGCCATCGATAAGCTGCGTGACAAGTTTGGCAGCAAGTTTGATACGTTACGGACTCGTATTCGAAAAGCGGAAGACAAGGTTGATGTCGAAAAGGCTCAGTATCAACAGAGTCGTGTCAGCAGTGTCTTGTCCGTCGGTACGACACTGATGGGGGCGTTGCTGGGACGCAAGGCGTTTGGCGTAACCAATGCTCGCCGTGCGGGAAGTTCGATGCGATCCTTTGGCCGAGCGTCAAAAGAGAAGGATGATATCGGCCGCGCGGAAGAGAACTTGGAAGAGCTACAGACCAAGTACGAGGACATGGAGGCGGACTTCGACGAACAGGTGGAAGAACTGAACGAGAAGTTATCCGTCGAGAATCTGGAGTTCGAAGAGTTGGTGGTAACGCCGCGGA
>CAZLYM010000051.1:0-7190 GCA_964563475.1 uncultured Pirellulaceae bacterium
TCTATTGCCGGTCGGTCGGGAAATGGGTCACCGTGGCCGTCCCGGCAGCCAATTCTCGTCGTTCGGCGTCCAGTTGGATGCCGCATGCGTAGACGAATTCATGTTCAAAGGATTGTGAACTGACGTTTTGCTCTCGAGATGTTTGAGCCGTCAGCCAAGCACGGATAGTGCTTCGCAGTATGCTCTGTTGACGACTCAGATTGCGCTGTACTTCCGCCAGCTCGTTGGCCTGCCGGTCGGTGTACGTCGTTCGGTCGATCGTCTCCAATGCTTGAAGCATCATCCGTGCGATGCGAACACGACGCGATTTGGCTAGTGCCGTTCTTACTTGGTCGTCACCGTGAAGATCCATCAATTTGGCATGCAGGTTCTTAGCGTCCAGCAATGCCAAGTAATGCCCTTCTACGCCTTCCAGCAATAACTGCATAGTTGCGTTGTAAGAAAATGACTCAGGCTGAACCGATTGGTACGGATTTGGGTGACTGGTGAAGCCCGATACCATCGCACCGAATTCGACTCGCGCCAACGCGATGATCCATTCGAGACCACTACGTCGATTGTCTTGTCGATCTTCCACACCATCGCCGGACGTACTGCCACGAAATCCATCTGGAAGCTTCACAAACAGATCAAACTCACGGTGATCAGCCAGAATTTCATTAATCGCGTCGAAGTCTTCTTCGTCGCTCATGCTGGTTAGTTGATCTAGGTGATCGAGTGCGTTTCCGTACTCGTAGAAGCCAACCAAACGTCGCACCATTCGAAGATCCATTTTGGTCAATGCAAAACTTCGTGTCGTTTTAGTTTCGTTGACTCGCGTTGTCGTACCCGAGGAAACTCCCCGGACAATTCTGTTCGAGTTTCAGTAAAAGCGTGACAACTGCGTTTCACTGGTTACTTCATGGCGAGAATTCCTAGAAACGCTGCTCGTATTGGTGGTTTTCGACGACGACAGAATCGATCGATTCTCCCATGCCCAGATAAACTGATGACGCCGGTCGTACTCCGGCACGCCTCCCAACCAATCTTCTTGAGGCGGCTTTGCATCAGGCATTGTTTCGGGCATGAACAATGGAAACAACGCGGCGTCAGAACTCAAAGCTTGAGTATTCTTGAGCAAGCCTCTTGCTTCGGAGCCCATGCCGTATCGCCCGCGAGTCCACCAGTGAAGACCGACGTGCAAATGCCGACTCTTGGTCAGCAGTAATTCGCCGGCAGCGGTCATGCCCGCTTTGATCGTTTCGTCCAACTGTGACAACAATTGATCATCGTTCAACATGTCGGTGTGAAAGGCTTTCACTCCAGCCGATTGCTCTAGTTCTTTCATGACGAGTGGGCCGTCGAAATCGATCGACCATGCAGCAAGATAACGATCCTTCAATCCACTCGACACGCTGAGGGTTTTCCGAGCATGCGTCAATCTTTTGATTCGAGCGATCAGGTCACGCTCACGCACACCCGCGAGGGTATCGGTCAATTGCTTTTCCAAATCGCCAAAATCTCGTTTCAGCAAAACCGTTTGCTCGGGGGCCAAATCTTGTTTTGCAAGATACTGCATTTTTTGGACCATTTCAGACAGGTAGTTCGCGAGGCGAATCGACGAATCCAGTTTCTGCTCCAGCACATGAGCGTCCCAGATCAAAGATTCAAATTGCTCAAACGTCCCTTGGTCAGCGACGGCGTCGAGCGCCGCTTGGTGAGCGGCCACTTGATCCGTGATCGCTGCAATTTGTGACTCACTTTCGGAAACCGTCAACGAGAATTCCTGCCAGCTGTGCCGAGGCAATTTTCGCGATTTGTTGGGCTGAGTTTGCAGCACTTCCATTCGAGCCTGAACCATCAGGTGAGTCGCTTTTGGAATCTGCTGTTGCTGAAGCATTGAGTCGAACTCAGCGACTTGTTCGTCCGACATCTGCCGCATCAGGCGATCAAGCGATTCGATCATCGCCCACGTTTCTTGCTGCTCGTACGCTGGCAAGAAAGCTGTCTCAATTTCACGCAACTGCTTTCGAGAAAGCTCCGCATGCGCGTCTGGGCACATGGTCGCCGCAGCGGCAAGAAAAACAAAGTTCAGTGCGCAGGCACTGAGTCCAAACCGAAACATAGTTCCCTCCGGTTCGGTGACACGGCAAGCCAATCAAGATGCTGCCATGCTCACCCAAGTGCCCCTCGAGTGATCTAAACTGTATGAAGCGACACGGAATGAGTCAATGAATTTGAGAAAATTTAGTTTTAAAACGAACTTTTAAGCGTCCAAATGCTAGACGGAACCGCAACGGCGCGTCGCAGCGATCCCGCAAAACCAAGTGTCCAGCGCCTCTTTGATGGAAGGCGGAACGACGCACGACTGTTGGTCACTCGAACACGCCACGCGTTCTCTATGCTACTGAGTATGTTTCAGCCCGCCACTCAGCCGTTCATTGCAACGCTAAAACAAGCGGCAGCCAGCAAACTCATACCAAAAACCTCAAAAACCGAAGTCGCAAGCGAACTCTTTCATCCCGGTTTCGTAAATACTCGTGCTGTACGTGCGACTGAGGATTTGCGGAATAAAAAAGTTGCTCAAGGGACGTGCTTTGTCATTGGTATTCAGCGAGCGATTTGAAGCTGAACCCGGTAATTTATTGTTGGGCGAATCCTCAGAGGCGTTGCTGTGGTTTGGTTGGACTTTGTCAAACTTTGACAGAATTTCCGGTTGCAACCACGGTACGTTTTTGTCTTGTTAGTGAACCCTTTCGGTCGCACAGATTTATTTTCATATTTCATGGATCCGCTTGCCGATAGACGATGTGCATGGATGTATATGCGCTACCTCACGGACGGATCGTTTCACCTCTTACATGAGGACAGATCCATGCCTATCGAAAGCATGAACTCGGTAATTGCACTTGGCTTTTTGGCCGTCTGGGTAATGGTCGGACAGATGTCTTTCAGTCGGACCTGACCGCGGAGGCGAGCTGAAATTGACCTTGAAACAGGCTCGAACTTTTTCGTTGCCTGAGTAAATTTCACGGCTCAATTTTCGACTGCTCGTCAAATCACCGGGCAAGATTGATTGTGTGCGAGTCGGATGATTAGCTACCCTCCGACTCGACACATTAATCGTTCTTTTTCCCTGTTTAAGAATTGTGTTTTTTCCAACATCGCCCTGCGCGAACGGATGAGGACCTGCGGACAAACAAGTTACCGAACAAAAAAATGATTGTTGATCGATTTTACGCGAGCAACATGAAATTGAATTGGGTGATTTGTTACCGAGCAAGGCCCAGCTACTGCGCAAGGCGATCTTTTTTGCTGCGCTATTTCAGGGGATTTTCGGGGCTCCGCTGAAGTCGATCCTCGCCTGTGCGAAGTCATACAACTCGGCATGTTCGAACGGTGCCTACTGGTGTATTCTGGTTCGCATGAACAATGCTTTTCCAACCGAGTTGCCTCCCGAGACGGCGGAATTCGCAGACTATCCTGATCCGCCAACACATCAGCGCCGTATCGTATTGCCGATCGTCTTGTTTCTGTTGACTTGCGTTTCCACATTCGTGGTCGGTGCTTGCCAATGGAACCCCAGCGGCGCGCCCAACCCACTTCTAGGGTCCATAAGCCTGATCCCGGTACGCACCTCCATTCTGGCCAATTGGGATCAGGGGTTGGTCTACATGGTTGCCGTTCTGACGATTCTGTTGTTGCACGAATTCGGCCACTTTTTCATGACATTGATCTACCGAGTTCCTGCGTCGTATCCATTCTTTCTGCCGCTGCCGATTACTCCGATCGGAACCATGGGAGCCGTCATTGCGATGCAGGGAAACGCAGCCGACCGAAAAGAGATTTTTGACATCGGGATCGCGGGTCCACTCGCGGGCTTGGTGGCAGCGGTGCCGATCGCGTGGTACGGCATGGCTGAATTGGATCTGACGACCGACGGGCAAGGTTGGGTTGCGTTTCGATTGCCACTGTTGATGCAGTGGTTTGCAGAATACAACCAAGTGCCCGGCTACACCGCTGACTCGGTTGTTTGGCTAAGTCAATTGAATCCGTTGTTTGCTGCTGGCTGGGTTGGCTTCCTGATCACTGGGCTAAACATGATGCCGATCGGTCAACTCGACGGCGGCCACATTACTTACACGCTCTTTGGTAAATCGGCCCACTTGATTGCCCGAATGACACTCGTGCTCGCAATCGCATTCATGACGTATCACAACACGTTCACTTTTGCGCTGATGATCGTGCTACTGTTGTTGATGGGCACCGATCATCCGCCGACGCGTGACGATTCTGTAAAACTCGGGCCGTTTCGTTGGGTTTTGGGAATCGTGTCTCTCGTGATTCCTATTCTCTGCTTTCCGCCGTTGGTGTTGAAAGTGGTTGGCGGTTAGGTGCTGATTGAGAACGCACGCACGAGGAGGCAGCGAGCCAACTCGTAAAGCTTGAATCGTTTGGTCGAGCTTGGCTTTGGATGCGCCGGGTGTGTTTTGTCAAACAGCCCGAATCGCTGGTTGCGTCTTGCATGGGCTCACGTCAAAATGGCTCAGATCACACGGTTTGGCTATCCGATCGTTCCAATCATTCGACCGATTTCATTTTTGCGGAGATTTTTCAATGGCTCGCCCCGTCACTCTTTTTACCGGCCAATGGGCCGACCTGCCGATTGCCGAACTGGCCGCTAAAGTGAAAGACTTTGGCTACGATGGAGTAGAACTAGCGTGCTGGGGGGATCACTTTGAAGTCGACCGCGCGATCAAGGAAGATGATTACTGCGATAAGCATCGTAGCTTGCTGAAGGAGGTTGGTTTGCAATGTCACGCGATCAGCACTCACCTAGTCGGGCAAGCAGTTTGTGACACGATCGATGAACGCCATAAGGCCATTTTGCCTGATTACGTTTGGGGCGATGGTGATCCAGCGGGCGTGAATGAGCGAGCAGCAGAAGATCTGAAGAATACGGCTCGTGTCGCGAAAAAATTCGGCGTCAAAGTCGTTAATGGTTTCACTGGTTCAGCGATCTGGCCGTTGCTGTACTCCTTCCCGCCAGTGCCTCAGTCGATGATCGATGACGGGTTTAAGCAGTTTGCCGACCGTTGGAATCCGATTCTGGACGTGTTCGATGAGTGCGGCGTGAAGTTCGCATTGGAAGTCCATCCGACCGAGATCGCGTTCGATATCTATAGTGCTCAGATGGCGCTCGAAGCGTTGGGCCATCGGGAAGCGTTTGGATTCAATTTCGATCCAAGTCACTTGATCTGGCAGGATGTTGACCCGGTCGAGTTCATTCGCACCTTCCCGGATCGGATTTACCATGTCCATGTCAAAGATGCGGCCAAGCAGCTTAATGGTAAATCGGGAATCTTGTGCAGTCATATCAACTTTGGTGACCCGCGCCGTGGCTGGGATTTCCGCTCGCCCGGACGAGGCCACGTGAACTTCGAGGAAATCACTCGGGCCCTCAACGCGATTGGCTACAACGGACCGTTGTCGATCGAGTGGGAAGATTGCGGGATGGACCGTGAATTTGGAGCTCGTGAGGCATGTGAGTTCACTCGCAAGATGAATTTCTCACCCAGCGACGTGCAATTCGACGCCGCATTTGACGAATCTGTGTGACGAAGTACACGCGGAGCTTTTAACGCTGGCCCCGTGCTTCCGCCTGAAGCATCGCAAGGCGTTGAGCAATTCACTTGCACAGAAGATTGACTTGCACGCAAACATTTGTGTGCAAGCAGTCGCAGGCAGGTCGGCGTTCAAACACGTAGATTTTGCCCAGACAAAAATAACCCGAAGTGTTTGCGAGAGAAATCCAACGATTTCCTCGCTAACACTTCGGGTTGTGTTTTGAGTAGCAGGTTTCGGATGGGCGGTTAGTCGTTTGACTGGCCCAGTTGGCTGATTAGAAGAAACGCATCGCCAAGCACATCGACTATTCCATCGGCATTGAGATCGCCTTGGGAGTGACTGGTGGCGCTACCGCCGAGATTCGCGATCAAAACAAACGCATCAGTGAGCACGTCGACCGTGCCATCAAGATTGACATCTCCTAGCAACGCACCGGTGACGCCGTTGGAAGTCACGACCAAAGTTGTCAGGTGCAAGTCGTGGTCGGCAAGCGTCACTTGACTATCATCGTTTAGATTCAGTTGAGCGAATTCACCCGTCGCGGCTTGGCCAAGATTGCCGATGTAAAAATCAACGTCATCGCCATCAACGTCTCCGTCAGCGTCGAAGTCGCCGAGGATCGGTTCTGGCTCGGGCTCTGGTTCGGGAGCGACAAACAGTGCTTCCAATTCACTGTCAGACAATGAGGAATCTAGATGCAACACAAACGCATCGATCTCTGCATCTCTCTCACGCATGCCCAAACGAAATTCCACAGGCACTCCAACGTTGGAAGAGCTGATCGTGAATGACGTCGATTCCTGACGCCATTCAAATACGCCGTTGGAACTAAGAGATTCGTTGTTGTTTGGGTCAACGTTGAAACCATCCGGTAGGTACAAGCTGTCAGTGCTTCCGCTAAATCCACGGGCTCGGTAGTAGATGGTGTACGTGCCAGCAGTTTCAAATTCCAAAGTGTAGGTCGCAATCGCATCGTGATCTTCAGTGTCCAGATCAACTCGGTCACCGTCTGGGGCTTTCAGGGCTTGACCAGCTAGGGCGTCTGAAGCTGAAACGACAGAAAAGGTGGCGCCGTTATTGTCCGGGTCGAGCAAAGAAGTGAAGTTCTCAGCCTGAATGGCACAGCCATTTGGGCCGCACCCACCGTCACCGACTGGTGGATCAACGGGTGGATCAACCGGCGGATCTGTCATCCCATTGAGCCAGAAGGGCCCAACATCTTCTGGTTGAAGCGGGAGGCGAAGGATGGTGGCTGTTGAAAATTCGTCGGCTCCGACATCCAGCAGGCCGACGCGAGGTTGGCCCTCAAAATCATCTAGGACGCCTTGGTCGCCCACCGCCGCATCGATGGCGGGACTGGAGCTGGAGAGGCGAAAAAGGCCAATGGCATCGAGTGTCAGTTGCGGATTCAGTTCGATGATGCCTGGCTCGTTTGAATTCACGTCTCCCAGAAAGTTTGTGTTGACGATGTTGCCTTCCCAAATCCAGCCGTCTCCTTGCATCCCTTCGAAGGCAGGGTCTTGAAAGGTTTCAATCAGGTTGTTGGAAAGTGTAATATTTTCTGCAAAAAGTGTGCGACTGAG
>CAZLYM010000051.1:7290-11642 GCA_964563475.1 uncultured Pirellulaceae bacterium
TTGTGGTCGACGCGATTGAACCGTCCGTACATCGAACACCAGAAGTAGCGAGTGTTTTCGGTGGAAGGGTTGTAGTTTATAATTGCTGAATTGGTAAAACGACAATTCGTCGCGTCACCCTCGCCGCCGCGAAACTCAACCACGTTGCCCGAACTAAGCGAGCCTCCTTCGAAGTTCAGTCCATCGACTACCAGCCAATCACCTGAAATGCTGAGCGTCGAATTGCCGTTCAGCGTCACCCCGCCTGGCGTTTCGGCTCGAAGTGTGATCGGGTTAGCCTGCGTCCCAAAGCCTTCGAAATCGATTTGCTGATTTGTCCAGACGCCGTCGGTCATGATCAGCGTATCACCCGGCCCGGCATCCCGTACGGCCGAATCGATATCGTTCGCACTGCTGACGAAAAAGTCCTCTGCTGAAGCCGGGTCAGCGAAGGCAAACAGTGCGAGTGCTAAAACGATAGAGATGGTTGCGGTTGAATTGGATTCAGATCGAAACATAAAATCATCCGAGCAAAGGGGAAACGGGAACTTGGCGTTGTCGCCAGAGGTTAGGAGGGAGAGATACTAGAGATAGGAGAACTAGCTATCTTAGTGTACCACATTGAAGGAGAGAAACCCCTCATCTATTGTTAGATAACGGACAGTTGGGGCCCATAAATGCAGAAATTCCAAACCAATTTCTTCGGGTTTTCGAAAGATTGAGGTTGATATGAGAGCAATTGGATACAAACAGCCGGGGCCGATCGATGCGGTCGACTCTCTGGTCGAATTTGAAACCGAAGCCCCTGAGCTGCGGCCGCGCGATTTGTTGGTCGAAGTGCGAGGGATTTCAATCAACCCGGTTGATACGAAAGTCCGAGGTGGCAGGCCGCCGATCGGGGCCATCGGAATCATGGGCTACGACGCGGCGGGAGTCGTCAAGGAAGTCGGCAGCGAGGTCAGTCTGTTCCAAGTTGGTGACGAAGTTTTTTACGCGGGCGATATCACGCGGCCGGGCACGAACGCTCAACTACACGCGGTGGATGAGCGGATCGTTGGCAAGAAACCGACTTCGATGGACTTTGTCGAAGCCGCCGGGATGCCGCTGACTTCCATCACCGCCTGGGAACTTCTGTTTGATTCGCTGGGCATCAAGGAAGGGACGGGGCAGGGCGAGAGCATCCTGATTCTCGGCGGCGCGGGTGGAGTCGGATCGATTCTGATTCAGCTTGCCAAAAAGCTGACAGGCCTGACGGTCGTGGCTACCGCTTCGCGTCCCGAGACAACCGAATGGGTTAAGAAGATGGGGGCCGATCACGTGATCAATCATCATCAATCATTGACCGACCAATTGAAAACGATCGATCTTCAGCCGTTGTACGTTGCGTCCTTGACGGGAACGGACGGCCATTTTCCGGCGATCATTGAACTGATCAAACCGCGTGGTCACGTGGCGTTCATCGACGACCCGAAAACGCTGGACATCAAAGTCGGTAAACCCAAGGCATTGAACTTCAGTTGGGAATTCATGTTCGCGCGACCCATGTTCAACATGGACGACATCGAAGTGCAGCACCAGTTGCTCAATCGAGTCTCCCAAATGCTCGACGCCGGCGAATTGATCTCGACGGTGAATCGCCGCTTAGGAAAGCTGAGCGTTGAAACCTTGAAAGCCGCTCATCAAGTACAGGAAAGCGGTCAAGTGATCGGAAAAAACGTGCTCGAAGGGTTCCAGTGAGCGACCTTCACTTGCCAGAAGAACCGTTCGCCCGAACGATTGCCAGCCAATCTTGGTCGGAGACATCGGTCTGATCGGACGCAATACCGGGCGGACTTCCCAACGCGACCTTTGGCCCTGCCGACACCGCTTCCGTCGATCCGGTTTGCAGATCACCGCCCTCACGCGGGTTGAACCACCGAACTTTAAACGGGCCTTTCGCACGGGAAAGATCCAGCGTCGTTGACTCGCCATGTTTCAAATAAACCAGATAGAGATGCCGCGGTTGCGCAAGGCAGTATCCGTTTTTTGTTTCCAGTAACTGATTGGCGTTACTCATTTCCCAAAACGGGATCTTGTGGTCCGCAAAGAACTCCAACGCCGTGCGGCATTGATCCCACATTTTCTGACGCACGCGAAAGTCCTGGCACGTCAGGTCACTATGAGCATGTTTGTAACCGAAGTACCATTCGACCCCAGCGCCGCCAGCCATGATGTTTCCCCACAATGCATTCTTCCGCGCGTTGTCGTGAGTCGGGTTCTCGGCGTCGGGAAGCAAGGCATGAGAAGCATCGCCCGGTTCGTCACACGCCACCACCCATGGCTTTCCCGTCGCGGCTGATTTTTTCAGATACTTTCGTGTCTCGTCATGAACGTTTCGGAAGTCAGGCTTGTTGGTTTGAAGTGAAAATCCTGTCAACGCCGATGCGTTGCCCAGTAAATCGAAATGCTTGTTGCCGTTGTGGATCACAATGTGATGGCGATACGCATCATGAGTCCGAAAGTAGTTCGCCCATGCGACTTTCTTCTCGGTGCTGACTTTGTGTCCGAGCCCAACTTCCTCGCCAAGGTTCCAGTTCAACGCTAGGTGGTGGCCAAAGCGAGCAATCAGTTCGCGATAATACAACGCGCGCTCGCGCCCCATATTTCCATTGTCCAGCAGGTTGACGTTTTCTGCTTCCTGAGTTTTAAAGTGCAGGTACATGCCTTGCCGAGTGCCATGAGCCAGCACGATTTCCCATTGGTCCATCCGTGAGCAATCGATTCGCTCGCGTTGATCGTAGGTCGTGTATGGGAAGACGTTGCGGTCGTCGCCTTCGATATTGAGCGTCAGAAACGAGAACGCGTTCAGCCCTTGCGACGCCAGATAGTTGATCGCTCCAATGATTCCCTTGCCTTTGCCGTCCTGCCAAGTTGGGTCCCCCGTCCGCCAATCCTGCACGTGAGGCGCCCAGTTTTTGACGAACTTGTCTTTGTGTCCATCGGTCTTGAAGTCACCGTCGAAGTCTTCGTAGGCGAGAAAATTTTCGGGTGCGTCCGTACCGGCCTTGAGGAAAAACTGTCCGGTGTGAGCAAACTGCAAATGATGCTTGCCGACGTAATTTAGTCGACCTTTGGCTCGCAGATCGCGTCCCTGTTTGTCCGTCGGACCGATTTCAAACTGTCCCTTAATCCCGTCCACATCCACGACGGGAGTACCCACGTCGGGTTGGTCCGAGACAGCCACTCCGGTGCCAGCGCGAAACGAAACCTGATAGTTCCACGTGCCTGTATGGTCGGGAGACAGATGGGCTCGCCATTTGTTCCCGGAACTAGCGGACGTATTGGCCGCGTCGCCATCAGCAGCAAAATATCCGGGCACGTTGAAAGTGGCGCCTGTCTGAGGGTGAACGAACTTTACCTGCATCCGATAATCGAGAAACGGATTCGGCGTGCCATCTTCGGAAGCTTCTGGACCATCAACGGTCAGCGTGACTTTGTGCCACTGAAGCAACTGGCCATTGACGGTTGCATCGCCAGCGCGGCTAACGGTTGCGTTGATCGCCAGTGTCAGGATGGCGGCTAGAAAAACAGCTTGATGGTAGGCCGAAAGTTTCATGGTTTCTGACCACGGGTTTGTCGTGAAATTGACCCGATTCTGTTTTTGCAAGTTGCACCGAGAGTCAATAGTCTCCGAGGCTGAGGCCGTTGACCACTTATCTTACACGATTGCGATCACGAAGGAATTCGTTGAAGTCGGGAGCCAGATCTGCTGGCGGTTCGACCACGGTGCTGTCCTGGTTCAAACCCGAGGCATCGGCGTCGCGATTCTTTGCGGTTCGAGAACGATCGTCCGGACGCAAGCCGAGGCTTTTGATCGCTTCTTCGTATTCCCTTTTCGCGTTCGGCTCGCCCGCTTGAGCACTCTGTTTCATCCGCTTCCAACGATTGAGAAACTCGCGCAGGTCTTGCTCGGTCCAGTTCATCTTGTCCAGCAAGTCCGGGTCAGGATTCTGCAATTGGTCTTCAAGTTTGTTTAGAACCAAGTCCGTTGCCTTTTTCGCATGGTCAAGATCAGCCTGTTCTTTTTCAAGTTCTTCGTTGGTCGCTTGGTTGGTACCCGCACCGGAGCTTTGTTGACCGGAAGTCGCCGCACCACCACCGGGTTGGCCACCTTGTCCGCTGGCGCCGGACGATTGGGATGGACTTTGGCCGGGCTGGCCCGCTTGACCGGTGCCGGGTTGTGATGGTGAATTGCCGGCAGGCTCACCACTTTGCTGATCGCCGCCTTGTTGATCGCCACCTTGTTGGTTGCCACTCTGCTGATCGCCGCCTTGTTGGTCACCACCCTGCTGGTCGCCACCTTGTTGGTCACCACCTTGTTGATCGCCGCCTTG
>CAZLYM010000051.1:11742-20055 GCA_964563475.1 uncultured Pirellulaceae bacterium
TGCTGATCGCCAGTCTGCTGATCGCCGTTTCGCTCGGACGGCGGTTGGTCCTTCAACAGTTCGTCCAGCTTTTCAAATTTTTCGCCGTCGTGAACATCCTCAGGCAGTCGCTCGCGCCGACCGTTTTTCAAAGAACCATCACGGGTACCTTCTTCGCCCGATCCGGTATCCCCCGGATCGCTGTGAGCGCCTCCGTTTGTGTCGGAGCCTTTTGCTCCACCTTGGTTGGGTTGATCGGCGGCCTGCGCGTTCGGATCGTCTTGGTTGGTTCCCGCCGGGCCTTGTGCTTCCGATCCGTCGGGAGTTCCGCCGCTGCCGGTTTCCGAAGGATCGTTGCTGCCGCCCCCCTGAGAACCTTCGGCTCCCCCTTCGTTGCCACCGCCTTTGGAAGATCCATTTGAATTGCCTTGGTTGGATACTCCATCATTGCGGCGTTCGTTTCGCCCCGTGGCGCCCGAGTTCTGTTGATCGCCCGATTGGCTTTGTTCTGTCGATCCACCGTTTTGTTCTGCGCCGGAACCTTGATTGCCATCTTCCGGTGGTTGGTCATTCGATTGACTGCCTTGGGTTCCACCACCATCTTCAGGCTGACCGCCACCGCCGTCTTCCGGGTTTGAACCCTCGTCGCTAGGTTCGCTCCCGCTATCGGTTTCACTTTCGCTTGAGGGATCAGATTGATTGCCGGATTCTGATTCTGGATCTCTGTCTTGAGTGCCGTCGTTAGGCGGATCATTGTTCGTTTGGTCACTATCACGTCCCGAGCCCTCGTCCGAGTTGTCAGTCGCATCGTCGGCCGAGTTTTTGTCTGGATCGGTTTCGCGATTCCCATCATCGGCGGGCTGGCGATCGGGTTCTGATTCTGGTTCGGTGATCGAGACAGTATAGTTTTCTGTCTGCGAGACATTCGGATCGGGCGCCAAACTTTTGATCGAGATCCGGTTGTCCGCCGCGACGGCTTGAAACACAACCTGATCGCCGGGCTGCAACTGATAGCGGCTTGGTTCGAACAGGAACCGGCAGTTGACTCGTTGGTTGCCGTTATTCGATTTCAGTTTCAGCGATTGCCTGATCAGCTGACGGCCTTGATAATCCATGTTCAAGACAACCGAACCGATGGCAAAATCCAAATCGTTTGCCTCGATCAGAATCGGTAGCCGGCCATTGGAGGCAACTTCGGTTTGCGTCGATCGCGGTTCAACGATGCGAATCTCGGGCGCCAAGTCAGGTGTGACACGAATGGGATAAACATTGGGCGTCTCATTCCGTTCGTCATTGGTGCTGACGAACCGAATCTGATAGTGCGTGGCTCTTGGGCGGGTCCGAGTCGAATTGAGCGTCACATTAAAACGGCCTGATGCTCGATTGTCCGGCAGCAAACGCATTTCGATCGGAGGCGCAGCTGGCTTCATCACCGTTGCGTTCGGATTTTGAGGGTCGTCGCCCGGAACGGCGTTGAGCAATTCAATATAGGCGACTTGAATGGGCAGATTGGCCGCCGCGAAGATCATCGCTTCAGTGCCTTCGATCGCTTCGAGATCACCTCGTCCTTTGAGTGTACGTTTAGGCAGACGCGTGTAGGTGGGCGGCGTTAGTTCAATGGTCTCGATGGCAATGGAAGGATTGGCCTTCACCACGATTTTAAATTCGGGTGAAACTCCATCACGAGCCTCAACGCGGTACCGCAACGCCTGCTGAATTCCTCCCGCGCCCGGCGAGATCAATCCTTGATAGGACCGCCCCGTTTCGTCAATCTCCATCGGGATCGGGAGGTCAGTGATCTGTCCGTCATCACTAGAGATAACCAAGCGAACGTCTTCCGGGCGATGAGGCCCTTTGACTTGGGCGGTCACTTGCAGCGAGTCTCCAAAGAAGACACGCGCGTTGCCGGGAGTCACTTGCGAAATCTGGACCGATGCAGGTTTGGCCAGTGATTGCCCGGGAAAGAGAATCCGTTGCACGGTCTGCAGTGGATCGCGAGGAGAAATCAGCTTGTAAGTGACTGCGAATACCATCAGCCCGACCAAGATGAAGCCGACCCGAATCAGTTGCGATCGATCGATCGTGTTGTCGCTAGGGATCGATTTCAGTTTGTGGGCCGCCTGACGCGAAACGGCATCCATCACCGCCACGTTAATTGACTGATCTTGTTTTCGCAGCAACGAGTAGTTCAGGATGCTATTTTTCACATCGGGCGTCGCTTGTTCGATCATCTGAGCCGCATAGTTCAGATTGATCTTACGCAGGAACAGTGGAACGATCGCCAGTCCTAGCCACGCCACGCTACCGAGCATCAAGGTTGCCCAAGCGATCCAACGCCCAGCGGTTGAAAACGAGACAACCCACGCATCGATCAGGGCGAGAACCAGCAGAAATGCGGCGACGGCAGCCGCCCAAGTCAGGCACGCCACGATCAGATCATTCCACTTGACCTGTCCCCTAGTTTTTTCCAGCTGGCCATCTAGGTACTGCTGGACCCGATTTGCCTGCGTGTTGGTGGTCGAAGTTTTGACGTTGCTGGCCATGAATTACTTTTTGTCATTCGTTGCGTCATCGACCGCGTCTTCTGGCGTTGTCGATTGGTCGTCGGTCTTGAATAGGTCGCCCAAGTTCAGGATATCCAGATTCAGGCCCGTGTCCAGATTTAGCGGAATGCCCATGTCCTCGATCGTGATCCCAAAGTCTTGGGCGGGCTGATCCAGTACCTCGAAGCCGCTTTGTTCAGCCAAGGATTGCACACTTTGTTCATCGGACAAATCGTTGGTGTCAGTTGAGTGAGACAGCTGATTCTGCCGATAAAGCCGGGTCAACGTTTGTTCCCAGTCTTCGAATGACATCTCATCCAGTTCGTCTCGTTGTTCGGTGGACAGTTGTTCAAAGAACTTCTGCAGTTGAACAATCGTGACCTTAGATCGAGTCTGGTTGGCCGCCTCGGTCCACTTGAGCAAAAGTTCCTGTTTGCCATTGGTCGTTTTGCTGTCCAAGATTTCGCGAGCGTCTGGTGAAAGTTCGGGGAACAGCTGATCGAAATCTGAATACAGCATCTCCTTGACGGAGTCCCGGTCGACACGAATCAAGACCCCAACCAGTTGGTTCAAGGGGCGGCTAGTCAGTTTTCTCAACGGACCGTTCTTGATTTCCGCTCCTTTTTCGCGGTACCGCTTTCTAACCAGTTCGCTAAAGAGACGCCGAATCTTTTTCGCGTTACGTTTGACGACCTTTTCATGCCAATGAAAAACGGCTCGCGCGTCTTCGGGCGGCAACTGAGTAATCCCGGAACGACCGAACTCTTGACTGGCTCGTCGGATCAGCGTCCTAGCGATTTCACTTAGACGATCATCGGCCGGCATGTCCGCCAATTCGGCTCGTTCGCGACTGGGAAGCGTTCCCAGCCAGTCAAAGTAGTCGCTTAACGTTTCGCGAAGCTCTTTGGTTTTCTCGTGGGAGGTAAACTGATCGTGAAACTGTCGGAGTGAAGCCTGTTGTTGAGGCGTCATTTTTTCGAACTTTTCGCGCTTGCGTCGTAGCGAACTGCGTTGGTCCGCGTCCATCGCTTCCAACCGCGCGAAAGGATCCGGGGAGGCCGCACCGACGATCCCCGCACTGGTTGAGGCCGCGGTCTCTGACGAAAGTTCAGGTGCCAATTCGTCTCGTTCGGCCGAGTACAACGCCGTTTCGTCAGAAAACAAACCGGACAAATGAAGTGAAACCATGAAATCAAGGTTTAGATCAATCGCCAGATAATGATCGGATCTTTCGATCACCGGCAAATCGATCTCGACCTGTCGCTGCTGATTTTCTTGTTGGAGCTGGCGGATCGCTAGGAAGCCGCCGACACATCCCACGATCGAGACGACAGCCAAGGCCAGTATTTTCAAAGGGCGTTTCCAGCCAATGCCGTCGCGCGATCTGATTTCACCCAGCGCATCATCGACCACCATCTCCATGGTTGTTCGAGTGAAAGATGGGTCGGCCGATTCGGCTGGCAACGATTCCAGTAAGTCCCACGTCTTCTGAAGGTTCTGCATCTGCCGCCGAAATTTCGGGTCCGACGCGATACGTTGCTCAACGGCAGTCGTCTCGGCATCATCGAGTTCCCCGTCCAAGTACGATGTCAGCAACTCGATATCCGGATCGGATTCTTCCCGAGCGTTTTCGTCAATGAGTTTTGTCATTGCTCGTCCTCCCCGACGGCAGCATCGATCTGCGCCTCCATCTGGGCGTCAATGTCATCCGGAGAATTTAGGTTCAGACCTTCGGGCAATTGTCCCGATTCAACGTACGGTTCCAAGATTTCGTGCAATTTGGTTCGAGCGCGGGACAGCAGAGACTTAACTGCTTGGGTCGACAAATCCATCGTGTCGGCAATTTCTCGGTAGCTCATGCCCTCAAACCGAGACAGCAAGACCGCCATTCGTTGCCGGTCGCCTAGCATCTGAATGGCCTCGCGAACGATGACCGAAATTTCGCCTCGGTCGACTTCGCGCGTTGGCATCAAACCACTTTTAGCGGTCGCCATCGTGTCCAGTGGTCGAACGGGCATCGACCCCGACGGCGATGATTTTAAATTGACTTCTTTTCGACGCGACGACTTTCGCAGCGCATTGCTGGCGACGTTGTGCGTGATCGTATAGAGCCATGTCGAAAACTTGGCGGTCGGCACGTAACGTTCACGCGCTCGATAGACTCGCAGGAAAACATCCTGAGCCAGATCTTCGGCCAAGCTTCGATTGGATACCAAGTGGCTGAGCACCATGACCAGCTTGTTCTGGTGTTTGGCAACGAGTGACTCGAAAGCTGCCGCATTGCCTTCGCGCACCTGGAGCATCAGCCGGACGTCAGGGTCCATGAGCTCGTACTTGCGAGCTTTGATTATCGTGGATTCGCTGTTCGTCAAACGAAAACCCCGTCATCGACATGTGGGAAAGGAGGATTCGGCGGAGGCAAGTGATGGGCAACGGTGCCGCCTGCTTGACCCCAAGGATTTGCTCAACCATGAATTACTGGACTCAGCTTCAAATCGTTCGCGAAATACCGACGACAAAGCATGTTTCTTAAGTAACTGGTTGATCTGCAAGTCCTAAACGCGAAACCCGGGCAATTGTCTATTGTTTCGCCCGTTTTAGTTTATCTTATGACAATGTACGTCGTCGACTCCGTAAAAACGTCGTGTTTTTCTGGTTAGGCTCAATCCTTCCGGATATTTGGTCCATGTTTGACTCATCTGAAAATCGTCTGCTTTTGGCCGCCAGTGCTCCTGATCCGTCCCACGCGGCATCCCACGCGATAAAGCGGGGCGTTCGATTGACGGGACGCCCGCACAGTGAAGTCGGTTGCGACTGCTGGAATGGGTGGCCGTCATGAATCTGGACGATAACGTGTGTCTGTGCTTTCATGTTTCCAAGCGGAAAGTGCTGAACTTTATCCGGGTCGAGAAACCCGTCCGGGCGAGTCAACTCAGCGAGTGCCAAGGGGCAGGAACCGGTTGCGGCTGGTGCCGAGCATGGCTGACTCGGCTGCTGGAGGAGGCTCGTGAGGCGGGCGGGTCGGCTGATCCGGCGGCCATGAATGCCACGGATTATGCGGCGGCGCGGGCTCGTTATCTCCGCGAAACGGGGCGTCAGCCACCGCCGGGAGCGACTTCTGTCGGAGATTCGAACGAACCGGCCGCTGATTAAGCCATTGTTGGCGCTCGGGAATCACGGTTACCGGCTACAGGTCGCTGTTCAAAGTTCGCCCCAGCGATTAAGATGTTGGGCCATTTAACAGCTGGTCCCAAGACCACTTTGTCGGGCAGAATTGCCTAGACGGCGGCCTTTTGGGACAGACATCAAGTTATTCCGTTCACCGACCTCTTAAAAGTCAACTCTCGATGGCAAAGAAAAAAGCGGCAACAACAAAGAAGACGGCATCCGCTAAGAAAACCACCAAAGCCGCGGCCGCCAAGAAGAAAAAAGCGGACGATGCGGCCGCCAAGGAAGAAGAGGCTGCCCCTAAGAAAAAGAAGGCCAAGCGAAAGTCGCGTGCCAAGGCAGCGGTTGTCATTCGCAAGAAGCTCTTCTGGGGCGTTTTCAATCACGCCATGAAGCGCGTCGCGTTGTATGAGTTCAATCAACGCAAAGCGGCCGAGAAGCGTGCCAAGGAACTGAGCCCCGAAGGCAAGCCGCCTCACTTTGTGCAAAAAGTGAAGGAAGAAGTGACTGAAGAGATCGCTCCAGCCGAAGGCGAAGCAGCGGCTCCGAAGAAGGCCACTAAAAAGAAGGCCACTAAAAAGACGGCCAAGAAAAAAGCAGCCAAGAAGTAGAAGCGTACTTTTGTGCTGCCATCGTCGCGAGCGGTTCAACCGAGCTGCCTTGATTTCTCGGGTGACCGCTTTGTACTTGCGCAAATAGATGCTTGCGTAAACAGGTTCGCGCAAGCGTAAAGCATCGTGCTCTTCAGTTCATTCCGTCTCTCACGTTACGGCAGTGTGGTGCCGTTACCACTCGGAAGAGTCGTTCCACGACCGGCAGGCAACGTGGTGCCTCGACTGGCCGGTAACGTTGTTCCGCTACTGACCGCTGGTAGCGTGGTGCCGTCTGTCGCTGCTGCTCCCGACGAGGACGATGTTCCCTCGTCCCGTTGTGAGTCCTCGTATCGTTCTTGCGAGCAACCGCTTGTACCGGCAATCAAGGCTCCTGCGCAAAAGGCAACGAGCACAGCGGGAAAACATTTAGCAATTGAAATCTTCTTGATCATGGCAGAATAACAGTCGGTTTTAATGATTGGTTCGAAAGAAAATTGGCGTTTGATTTGGAGTCATGTCCAGCACCCGAACACGGGGCAGGCTCTCGGATCGATATCCAGATCAGCTGGAGCCCTGACCTTATTAGCCGTAGCCTTATTTTAACTGGAAAATTGGTTTTTTGCCATCATAAAGATCGCAATGAGGTGCCGCAGCGAAAAGCGATCGAGTGTTTTCGACTGCTAGGAGCGGTCAATATTCGAGGCAATTTTTGTGTGAAGCAGGGCTGAGGCCTCTAGCGGGTTGGTACGTGCGGGTTGGTACGCACGACATGCTGGCACTCTCTTATCGTCGTTCGTAGGCAGTAGTTTAACGGTTCGCGAGGTTCAACGGCGGTTTCGATCGCTTTCTGGACGCTCGGTGGCTGGCAGTAACGCTTAATTCGATTGATTCGGCCGAACGTCAACCACGTCTTAATCGTCAAAGCTTACCGAGTCGGTTTGTGTGTTGAAATCGGCATGTAAGGATCAACCGGCGTATGCAGCATTCTACACAGAGCCATCAAGGGTGTGGAAATGTGCCGCCGATGACAACGTGGACAATCTGAATGTGTGTGCCTTACGGCACGGAAGTCGGAACCTGCCAGGAATACTGATCGATTTATTGGATGAATCGAGCCAGGCGGTTTCGTTAAATCGAATTCACTGTTCACGCGCAATCAATCAAGTCTCATCCACAGCTCTGCTAATTGCAGATCGGTGAGGCGGCCGATTTCACGATCTGCGTTGATGAGATTAGTTGGATCGAACGGTTGAATTCAAACACTCAAGGAGACGAGTCTCAATGAAATTCAAATTTGCTGCGGTAGCATTGCTTGCCAGTGCTACTCTGTTCTGCAGCGAAAGCTTTGGAACCGACCTGTTAGGTCGTGTCCTAGGGCGAGGATGTTGCGGAAGTAGGGTGTCAAGCTGTCAACCGGATTGTGGTTGTGAAGCGGCACCTGTTGTAGAAGATTGCGGATGCACCGAAGTCGCTGAAGACTGTGGTTGCGGTGGTTCGCGTTGCGGCCTGTTGAGCCGTGTGGGTAGTCGAGAGCGTCGCGGAATCCTCTGCGGTTGCGGGCCGACTTGCCCGGAACCAGCTCCCGAGCCATGCTGTGAACCAGCACCGGTTGTGGAAGACTGCGGTTGCGGAGCTGAGCCAGCCTGTGGCGGATCTTGCGGGAACCGTGTTGGCTTGTTGAACCGGTTACGTGCTCGTTGCCAGAGTCGCTCATGTGGAGCTGTCTCTGACTGCGGTTGCGAAGTCGTTGAAGAAGCTCCTTGCTGCGAGCCAGAGCCGGCTCCGGTTATGGAAGATTGCGGTTGCGATGCGGGTCCTGCTTGTGGCGGTGGCTCTTGTGGTTGCAGATCAGGCTTGCTGAGCCGACTGCGTGCTCGTTGCCAAGGCGGTTCATGTGGAGCTGCTGCTGACTGCGGTTGCGACGCTGCTCCAGTGATGGAAGACTGCGGATGTGACGCTGCTCCTGTGATGGAAGATTGCGGTTGCGACGCTGGTCCTGTAGTGGAAGATTGCGGATGTGACGCTGGTCC
>CAZLYM010000051.1:20155-21923 GCA_964563475.1 uncultured Pirellulaceae bacterium
GACGCTGGTCCTGTAGTGGAAGATTGCGGATGTGACGCTGGTCCGTCTTGTGGTGGCGGTTGCGGAGGAGGTTTGCTGAGCCGACTGCGTGCTCGTTGCCAAGGTGGTTCATGTGGAGCTGCCTCTGACTGCGGTTGCGAAGTTGTTGAAGAAGCTCCTAGCTGTGAGCCTGCTCCAGTGGTCGAAGATTGCGGATGCGATGCTGCTCCAGCTTGTGGCGGATCTTGCGGGAGTCGCGTTGGCTTGCTGGGCAAGCTGATGTCTCGTTGCCAAGGCCGTTCATGCGGTGCCGCTGCTGATTGCGGATGTGAAGTCGCTCAAGAAGCTCCTTGCTTTGAGCCAGCACCGGTTGTGGAAGACTGCGGTTGCGAAGCCGAGCCTGCATGTGGATGCAATGCTGCATCTGCTTGTGGTGGTGGTCGCATTCGTAGTCGTCTGGCTGCTCGTCCCAAGCTTCGTTCCGGTTCTGGTGTTGCCAGCTGCGGCGGTTGCGATAGCGGCTGTGGCGGCGGATGTGATAGCGGCTGTGGCGGCGGATGTGATGACAATGGTTGCGAACGGCTTACGCTTCTTGATCGTCTGCGTGGCAACCGATTGCCGCGTGACCGTCGTAGCGGTCGCGTCCTGTGTGGTAGCCCGAACGACGGCTGCAACTCTCCTTGCCCCGGCGGTGGATGTGACGGTGGATACGGTGCTCCTGTCGAATCAGGTTGCAGCAGCTGCGGCGGTGGCGAAGTCATCAGCTACGGCGATCCTGTTGACTCAGGCAACGTTGTGCCTATGCAGCAGGAATCTACTCCCGCTGAAGGTATCGTGGTCCCTAACGTGAACGAAGCAGAAGGAGTCATTACTCCTGGCAACGGTTCAGCCAGTAAGGCACCTTTGGTTCGCCCGGAAGCTTTTGTGATTCGTGCTGCTCGCTAGAGTTGCAACTTCACAAACTGTGAAAAACCAAGCGACACGTGTTGAACATTCAGTACGTGTCGCTTTTTTCGTGCGCCGACCGAAGGAACGGATACTGGTTCAGTCCGATTTCTGTGCGGCCTGTGATTCGTTTTGTTTCAGCAAAGTGACCGAGTAACCCAGTAGATCGTCTTGTTGCTGAAAGTGAGCGAGGACGGATTCAAATTGTGAGAGTGACTGAGCCATTTCGGTCGGGTCGGGAGCCAGTCCCGTTTGCATCGAAGGCTCAATCGCGCAATCTAGGGCGTGGGCAATTGCTTCGTCAACTCGATCGATTCGGTACAAAAAATCAATCAAGATCTCGTTTGCCTCAGTCGCGATTGGCGAACCAGAACCTTCGGTCAATGCCAAACATTTTTGCTTGAAATGATTTACCGCGCCGTCGACGTTGTTTCCCATCAACGCATTGAAAAACAATTGATGGCCCGGGTATGTGTTTTCGAGCGGTGGTGAGCTTTTATATTGCAGGTCTTCTGGAAAACCGGCTCCATACTCTGCCAGTTGTAACGCGATTTCGTGATCAGCGGCCGCAGTGGTCAGCCGAGCGATATTCATCAACGAGGACAAATGCGTCGCGTCCAGATGACACGCTTGCTGTTCGACCAACCACGGATGCTCCGTCAGTAGGTCGCGTAGATTGGCGTCCGGGCGAGCGGTTTGCTGATTCTTTTCGATGTCCTGTTTGACACCTTGCACGACTTCCTCATAAACGTGCCGCAGCAACTGGGCTGCCATATTGGCTTGAGTCTTCCGGTCGAATTGAACGCCATGAACCCCAAAGGCGGTGATCGCATTGCAGGTCCCG
>CAZLYM010000052.1:0-21800 GCA_964563475.1 uncultured Pirellulaceae bacterium
CGCGAACTATTGATCACCGCACCCAAGCCATTTTCGTCAAACGCGCCAGCGACATCGGCGGCCGTGCCTCCTTGAGCCCCCAAGCCGGGCACTAGGAAAAGCGTGTTGGGCATTGCCGATCGAAGCTCCGTCAGTTGTTGCGGATGAGTGGCTCCAATGACCGCGCCGACGCTCCCGTAACCGCTCTGTCCTGCGTCCGCTGCGGCAAGCCCTTGGACATGATCGGCGACGACCGAGTACAACGGCTGCCCGTCGATCGATCGTTCTTGAAACGTTTTGCTGCCGGGGTTCGACGTTTTCACTAGCACAAACAGCCCTGCCCCACGCTCGGTCGCGACATCGGTAAACGGCGTCAAGCTATCGTCACCAAGGTACGGGTTGATCGTCAACGCATCGCAGCCCCACGCGCTGGTCGGCTTGGGCCCGAGGAACGCATCGGCATATGCTGCGGCGGTCGAGCCAATATCACCCCGTTTGGCATCCATGATCACGATCAATCCGGCGGCCGCAGCATAGTCGACTACCTCAGCTAGGCTATTCATGCCAAGCGGCCCAAGTTGCTCAAAGAACGCTGCCTGAGGTTTCACGGCGGGCACCAGCGGTGCGACCACATCAATGACGCCCTTGCAGAACTCGGTCGTGATTCGAGCCCGATCTTCGGGCGTTGTTTCAGATGAAGAAACACTGCTCTTCAGTTCCACCGGCAATTGGTTGAAGCGTGGATCAAGCCCCACGACCAGCGGAGATTTTGTTTGCTTGATCTTTTCGTTCAATCGATCGGCGAAATGCGATGCGGCACTCATGCTGGGCTCGGTTCCTAGTCCTGAAGACGTCTGAGTAGTCTGATTAAATACTCAGCGAAAAGATACAGTGGTCAGGACGAATAGAAAAGCACCGTTGAACACGTTGGTTCAATGGCGGTGGTTCAAATCGAATCTCAGAGACGTGACTTGAAGAGGCGTGATTGCGATCGTGCCCCGTGATTAAACAGTTTCTCCTGAGTTCCGAGTGGCTTCTGTATCGGCTAGGAAGCGATTGTCTGTCAGCTCATCGCTCGGCGAAACGGCCAGTGCAGCGATAGGTCGACTCGACGTAGCGCGACATCCAATAGCAACAATGCAAGCGAAGCCGCAACCAAATACGGCCAAAGTGGCGTTGGTCGCGTGGTTGGCGGTCGCTTGCCTTTCATTATTTCGGTTGGCTGGGGAGAGAACATGCCACCCGAAACTTCCGCGATGCGGCGCAAGAGAGGGGCGTTGGTTGGACGAATTCGTAGCTCATCGCTGTAGCCAACCGATAAGCCGCGTGATTGGCGGTAGATCACTTGGTCGTTTTTCTTTAAAGCGATTTCCATGTGGTACGCGCCCGAACGAGTCGTCTCAAATCCGCCGCTGTAACGACCGGGGGCGGCTTGAGTCAATGTTGATTTCGTCCGCTTCAGTTGTGGATCGATAAGCGTCAATTCAACATCGGCATCGTTGAGGAACTGCCCCAGTTGGGTCACTGCATCAATGCTTAAGTCAACTTGTTTTCCTGTTCGTTCGGTATGCACGATGATGCCTCGGGCATCGCTTTTACGCATGGTGTGGCGAATGACCTGAGTCCAGAATTTTCCAAAACCTTCCCATGTCATCCACTCGGCTGCCCAGCGATTCTTGGCGTCGCTAGTAAATGCGGCCGTCATACCCAAACCATATCGCCACCATGCCAGTAGCGGATCGCCTTTCTCGGTCGCCAGAATGACTTCGCTGGTGGGTTTGGGTCGAGTCATGACGGCCCCCAATAGAAACGGAGCAGCTTCCATGTCCAGTTCCGACAGTGTGTGCGTCGCACGGATGACTTGCGGCAGAAACGGTTGTTCATCAATCGCTGACTTGCTGGCAGTAACGGTTTCCTTGGCAAAGATCTGCGGCACTTGTGCAGCGTCATCCGTAAAATAATACCGCCCCTTGCCAACTCGTGCGATGGTTTCCAACAGTTCTTGATCAGCGCCGCCGCCCGCCGCAACGGTTGAGACAGTCATCTTGGCAGAAACCATCTGTTGAGCCATCCCCTCAAAATCACCCGGAGTGGAAACACCATCCGTTAAGAGAATCGTGTGTTTCAATTTTGCGGATGTTTGTGAGAGCATTTCAAACGCCATTTCCATCGCCGGAAACATCGTGGTACCACCGCCGGCGTCGATGCGAGAAATTTCGTCGCTGATCTTGCCCTTGTTGCGAGCCGATTGCATTTCACTAATGACATAGGTGGTGCCATCGAAAGCCAGCACGGCGACTTTGTCGTTGCGTCCCAGCAGTTCCGCCGCCGAGCGTGCGGCGGACTTAGCCATCTCAATCGGTTCGCCACTCATCGAACCCGACTTGTCGATCACCAACACCATCGCCAACGACGGCGTTTCTTTTTCTTTCTCGAAATCACTTCGGACGGGTAAAATGTCTTCGAGCGCGCTCTTATAGTAACCTCCAAGCCCGAATGACTGCTCCCCGCCCAGCATGATGAAGCCTCCGCCCAGTTCTTGCACGTACGTCTTGGTGACTTCCATTTGCTGCTGGGTGAGTGCTGTTGCGGGCACATTGGAGAGCATCAGCAGTTCGTAGTTTTGCAGGTCGGCCAGTGTTTCGGGCATTCCTTGAGGTGGGCGGACATCCGACTCGACGCCCTGCTCTTCCAGCGCGTACGCCAGGTCACGGATCAGGCTAGGATCGCTTTCAATAATCAGTACTCTCGGTTTCCCGGCAGCGTAAACCAACCCGGTATCTTGGTTGTTGTCCAGCAAGGTGTCGTTTTGCATCTTCGAAATTCGCACTGAGTACGCTGCCAACCTAGCTCGCTCGATCGATTGTTGAAAACGAAACCGGTTCTCGCCCTGTTTCAATTTTCGTGTTTCTCCAACTACTTTGTGATCGCCCCGATAGACTTCTACCATCGCATTGTCGTCGTGGTTCGACTGCACGACGACCTCGACGTAGAATGGTTCGCCCTCACGAACTTCGGCGGGTACGTTCACCGCCGAAACTTGGACTTCGGGTTCGGAACGCGTGGGCAGGGGAACCGTTGTGATGGGAATACGGCTACGTGTGGCGGCTGCCAATGCGTCGCCGGTTGTCTCGTTTCCGTCGGTAAGTAACACAATGTGCGGCACGTAACCGGGCGGCAAGTAACCAGCGGCGGACTCGATCGCCCTTGCGATGTTTGTGCCGTCACGAAAGGCCGCTCGTGCCGCCTTCGCATCAAAGTCAGGTTCGGAAGAAGGCGAATCGGTTTCTGTAGATGAATCAGTTTGTTCAACGGAGGCATTCGGTTCGGGTTGTTCGTCAGATTGGTTGGCCGACTCCGATCTGCTTTTTCGAACGGCTTTGGGTAGGCTGGCGAAGTTGACGAACGCCATCGGTCGATCACCAATCGTTTCTAAAGCAGAATCGAGGAACTCGTTGGCTGCCGTGTTACCGTTCTGGCTAACGCTGGTGCTTTCGTCGATCAGGAACACGAAAAATGGTTCGTCCGTTTCGTGAAGCATGTTCAGCCCCGCCAAAGCCATCGCCAGCATGGTTACCATGACAGCGCGAATTCCCAGCGAAGCCCTTCGTTGTGCCTTGGGAAAATCGCTCAGACTGCGAACGAAGAAGAACCATAAGACCGGCAGCGCAGCCAGCAGGAGCGTTAGCATCCAAGGTCGCGTTAGGTCGAAGGGTATCATGAGGCAAAATGTGGCTGTTAAATTCGATTTAGGTAAGAACGCGTCGTTGGTAAAGCAGCCATTCGGCAACCAGTAAAAGGCAGACGATTGCAACCAAGTAATACCAAACCGGTCGGGCGAGCCAACTGCTGAGCACAGTCGAGGGTTTTGCAATTTCCAGAATCGACGCCGCTGCGACCAGATTCGTCTCACGTTGGTTGGCTAAGTTGACGGCGAAAGTCGCCACGCTATCCAATTCCGTTTCATCGTCTTTGTTCTCAGTCTGCAAATCCCACAGTCCGCAGCGATCAAACGGTCCCAGCAACACGGAAGCGGGAGCAATCCAGTCCGGCTCAGAACCATCCGTTTCTGCTTGCGGTAGCGTGACGATCGTTTTTTGCTCAGCCGGTGAAACGAAAGTCACTTCATTCGTGTTGGGCGGCAGCGAGTTGATGTCGAATGGCTCCATTTGTCCTGTTGCGATCGACTCGGTCAGTCCTCCTGACGAACCCGCGAACCAGTTGAGTGCGTTGGTCACCATGATTGGAAACGTTGTCCGAAACGCGAGGTCGCTCTGGTCTAGATCGACGGACAATACCAACCCTTTTCCAGTGGGGCGTTTGAACTGAGCGTAGATCGCGTCCCCTGACAAAGCACCGGCTAAAATTTGGGTTGGGTTTGTGAAACGCAGTTGCTTCGCAGCAGGCACGATGACGTTGTCCAGTCTCACGTGAGTCATCAGTGGCGATTCGGAATCAATTTGAGTCACAATCGGGTTGTCTAGATCGTTGCCCAGTTCCCACTGGTCGCAACTGGTTGCGGGCGAGACGACGAATACATCGCCCGGCGGCAGCTTTTCAACATCCTGCTGGTGCAAGACGAAAAGCGTATCGGCAGGCCACTTTTCAGGTACTTGGTTGGTCACGTTGACGCTAATCAATGGGTTGGCTTCGAATACTTTGCGCAGGAACAAATTACCGGGCGTGACAATCAGCACGTTTTGGACCTTTTGCTCTGGCAAAATCGCCCACGCCGTGTCGTCAACCGAAAGAGAATTGACCGACTGCGATTCAAGAGGCAAATTGTCGACGTTTTCCTTGCTCTCTTGGTCGTCAACCAGTTCATTTTTTACGCGTTCGATTTTCGTCAACTGCGCGACAAGCGTACCGCCTTCGAGTGATGTTTTCTCGATCGAGCGACTCCAAGATTCGTGCGGTTCAAGCTTGAGAGGAAATACATCCACCGGCGATCCGGACAGTTCGATTTCTAGCCTGCACTCAACCGCCTGCTCGGACGCGTTACTGACTGCTACCAGTACTTCGTAGCCCAACATGTCAACTAAACTGCGCCGAACCTGAAATTGAGTAATGCCGATGTTACCGGCTTTGGAGCCGATTCGATGGAATTGGATTTCTGCCTTGGTCGCTGATTCGTTGTCCGCCGCCGGTTTAGCAATGGTTACGTCGGAAGCCTCAACTGCCGCGGGCCAGTCCGACACGCAACCGTCAGAGAACACACTGATTTGCCCATTTTTGTGTTCACCAACAAGTTGCTTAGCCAATTGAATTGCCTGCGACAATTCGGATGGATTATCGGTAACTTCGATGGCGTCCAGTGTTTGTCGCAGCGTCGGACCATGATCGCTCATGCCCAGCACAACTTGTGGGCTGTGACCGGTGGTCACGATTGCCAGCTTGTCGTTCAGTCGCATCCCAGCGACCAGTTGCTTCGCTTGTTCGATGGCTTGGGTGAACCGATCCGGCGACACATCGGTGGCACGCATGCTGGCCGAGGTGTCGATGATCGCGACCATTCGACGAGCCGCCTGCGACTGCCACGAAAAAAATGGGTCAGCAAGTGCCAAAACCATCAGTACCAGTAACAATAACTGAGCCAATAGCGACGCAAGATTACGGAACCGTTGCCACAGAGAACGCGGTGGTTTTTCGTCGTAGATCTGCTGCCAGAACAGATTGGTCGACACGGGGATTTGGCGAAGACGAACTTTCAGGATGTACAACCCGATGATCGGCAGCGCCAAGGCAAGCAGAAACAGAGCAGATGGAATGGTCAGCGACATCGATTACCCTACCTGTCCCGCCGTGCGCATCATTCGCAGCACCAGATCGTCGAACGGAACTGTGCCGGGCGCCTGAGTGCAGCCCAATGCGTGACGGCGGCTATAGTCTCTGACCGATTGCTGGTGCTGTTCAAACAGTTCTTTGTAGCGACGCACGTTCTTTTCGGTGACTGTGACTTTTCGTTTCGAGTTGGTCTCAATGTCGATCATTTCGACGTCCCCCAGCAGCTTAGGATCTTTCTCCTCAAGTGCGTGTAGCTGGATGATGTGGCCATCGAAACGTCGGTAACGCAATTGATCCAATCCCGGTTCGAACCCCTGCCGATCGAAAAAATCGCTCACGATGACCGCCATGCCCGGGCGCCCACTACGATGAATCAATGCCTTCGTGCTGCGTGCCAGATCAGTGTCGGTCCCGGTCACGGACAATCCTTCTAGGAATTTCATCAGTGGAAGGATCCGTGCTTTACCTCGCGTGAGCGGAAATTCGTCGATGATGTTGTCTGCGAAAGCTACGACGTTAATGCGATCCAAATCGGCAAGTGCAATGTAGGCCAACGCGGCGACCAAGTGCCGAGCCAAGTCAAACTTGGGCGGTGAGCCGAAGCCCATGCTGCGAGAGCAGTCAAGCATCAAATAAACGTTTAGGTCTTGTTCTTCTTGGAAACGTTTCAGCAACAGGTCGCCGTGCCGAGCGTATACGTTCCAGTCGAGGTAGCGAAAGTCGTCGCCCGGTGTGTACTCTCGATGGTCCGAGAATTCGATCCCCGACCCCATTTGCACCGTTCGTCGCTGCGCCAGCAGGCTGCCGCGAAAGACACGTTGCGAGAGAATCGACAGATACTCAAGCCGAGTCAGGAAATCAGAAGGGAACAGCATGGTGCGTGATGGAATCGAAATAGGCGACTGGTTTCAACAAAGAGAGGTGTATCGCAAGCGCGAGTCAGGTACGCCTCATGCAGGAACCAAGGAACCTTCTGGTAACTGTTGAATGATCTTTTCAATCACATCGTCGGTGCTGATGCCCTCGGCTTGTCCTTCAAAATTCAAGATCAGTCGATGTCGCAACACAGGTAACGCCATGGCTCGCAAATCCTCGCGAGCCACGTGGTAACGGCTGTCGAGAATTGCTTTGATTTTTGCGCCGAGAATCAAAGCTTGGATTCCACGCGGGCTGGCACCATAGCGGATGTACTGCTTGGTCGATTCGGTTGCTTGTTCATGATCGGGGTGTGTCGCAAGGACCAATGCGATACCGTAGCGCCGTACGTCGTCCGCGATTGGGATGGTACGAGCGATGCGAGTCATTTCAAGGATCCGCTCACCATTGAGTACGCTGCTGGCTTCGGGTTTCTGTGACTCGGTGGTGCGGTCAAGGATCGTTTCGATTTCACTGGCGGAAGGGTATTTGACCAGCAGTTTGCAAAAGAAACGATCAAGTTGAGCTTCCGGCAATGGATAGGTACCTTCCATCTCCAACGGGTTTTGCGTGGCCATCACGAAGAACGGTTCGTCCAAAATATGGGTCGTACCGGCCACCGTGACCGAGTGTTCTTGCATCGCTTCCAGCAAGGCCGATTGAGTTTTGGGTGTCGCTCGGTTGATTTCATCAGCCAGCAGGACGTTTGCGAAAAGAGGGCCTTTCTGGAATTCAAACACTTGTCGCCCATCGTTTCCCTCCGCCACGATGTTTGTCCCGATCAGGTCGGCGGGCATCAGGTCGGGAGTGAACTGAATGCGTTGGAAGTGCAATTTCAGGGCATCGGCCAACGTGCGAACCGTCAGAGTTTTCCCGAGACCAGGCACACCCTCCAGAAGTACGTGACCACCGGCCACCAATGCCAACAGCGTGTCGTCTAAGATTTCATGCTGGCCAACGATAACCTTGCCGATTTCGTTCTTCAGCTGCGCAAAGTCGTTACGAAACGCTTGCAGTTCTTGTTTCACATCCTCAGCGACCGTCATGGCATCCTCATCGATGGGTAGCAATTGTGTTGTACGTGCGGCGCCAGTCCGCAATCACATTGTGAACCATCGACATGGCCATGTCCAGTTTTCAGTTTGCATTTCAACAAGCAAAGGCCGACCACGAACTTAGTCGGCGCGCGCGAACGCCGCGATTCGTCAGCATCGCAATTTAGCGCGCAAGAATCGAGGCGGTCGCCTACAACGAAAATAGATTTTCTTTTTCTAATAACTTCGTCGAGAATTTTGCTGCAATCACTCAGAGATTCGGCCATAATCTTTTTAAACGTGCGAATTTAGGGTTCGAACGGCTGTTTTGACTTGTTTTTAGCAGGAAAATGAATGCGTAGTGTATTTAATTTCTCGTTGTGTTTGGTTTCCTTGGTGTGTGGGTTACTGCTGTCCTTGGCAGATTACTCTTCAGCTATTGCGCAAGGTGATCCGCCAATTGTGGCGAACGAACTCTCTGATGTAGAGAAACGCCAAATCAAAATCGCGGAAAGATTCCTGACGGTTCTCGAGAAGAGTCCGCGTCGCGGTACGGCTTTGGAGCGTGTCTACGGTCATCATGTTGAGTTTGGGACTCTGGACGATTTTGTCAAAAGTCTCAAAGAACAAACCGAGCAAGCGCCGACCGATGGAGTTGCTTGGATGCTACTCGGATTGTTGGAGGCCCAGCGTGGGGAAGACGCGGAGGCGATTGCAGCGTTTGCAAAAGCGGAGGAGCATCGGCCCGAAGATGGATTGCCCGCTTATTATATGGGCCAGTCGTTGATCTTAACGGGGCAACCTGAACTGGCGGTCGCTGCATTTGAGCGCGCAATTTCTCGTGAGCCACGTCGTGCGGATCTGCTGGAAATTTTCCAACAACTTGGCCGTGTTCATCAGCGAGCCCAACGTACCGAAGAGGCGTTGAAAGTTTGGAGTCGTTTGGAGGCAATGTTCCCCGACGATGTTCGAGTTCAAGAACAAATTGCCACAACGCTTGTCGAGGAAGGCGCCTATGCCGATGCGTTGCCGCGGTATGAAAAACTCTCTGGGCTCGTTCGAGATGACTTTCGTAAAACAATGTTCCAAATGGAGGCGGCCAGTCTGACGATCCGCACGGGCGAGCGAGACAAAGGGATTTCAAAGTATGAATCGATTTTGTCAGAACTGAATCCAACTGGCTGGTTGTTTCGCGATGTTCGACGCCGAATTGAAGAGGTTTTTCTGCGTTCAGGAGATCAAGACGGTTTGGTTGCCTACTACCAACGCTGGTTGGGCGCGAATCCAGAAGACGTGGATGCGATGGCCAGACTAGCGAAGTTTCTTGCCTCGTCCGCTCGAGTCACCGAAGCGACCGAGTGGATGGAGAAGGCGTTGAAGCTGGCGCCAACGAGATCGGCGTTGCGGAAATCATTCATTGATCAACTGGTGGACGACCAACGCTACGAAGAAGCAATCGCGCAATACGAACCCTTGGTCGAATCCGCGCCCGGCAACCAAGATTTCTTGCGAGACTGGGGCCGGTTGATTTTGAAGAACAAGAAGTTGTCGCCCGAGGATCGCAAACGGCAGGCGGGAAAAATTTGGGACCGTATCGTGGCCGCTCGTCCCGACGACGCATTGACGCACGCTCAAGTCGCTGATCTCTATCGCCACGCTGAATGGGTCGATGAAGCGATGAAGTTGTACAAGTCTGCCATTGAACTTGCCCCAGGCGACGCTCAGTATCGCGAATACCTAGGCGAGTACTTTCACATTCTCAAGAGATCCGACGAAGCCCAAGAAACCTGGTCGGCGATCGCGGAAGGAGAACGGCACACGGCCAGCAACGTTCTGCGCTTGGCAGAAGTCTACAACAGCTTTGGCTACCTCGATCAAGCGATCGAACAAATCACCGAGGCATGTCGGCTTGAGCCAAAGGATTTTACGCTGCATGAAGTTGCGGCTGAGTATCACCTTCGTGCCGGGAAGTACTCTGAAGCGTTGAAGTTTATTGATGCGGCTGAGGCCTTGGTCGAAAACGATGAGCAACAGGCCTCGGTGTTGAAATCTCGGATCGAGGTCTTTCAGGCCAACCGTACACTCAGCCAGGAAGTGGATCGCTTACAAGAGGAACTGGCGGCGGTTGACAAGCCGACGGTCATGCAGTGGCACACAGTGGCTCGCTATTTGGAAGCCGACCGGAGGTGGCCCGACGCGACCGAGGCGATCGAGAAAGCGATGGCGGTTGAGCCTAACTCAGTCCTTGCGCTGACCACAGCCGCTCGTATCGCAGAACAGTCTGGTGACTACTCTCGAGCGGCCAACATGAATCGCCGATTGGCCGAAGCGGATCGACGGTCTCGCAGTGATCATCTGATGAATGTCGCTCGGCTGGAAGCGCAGATGGGACGATCGGACGAAGCCCTTGCCGCAGGACGGGACTTGATCGTCTCGGCTCCTGGTAACACGGACAACTATGAATTCTACGCTCAGCTTTGCTTTCAATTGGGCAAGAACGATGAGGCACTTGATACGCTTCGAAAAGCCGTGCGAATCAACCCCACCGAACCGCATCTGACAATGTCGCTTGGCTCTGCGCTGTCGCGCGAGTTTCGCACCGATGAAGCGATTCAAGTTTACTGGCGAGCGTTCGAGAAGTCCGAGGAATTGGATGACAAAACCAGTTTGACACAGAAACTGACCGAGCTGTATCAACAACTGAACCAGTTCGACAAGTTGGTCGACAGGCTGCGACGCGATCAGCGAGAGGAATCGAAACGTCGTGAGATGACAATCTGTTTAGCTCAGGCTCATCAGACTGCTGGAGATTTTGGAACGGCTCGGCAAGAGCTTGAGAGTTTGCTTAGCACGGACACACGCGATACGAATTTGTTGCAACAACTGTCGAAATTGTGCCAGGCGTCATCTGACACTCAGGACGCAATCAATTACCAGCGGCAGTTGGCTGAGATCGCGCCCGGGCACGAAACCGAGTATCCCTTGGCCAAGATGTTGCAGTCGGCTGGCGACGTGGAAGCTGCGAGTGAAATTTTCGTACGGCTGACTCGACGTGAGGAGAATCCGTGGCGGCTTTTGAAGAGTTTAGACTCGCTGATGAAGCAGCAGAGCTTTGACAGTGTCATTGCAATCACCGAACCGTTGCTGAGTGAGTCGCGCGACGATTGGGAGCTGTTGTATCGAGAGGCGGTGGCTTATGCGTCTCAAGAAAAAATCCCTGAGGCGAAGACACGGCTGAAGCGTCTGTTGGCGTTGAACTTCCCTCACGACCAACTGGGGATCGGAGCTAAAGAAAAACTGAAACGCCAACAAGCGAAGGCAAAATCGGATAACCTGCGTGGGATTCAGTCGCAAATGCCAACCCGGCAGTCCCCGCTGTCGCTGCTGTCTTGGGCCAGTCAGGTTCAGCAGGCGACAGGTTTGGTGGACAACAGTTACTACTCTTATCAGCAAGGTCTGCCATCGTTTTGGGCACCCGATGTTTATGGTGTCGCACGGATGGCGGCTTATGGCTGGTTGTTGAAGTTTGAAGATCAGGCAGATGACAACTCGAAGGAGGCGGAGAGCATCGTCGATCAAGTATCGTCTGCCGCTGACCAAGAGGGTGTTAGTCGAGATTTGATCTACGACTGGATGTATGTGAAGAGCCTGAAAAGCGATTACAAAACACTGTTTCGCATTGCAAAAATGCTCGCCAAAAGCGGTGGCAAAGAAGAACGGCAATATTTCTTGTCATCGCTGAGAACACGCGGCGTCGACGCGAACACTCAGTCTCGCCAGAATAATGAAAAGGCTGTTGAGACGCCACTGGCGGATGAAGACCTTGATTTAATGATGGAGTGTTATCGCGCCAGCAAGAACGATTCTCAAGACAATGGATGGGCCGCTGGGGGACAGGTTATTTATGATCCCAACGGGCAGGCCTACGTGCAGATAGGTGGCCGTTGGGTTCAGATCGGAGGGTCTGGCGCGGCCAGTTTGCACCAAGTGATCAAGGAACTGAAACTGGCGGGGCGCGACGAACAGGTGGAAGCACTGCTTGCGGAGAAAGAAGCGGCAGCCAAGAGTGCCGGTGAGTTTGCCGGCGTCATGCAGTTTTACTTTAGCAATGAGCGATTTGATGAGCTGCCGAAACTGTATGCGCAATGGTCCCAAGCGGCAGCCGATGAGATTGCGGCCACACCTGATCGGCCAATTCAGAACCGTGGGCGTCGCTCGGGAGGACAGCGTCAAAAGCACGCTAATCAGTTGCAGACGGTTCAGCATTTTCTGAACCAATGGACGGGCAAACTGGGGGCGGAAGAAGAGAATGATCGTGTGTTGGAAATCATGGACGATGCGTTTTCATTGCTCGTCGCAGAGGGGAAAAAACGCCGCGCTCAACTGGCTAGCAAAAAACGTCGCCGAAGTAGCAGTCACAACCAAGGTTACATTCCGCCGTTGCAAACGATGTACGGTAAGAAAAACCAGAACCACCAAGTCGACTACCCGCGGGCAAATACCTATCTCGACTCGACCGGGCTGACTTTGCTTCGGCAAACATTTGAGATTTTCAAGCAAAACGAACTGCCAGAAGAACTGGTCTCGCATTTGCGAAAACGTGTTGAGGCGGCGCCCGAAGGCAGTGAAGATCTGATTTTCGAAAGACTGATGCTGAGCACGGTGTTGTGGTGGTCGGACGAAAAAGAAGACGCGACGCAGGTTCTCACGTCGGTCTTAAAGCTGGTGCCGGACGATCCGATGTTTCGATTAGAGGTTGCCGGACTGCAAGAGCGTTTGGGAAACTTTGACGAATCGCTCGATATCATTGAAACGATCAAGCCTCGCGATCAAAAACTGGTTCAGCAACGCGAACTCCGTGCGTTGCAATTGGCCGAACGGCTGGGAGACATCGAACGCGCGCGAGCGGCGGCCGAGCGATTGTTTGGTTTGCGGCTGGACACGGCGACGCAGGTGAAATTGGTTGACCAGATGCGGCGGTTGGGGCTAAACGAACTATCTGAAGCGATTGTCTCACGGATGCAACGTCGTTCGGGAAGCGATTTGAATTCCATGACATCGTTGATGGCGCTCTATCGAGGCCAAGGCAAAACGGAATTGGCCGAGCAAATTGCTCATCGAATTTTGCAACGCACCAAGTCACCGCTCTCGACGGTCACCACCTCGGGACGAAACCCATTGCGGCGCAGTTCACGTGGTGATGCAAATCGCACTCAAGCCTTGCAGGTGCTCAAGCAAACCGGAGCCTTGAAGAAGATCACTGAACGAGTCGAATCCCAGTTGGAAAGAGCTCCTGATTCGCTTCGTTTTTATGCTCAGCTGATCGAGTTTTACGAAACGGCTGGTAAGCAGACCGAAGCAAACACCCTGCTGGAAAAAGCGGTCGCCGCTCGCCCGGACTCGATGATGTTTCGTTACAAGTTTGGCAAGTCGTTGGAAGCAACAGGAAAGCCAAGTGAGGCCTGCGATCAGTATTTGGTGATCCTAGAGAAACGGCCACGTTGGGTGATGGATGATTTTTATCAGTTCCAATCAATCTTCCGACAAGCTGATCGGACAGTGGATGTGCTTCGAGCAGTTGAAAAAATGGATCTGAAGAAAATTGGACAGACTTACTATCTGACGGACCTCGTGGGCAACATGCTGCGTGAGCAAGGATCTCAAGCGGACGCCGCCACAAAGAAGATTGCGATCTCTTTGTTTGAAAAACTCTATGACGAAGCTCCCAATGCGCGAGCGAATTTGATTTCGAACCTACGCGACGGCAAGCTGTTCCGTAACGATCGCATCTTTGCCGTGGCATTGAACAGTTTGCTCCCACCAAAAAACGTTACCCTAGACCCTTGGTTTGGTCTCAACCAAGTCAATTCTTACAGCTCCAACGGAAACGCGAACGGCTCGTTCGGAAAGATCGTGCAGGGAGTCAAGGGATCGGAGAAGGAGAAGGAACTATTCCAAGCGATTGAAGCGGAAACCAAATCGCGCCCCGATTGGCTGGGTGGGCAAGCGATGTTGGCGATCATCGATATGTCCAGCAACAGAAAGGCCGCTGCCAAAGAGCGTATGAAAAAAATCTTCGATGATCCGAAGGTTATGGAGAGTATTTCGGCAGTTCCCGCTTGGTTGGTTGGGCAAGAACTCGGAAAATTCGGCGACACTCTCGAGCTGGCGATCAAAATTCTCGAGCAGGCCGAAGCTAGAAATGACCAACCTCAGATGGACCAGCTTCAGTACTCGTCAACCGCGAAGCTGATTGATCTTTATGCCAAGGCGGGCAGACGCGAGGAGGCGAGACGCTTGTTGGTCGCTAGGTCGCGGGGCCCTGGAAGAAATTACGGCAGTAACCAAGGCTACGCCGCATACGAAAAATTGGAAGCTACTACTTACGTGGCGAAAAAATTGGCGGACCTCGGGTACCAAGTGGAAGCGTTGATCATGTATCGCGATGCGTTCTTCGACAAAACGTCGATGGAAGCGGCCAAGCAGTACGGCGGTGACTGGATGACTAGGCAGCTTGAAGAAGGGATGAAGGAAACCGCGAAAGCTGCGTTCGATCCCGTCAACGCCGCGAAGGCTTTGGACCAATTGCTGTCTGCTAAAACTGGCGGCGGCGAAATCGACCTGTTCATTAATGTTCCGTCGTCGAATAAGTTCCGCGATTCAAATGTGACTAGCCAGCTGTTTCAGTTGATCGACTCGATTGGCGAAACAAAAAATGGTCTCGCGTCACTGCAGACAAAGATTGCCGAACTACCGAAGGGGGCAGCAGATGGTCTTTCCTCCGAACTGATTGAAGCTCACGCGGCGCTGAAGTTTAACCCCACCACAGCGGCTGACTCGATCAAGCGGCTGGAACAGTGGGTAGTCGGTCATCCTCTGGACTCAATTGCCGAAGGACGACGACCGAATTCGCGGCAGAGAGCGGAAGCAGCCAATATGGTGCGAGTATGGGTGGTGGCGCGCACATGCTTGGCGTCAGAAGAGCATCGCGAGGCAGGTCAACGGTTGGCCGAAGTTGCCTCGATCGCCGCCCAACGCCAAGTCGAAAAAGATTGGGCGATTTCGATTCTTTTCGAGCGAGGCAAACTGGCGATCGACCAAGGTGACGCAGAATTGGCCAATCGCCTGTGGTCTCAATTGTTAGACCTAGTTACCCAACGACCAAAACGGAAAAAGAATAAAGTGGGGCTACTTCCTAAGTCCAACTTGCCGACGATTGAGAATCGGCCTAGTCCTTTTCGAATGGTTCGCTTCGCTCAGGAATCTGAAATTGTTCCGCCGCTAACGATTTCTCAGTTTCGTTCAGCGATTGAGCTTGCCCATGTGGCCAACGAAAACGCGATGCCCGAACTTTCGCAACGGGCCGTCATGGAATCACTGCGAGGTGGATTGCCGGTGCCCGACGCCGATTTCTCAAATCCAAACGTGCCGCGCGGCGTCACATTCAATCAACGGAACGGTGACTCGGGCGTCAATAAAATCGAATCCGAAGTCGCGGCTTCATTGTTGGGGATCTTAAGTCATTGGAATGACTCGGATCAGTACCCGGCCAATGAGATCTACGACTTGCTCGCCCCGCTCGTGTTCCCCGCGTCACGTCCGGCGGAAATCATGCTCTATGCCAATTCGTCTGAAATACGTAACGCTCGTACACCCAGCTTGGGAGCGACGCTGGTAACGTGGGCGGCCGCTGCAGATCGCCTTGATGAACTCGGTAAATTGATTGATTCTCGAGTTGCTAAATCCGGATCGAAGAACGTGACGGCTAACCTATCCGGACTGGTCATGAAGACAAAGATAGAGCTTCAGAGATCGGATTGGCCCGCCGTCAGCGATTTATTAAACAAAATTCTTGAAGCAATTGGGGAATCGCCTTCCAAAACGAACGTTCTGTTGGCCTGCCAGGCAGCAGTTCCCGCTGCCAAGCATCCGCAGGTGAAGAATGAGGCGATGCGTATTTTGCGATTGACCTTCGATCAGCAAGCCACCGGTAATTCGGAAAGTTTCGATCGATTGTCCTCAATGGTGATCGCTCATCTGGCTGAGCAAAATGAGGATAAGGCCGTGAGCGACTTTTTTGATAGGTTTTTGGTAAATCGCCAAAAAGAGAATTCTCGCTACAGTGGTGACTACGGTGCTTATGCTCAGTTGCGCGACACCGCGACAGTGGCCAACGAAGCGGCAAAAGTTGGAGCCGTAAAAACTGCGTTTGATTTCCTTGGTCGCTATGCGGATGCGAGCGTCTCGCGGTACGGGAGACCCGATGTCAGTTTAGCGACGCTTGGAACGATGTTGCCACTTCGCTCATTGCCTGCCAGCGAACGCTACGAACGGTATGCGAAATGGTCTCTGCCAGCCGAGGGGCGTCAAACCGTGCGAATGGTCAATGAATGGAATAGTTCGATCGGGCACTCGGTTCCTCAGCGTTTTCGAAAACGGATGAAGGATGTGGCGGCAACTGATGTGGTGTTACTGTCAAGCTTAATCGAATTGATCGACGCGGCTGAAGCAAGCGGCAAGCTGGACGAACTGCTGGCTCGGGCGGAAGAGGCTCTCGAGCAAAATCTGCCCAATGCTAAGGGGCTGTACACACTGGTTCTGATTCGTAAGAACGATTTTGATCAAGCGCGACCGCTTGTCGGCGAGTTCAAAGACACTTTCAAAGAGCGGATGAAACGTGTGGACAATCAGCCTCGCCCCACCGTGTGGATGGACTATTTGCTCGTTCATCAATGCGAACAACAGTCGGCCGATTTCCCATCCCTAACGAAAGAACTAAGGAAGTTAGTGAAAGACTGGGCTTTGCGATATGGTGAATTTATGGTTTTGGCGAGACTGAAGCAGGGAATCGCGCGTACGCTCGCCAAAGACCTTCAAGCTGACACATTGCTGACTGACGGAACGATTCTGGATCATTGGTTGGTGCTAGGCGACCCGCGTGACAGTCGTCAGTCATGGTGGCTCGCGGAGGGCAACAACCTGACACATCTTTTCGGACCGACAGTCGAACAACTGTGCTTGAAATATCCACTGACAGGCGATTTCGAAATATCGTTCGAGGCGTTTGACGGAGCTTGGTCTGAATCGAATGCCGGCTACGGGGGGGCGATAGTTCACCCGAATTTCGGCGGACGTGGCTTCGGACAAGTCAGTTCGATCGATGGCATGGACCAAGTGACGCTTGCGAATCGGAGTCCTAATAAGCGTGATGCCTTCAACCGATTCAAAATCCAGTCAGTCGACGGGCAAATGATGTTCCATCTCAATGACCAGTTGTTTCATGAGGAAACAGTGTTCGGCACAGCTCCGTGGCTGATGTTGGCGACGAGAGGGGAACGCACGACGGCGTATCGAAATTTCAAGATCACGGGAGATCCGCAGATCCCTCGCGAGGTGACACTGTTCGCTCAGGATCGGATGGAAGGCTGGGTCACTCCGGGCTCCAGCCGAGGCCAAGTTCTCCACCGGGCGTTAGCTAGGTCTCAAGAAGAACAATCGCCCTCAATATCGCAGGCTTCCACTCAAGATCAGGTTCAGGTGGATTGGCAGGTGGCAGAAGGCGTGTTGATTGGCAAAGCGAATAAAGACGCGGGTTCGTTCGATCCCGCATGGACACATTACGCCCGCCCACTGCTCGACGGCGAAACGTTTCGCTACGAGTTCTTCTACGTGCCGGGGCAGTCGGTTGCAAACCCGACGCTCGGTCGTACGGCGGTCATGATTGACGGAGGAGAGGTTCAGGAACATTGGATCCTGCAGCCGTCACACGACGCGGTGCTGTACGGTGTCACGGCAGAGAACCTAGTCACTGAACCTGAGTTTGCGGTTTCCAAATCGGTTCCTCTGAAAGAGCAGGATTGGAACGTGGCTACCGTCTCCCGCCGCGATGGGAAAATCGAGGTGGCCATCAACGAGGTTGCTGTTTACCGTTGTTCCGCTGCTGACGTGTCTGACACAAAGTTTGGCTTGTTTCGCTGGAAGAACCAGTCCACCAAAGTTCGGAATGCGACGTTGACCGGCGACTGGCCAGCAACTTTGACAGAAACCGTTTCCAGCAACCTGTTGGCTTCAGGCCGCTCGTACACCGACGCCGAACGGCGAATCGTTTCTGAGGTGATCGATGATCGATTCTTGTTGTCAGAGATTGACACAGTTCTGGAGGCGGCGAAGGAAGTACCACCGTCCACTGCTTATGAATCACTCAGGGAATGGGTGCTGCCTAGCGTGACACATGACCATTTTCGCATGGCGTACAAGTTTGACGAATCGTCAAAACGGAAACCCGTTGAAGCGTCCATAGAGACTTCTTCCGCAAATGATTTGCTGTGCCCCGCATTGGAACTGACTCAAGTTGCGGCGGCGGCAGGCAAGGTGCGTGATCTGGTTTCAGAGATCAGTGCCTTGGAAGTTTCGGATGATACCGCAACCAAGAACAAATATGCGATGTTGGCTTTGGCAGCGATTGCCGGCGACGACGAACAGACGGCAACCGAGCAGATGCAGTTGATATTTGATGTTATGGAAGCACGCGGCAAGACGACCGATGAAGCGTCTCAAGCGGCCGAGTTTCTGGTGGCTTCCCAAGCGCTCCGAATCCCTGCGTTGCACGAATATGTCAGTGACTATTCAAAACGGTTGGTTGGTTCGCTTTCCCCGAGAGCATCGAGAGACTTTCGCGGTGCCGTTCATCGGTTGCAAGCCGATGTCATGGCCAAGCGTTTGGGTTCGCAATCGTTTGCCAAGCCGCTACAGCAATGGGTATCCCTGCCATGGGAACAGCAATCGGGGCGCCAGCCGGCGCGCTGGTACTCTGCCAGCCGAGGCTCGTTGCAATCGGTTCCCGGTGATGTTGGCACGCATCTCATGTTTCAGTCTCCGTTGCAGGGGAACTTCACGGTCCACGCAGATATTGGAGCCCTTAGTTCAAGATCCGCTTTCCTTAGCTATGGAATGCGAGGCACGCGGCTGGAAAAAAATAAAGAACGAGTAAGCGATATGTATCTGTTTGGCTCTCCCGAGAAGTCTTTTCCTGATGGCGTTAAAGCGGACCCTAGTGATATTTATCACTATCGATTGGAGGTCAAAGGGAGCATGATCCGGACTTTCGTCAATGATACTAAGATTCAAGAAACGATCATCGACGGTGTTCCCGAGCCGTGGTTGATCCTGCACCCTCAGAGAGCGGGCAATCGAGCATCGGTGCGGAACCTGCGGATCGTGGGGACCCCTCACATCCCAACTGAAATCAATCTGTCCGCGACCGACTTGGGGGCTTGGCGAGCAGGGTTAGGCCAGTCGTTTACACGTTCCTTGGATAGTCAAAATCGAGGTCGAAGTCGCAGTCGTTCGCTTTCAGCTTGGAAAAAGGCTGGAGACGAGCTGACGGGTGTTGAGATCAAGGAGACGGGTGCGAATCGAGCACCGGATTCCAAGGCCGCAACCCTGACCTATCACCGACCGCTCTTGGAAGACGGTGAGTTCGAGTTCGAATCGTTTTACCAAGCGGGCGCGACCGAGTGCCACTTGGCGTTGGGGTCCGACGTGTTGGTCGTTCGTCCTGACGGAGTCAAGGTTCGCTCGCTGGACAAAAGTTTGAATTTGATACAGATTGAGCAAGACAATGCGGTGACACTTTCCGACGAAGTCGCGTTGAATGAAAACGATTGGAATCGGTACTTGCTGCGACTGAAGGGAGATCAGGTCACGCTGATCGTCAATGGCCAAACGGTCGCCGAGCACAAATGCAGTCAGCCGATAGACGAGCGGCAGTTTCGCTTCTGTCGCTTTTATGACTACGCCTGTCGAATCCGTAACATCACTTACCGCGGTGACTGGTCGAGGCAGTTGCCGACCGTAGCCGAACAAGAATTGGCTTATCCTGCCGGCGGCCCGTTTAACGCAGCCGATCGAAGCGTTGAGGAAAAGCAGGTGTTTGATTTATCAAAGCCATTGGCTGACTTGGAGAAAGAAGGGCTCAAGGTTTCCGAGCCGGCCACTCAATTAAGTCCTCAGGCCGAAGGAATGCGATTTACGATAAAGAAATCGAAGAACAAGAACCAGAAACCGGGATTCATTGGACGCCAATCGATTGCGGGCGATTTCGACTTGGTTGTTGACATCAAAGACTTGGTTGTTGACATCAAAGACTTGAAAGTTGACCGTGTCAAGAAAGGCTGGGGAGCCGGTTTGGAGGTTATTGTGGAACTGGCGGATGCAGCCAAGTCGAAGGTCACCTTATCCATCGTAATCGACAAAAGCGGGCGGCGTTACTTGCAAGCTAGTCGCAGGCACTTGCTACCCATCGGGAAACAACAAAAAGATGGCTTCCGTCGCTATGGCGATGAGAACACAGGGAAAATCAAGCTTGCGCGGCGCGGCTCGGAGATTCACTGTATGTTCGCGGCCACCGAAGACGACTTTGAATTAATTGAGAGTATCGTTACAGGTGCGGAACCGGTCAGCAGATTCAAAGTGCAAGCAAAATCCTCTAATCCATACACGAAATTGGACCTTATTGCTAAGAAAATCGAGCTGATTCGGTACAAAGTATCAAAATGATCGCGGGATTTTCTTTGGTCGGAAGACCTGTTTAATGTTACGATACCGTTTCTACATTCATCTAATCAAACCAAACATCAGCCAGTCGGAGCTTCCCATGCAACGGATTCGCGAAAATGTGAACTTGGTCCACCAGCGTCGGCAGCGACAGTGGGTTTGGCAATGTGTTTCGACAGCCCTGCTGGTCAGCGGTGCGGTCGGTTGCTTGTTAGCCATTGCTCGTGTACTAGCGGTCGATGCGATGTCCATCTCCGGGATTCTGGCGGTGGTCTTGGCAGGACCGATGCTTGGGTTGGCGTATGCGTTTCTTCTTCCACGTCGAGTGAATGACGCAGCGGCCGTGATTGATGATACGTGTGGGCTGAAAGATCGAGTGGGCTCGGCGATGAATTTCTTGACCAAGGAAGACAATTCACTCGTCCATCAGTTGCAGATTGAAGATGCCCAAAGTCGCATTGATTCGATCCCACTCGAACGAGTCGCTCCGATCGCGGCGCCTCGTCACTTCGGGCTGGGCATCGGGTTGGCTTGCCTAGCGGGAATGATTGCCTTTTACGCCGGTGAATTTAACCCAGCGCAGGCGGCTGCCGTACCGAATGCCGTCGTCGTGACTCAAGCCAGCCGCATTACCGACAGCTTGGAAGAGCTGAAGCAATTCAACCAAGAAGATCTTGACCCCGATGTTGAGAAACTTCTGAAGGAATTGGCTGAACAGATCGAGGAACTGAAGCAGGCGGAAACAGATCCCAAAGAAGCACTCGCCAAACTTTCCGAGATGGAAGCGGCGTTGCTCGAACAGCAGGACAAACTGAACGAACAAGACACCGACGCGGTGTTGCAAGATGTCGGGAAAGCGTTGGCTTTGGAAGAGTCGTTGGCCGCGGCCGGCGCCGCGATGGCAGAATCGAAATTGGCCGAAGCTGCTGAGGAGTTAGAAAAGGCCGAGTTGCCGAAGCTCGACCGAAAGACCGAAAAAGCGATGCAGGAAAAGCTAGATCAAGCCCAGCAGAACGCTGGCTCTGGGGCTCAGCGGAAGCTGAAGGAAGCAATCGCGGCGATGTCACAGGGCATGACGTCTGGCGATCGATCGAAGTTCCGTGAAGGAGCCAACGGCTTGGCCAGTCAATGTAGAAAGCAAGGTCGTCGCAAAAAGTTGTCAGACCTGTTGCGCAAGCAATGCAAGTGTTTGGGGGAATGCAAGAGCGAGTGTGAATGCGAATGCAAGTCGAAGTCGGATTGCAAGAAGAAGGGTGGCTCAAAAGCTGGAGCAGGTAGCAGTGGCAACCAGCCCGGTGACAAGACCGGCTTGCTGAAATCTGGTCAGAAGTTGCAGCTCAAAGGCCAAGAGTCGGCTTCGGGCGACGTTGATGTCGAGACGATCAAATCGAACGAACAGCAACAGGAAGCGGTTCGTAAGTATCGCGAGAAGTCCGAATCGTATGAGCAGTTGACCGAATCGGTGCTCTCGTCCGAGCCCATTCCGCTAGGGCATCGTCAAACGATCCGCCGCTATTTCGAAATGATCCGCCC
>CAZLYM010000053.1:0-4299 GCA_964563475.1 uncultured Pirellulaceae bacterium
GCATTTGCCGGTCGCAGATCTGCAAGGATGGTGAGACCGATTTGTCGGCGGCTCAGGTCAAAAATTTTTGAAAGACATCAGTTTTCTTAGGGTATTCGAGGTGGGAATTTCCATTTACTAACAGTTGTTCCGTCGGACAATAGCCTCGAAACTGAAAATTACTTAGCCACTAAAATCCAAAGAAAGAGCAGCGTTTGGAACTCTCATATTTCTTCGCAAATAGCATGGCACCTGCGGGCCCCCGCTCTCGCCATGAGAGAAGAGACGGAAAGTTTGGTTTTTTGGCTTAAAGATTCGTTATTTTTCGGCTTAAAAGTCCATTTTTTTCGTCTTAGTTTATCTCGACAGGGCTTAGATTGGTTACTAGAGCCATTTCAAGGCCTACGGTCGACGTCATCACTAATAACGGGTCACTAGCAAAGCTAGTTTGACTTTCACCTGAATCCCGTGGCGAGGCAACACGATGTCACAAGCATACAGCAAAGTCGCCGACGATTTTTTCGTCGAGATGCATCTGAACACAGAAATGGAACTGCCATCCAACCGAGATACGTTGCTGCACTATTTCGAACAGTTGCAAAAACGATTTCCATCGATGCGAAATTTCTACAATCGCGCCCGAACAGATTACGTTCTGGAAGAGGAGAAGGATGAAGGAACCTATAGCTGGGCATCGGTGGAACCCCATCGCATAGGCTCTGGGCATGTCAATCCGAAATGCCTCGACACCATTTTTGAGCACCAGCGAATCGTTTTGGAATCGGTGCCTCACCTGCTATCGGTCAGCCCATTGGATTGCGAGTCACTAACGGTGACTTTCAGTTTCCAGTTTGATTACGAAGGTAATCACAATGACCTACTGGCAGAAGCAATTGGCGTTCCCGCTGGTCTTGAGGGAACCACTGATAGCGTTGGCAGATCGCGAATGGTTGCGTTTGATCCTTCGCTACGAATCGCGCTTAGCGAGGATTGCCGAACACAGGCCCGGATCCACTTCAACAATCCCACGACGGCCTATCATGTCCGCACAGGCGAATTTCCCGAACCGACCCTCGGAGTCTGCCTGACAGTGCTCCGCTACGGGAGCCTTGCCAAGAATGAAACTTACGTGTCCAGATTTAATGATCTGGTCGCTCATGGCAACGAGATCCTCAACAAGCAGATAATGGAGCAGGTGCTGCTGCCGCTTCAGCACGCGATCGGGATCAAGTAAACTGAGCAACCATCGGCCCCAACGCTTCTAGTGCCCTAGACGATCACACTGGAAGCTTTTCTGGCAAGACGCAACATCGCAGCGCGAGTGAGATTTGGACAACGGCGCAGTGGCTCGAATGGGCCCCTGAGCCAACGTCTAAAGGTGGGCCTATACAGCAGCCGGGCAGAGGGCCCTAAAAAAGGGCGGCCTAAATTGGCTCGCCCAGCCTATTTTATTCACTCGGCAATCGTCCCTCCGGACAGCCTACCGGCGGTTACGCCCGCCGCCTCGCTGACCACGACCACCGCCCCGTCGAGAATTGGAGCGTCCACCGCGCGAGCCACCCTTTTGGTTCTTCTCGATATTCCTATCGATCAAGCCAGTAATGGCATCGTTCCAAGTTGGAATATCCGCCAAACGTTGACGTTTTCTGCCCGATTCGGAGCGATCCGAGCCGTCTCTCTGACTTCGTCCGGCCGATCTGGAGTCACCAAAATCATCAAATTCGTCTGACGAGGCGTCCGAATGAGATCGATCGGAGAAAGAATCATCGCGATCCACTTCCGAGCTAACCGAGTCCCGATCACCCCGCCCGCGTCCTCGACCACGCCCGCGTCCACGGCCACCACGACCTGACCGACGCCGAGGACGATCTTCGCCCGCATCGTCGTCACTATCGGTTTGCTCCGTTGAAGCACTTCGAGAAACGGTTGCTGTGTCCTCGGAGGCATCTGGATTCCAGCCGATATCTTCAAAATCATCGACCGCGTTTTCTTCGACCTTAACCTCTGCCTCTTGCCGGTTGCGATCGCGACCACGCCCTCTTCCACGACGTCGACGCGAACGGCCTCGCCCTTCTGACCGCGAATCGCCATCTGAGTCCGAATGCTCTGAGGTGACTTCCTCAGGAGACCTGTCCACCGCTGCAGGGGCCTCGGCCTCGTTTTGCCGGTCTCTGCCTCTCCCTCGTCCTCGTCCTCGCGAACGTCGACTGCGAGACCCGCCCTCAGAGCGATCAGCCTCCCGATCGACTTGTTTCCCTTGAGGAGCGTCCAGCGTATCGTCTGAAATCACTTCTTCTCGTTGAGCATTTCTGCCACGACCGCGCCCACGACGCCGGCGTCTGCGTGGCCCCTGATCTTGATCGTCATCAGCGTCGACCAAGTCGCGAATTTCAAACTCAATAAATTCAGCTCCCTCGGTGTCCGCATTCCCACCCTTGCTGTCGTCAGTCAACGACGTGTCAGTCGATGGTGAACCTCCAAACATGGTCTTCAGAGGAGTACTGTCCTCAGGTGAGGGCACGTCGTCCAATCCGAAGAAGTCGCCGCCGCCTGAAGCTGGCTCTCGCTTTGATTCCGATTTGGGTTCTGAATTTCGTTTGCGATCGCCGTCGGTATTTCTCTTGCTTCGAGGCGGCGCGGGCTCATCCTTTTTCTTCTGCTGGGGCTCAGATTTCGCGGGTGAGCCAAATCCAGCAAACGCGGCAAACAAATCGTCCTCTTCCGTCCCCGCAGGAGATGACGATTCCACCTGAGCCGGGACCTTGTCCTCGACCGGCGGTTCACTTTTCACGTCAGCTTGTTTGGAGACGGGCTCTGGCGTCTTCTTGGCTGGCGCAGGCTTCGATTCCTTGGGCTTCGAAGCTGCGACCGGCTTTGCTGAAGCCTTTGCAGAAGCTGATTTTTGCTTCGCGCTTCCTTTGGAGCCTCCGATTCCCAGAAATCCAGCAAGGAAATCCCAATGCCCACCGGTTGCTTCCGGCTCAGCGGGCTCGGGAGCGTCTGCTTCAGCAATTTCTGGCGTGGCCGAAGCCAGCTCAGGCGAATCGGCAACCGAGTCAGCTTCCGCTTCTGCCTCTACTTGCGCAGGTTCCTGTTGAGTCACGTCGTCATCGTCGTCCTCGATCGGTTCAACTTTTCGAGTAGCGTTTCCGCTGAAATAATCGTAGATATCGTCGCTCACAGAAGGTCTCCATCGCGCGAGCATGTTGCTTCGCTGCGAGAATCGTGTCAGGGAAAATCAAGTCGGCATTCTAGCCTAGGGCCCGGCCTTTCCGAAAGGCCCGAAATTTAACGCAATATTGCTCGGGCTGCCCCAGCAGTTCCTGTCCCAGCAGTTCTCGACCGACCGCACGAAAAAACCCTCTCGATTTCTGAGAGGGTCTGGGGATTGGTCAGAATAACCGGATTGGAGGATCAATTTCTGCGTCTGACCAACATCGTACCGTTGTCAGCCACGTCGAAGAGTGGGCGGTCGTAGTTTTTGTAGTACCGACGACCTTGAGGACGATAGACGAAACCGACCGAGATATTCCAAGCTTCTTCGGCATTGCTGCCCTGAAATGTAGGCGGGTCGGGGAAGACAGAATCCGCAGCGTCATCATTGAAGAAGTAGGTCAAATTCGTCTCGATCGCGATTTTTTCACTGATGGGAACGTCAAAGTCGAACCCCAAAATTGTCTGATTGTCCTCAGTCCAACCTGCAAATAACTCGCCATATCCTCCGTTAGGACCATTGGATCGATAGTAGAACCGGTACTGGTCGTGAACGCGAACATTCTGGCCAGTGAAGTCATTGCCGTTGAATATTCCAGAGATAACGTCGTTATCCTGAGCTCCTGCGTATCGAAAACCGAAGATGTTTCCACCCGCATAGACCCAACCTAAGTCCGCCCGAATCTGCGAGAGGCCCGCATCTCCATAAAATTCGTCCTGCAAGTAATCGCCCACGACGCCAAACTGCAAACCGTAGTCGACGCGTCGGTACAAACCGGCAGTTACGAAAAGTTGATCCCGGCTCTCGTTGGTAAATTCGTTACCGCTGAAGTTCGTCTGAACCGAGCGTAAGCCAATCTGCCCCGACAGAACCCCACATGTCAGACGACACAACGGAACGCCAAAGTTAAATCCGCCATAAAAGCCGAAGTTACTATCTTGAATTTCTTGGCCACTTCCGTCAGGAGCAGAATAAAGTGGCTCTTGAAAACCAACCCCACCAAGGAAGTACTCGCCATTTCGAAGCACGCCGCCAAGGCCAGCCAACCAGCAGTCTCCCGGAGCACATCCGCCCCGACCGCAACATGATCCAACCCCGCATCCACC
>CAZLYM010000053.1:4399-21516 GCA_964563475.1 uncultured Pirellulaceae bacterium
CATCCACCAGCGCCACACCCGCCTTCGAAGTAGGCTCCAGATTCGCCGCAGCTATCGCAGCCGACTTCAACTTCACCTTCGTAGTAAACCCCATCGCTGTAGCCTTCCTCCACGTAGCCACCGTCCACAACGGTCTCGCCGATATAGCCGCCATCGATCACAGTTTCACCAACGATGCCACCATCAATGACGGTTCCGGGAGCCAGATTCTGAGCAAACTGGGGTGATGTGGAGCGATAAGCACCCGCTCCGCCGGAACCAGACCCCTGAGCATATCGAACCGGGCGAGCGGTTTGAGCTTGTGCCACGCGTACGTTGCGACCGGCTGCTGGAACGCTTCTGCCACGAGAGGCAGCAACACGCTTTTGCTGACGTGGCAGTTCTGCCGCTTCAGACGTGACGACCGCTTCCGGCTGAATCGATGCCCTCGCTGGCACGACTTGTCGGCTGCGAGCCCTTCGCATGGCTTCGGCTCGGCGTTCAAATTCGGCCTGCTGTCCATTGGCTTCCGCAGCCGCGAAGCTCATCAAAGACGAGCAAACGATCGCCGCGAACATGATTTTGTTGAGTTTTGTGAACCAGAACATTTTGACTTTCCTGCTCTTTTTTGGGGGTTAGCATCCAATCGCGCTCGCTCGCACGGCGGAAGCCTTCGCAGAAATTCATCGGAATCAGAAAGGTCGACTCTTTCGTCAAAATCTGTAAATTCAGAAATGTTTCCGGTTACTACCTATCTTAACACCCTGATAGCGTCGGCCAGCGTGATAGACGCTACCGGTTTCGCCAGACTTGAGAACGAGCAATCCCCAGTTTTTCGCGAGTCGTCTCGATCTGGCTCATGAAGCGTTTGGCGTCCACGGGATAGCCCTTGGTGGGCTTCAAGTCGTCCACATGATCTTGCCAGAACTCGTTCCAGACGTGCATGAAAATCTCTCGCACGTACTTAGAAACCATGGACGCCAATGCCACCGGAAGCTGGGTTTCTCCCCCGACCGAAAAATGGATCGTGATTTTCCGTTTTGCTTGCAGCCAGTGATAGCGACTGACAGCACGACCTTCGGTTTCCACGGTAACAGGCTGCCGCGTCAAATATTGCGCGATCATTGGCAGGTAGCGACTCCGGCCCCCGTGCTTATCGCAATAGATGGTGACGTTTTGGTTTTCATGCTGAGTTTTTTCCAGCAGCTTGGAAATGATTTGCATCGTCTGACCGGAAAGCACATGCGCTTTATTGCCAAGCGAGTCGGTAAGACGGTTGAAAGTCGCCGGAAAGACGGGCTGGCACCGAACGTCAACCAAGTCAACGCTTGCCGCTTGGCAAGCTTCCGAAAATCGTTCACTCGAAGCTCGCAGAGAATCGACCGAACCGTAAAGTGGTAAGTCAAATGCTTCTGCGGGCGACCAGAGTGAGTTTTCTCCCGCAAGTAATGCAACGCGATCTTCAACGCATTGAGAGAACGTCGCCCGCAACAGTTCTCGATCGTCGGTCGGCACGCGGGAGCGAAGCGAACACAAAATTGCCAGCACACTGCGTTCGAGCGACGCAATGGAGCGACTGGCCTGGTAGACGAATTTCGAGTCCGCTACGTGAAGCTTGGAATCAGCCTGCAGGTTTCGGCCCGGCGATTGACTTGAAACGATGGGTTTCAAGCAGTGGTACAGGTCCAAATTCTCATCAGGGACCTGCCAGAGCGTCCCGGTCACCGTCAGCGGCCCGAGGTTCGGACCGTACCCTGCTTCGTCGGTTCCAATCAGGTAGGGCACGGGGAAAGCTCGTTCAGCACGGTATTTGGAGCGTGAAGATCAAACCGCTTTTCGATCCAGCGCCGAATGGTTCGGGCGGGCCAAGTTCTTGATCAGACCAATCTTTTCCAAAGCAGACAGCGTGATGTACGTGAAGTCAAATTCCCACCATTGATGTCCGTGCTGAGCCGATCGAGGGTCGGCGTGATGATTGTTGTGCCAACCTTCCCCATTGGTCAATATCGCAAACAGCCAATTATTGCGGCTATCTTCACGAGTTTCATAGTTTCGATAGCCCCACATGTGCGCGGCTGAATTGATCGCCCAAGTTACATGCCATGTGTAAACGGTTCGCATCACGACCGTCCACATGAAGAACTGCAAGCCAAACCGAACCATCTCGGCGGACGTTTCACAAACAGCGGCCGCGATTCCAAAACCTGCCACCAAGAACAAAATGGAATGGGCGACATAAACCCACACCCAGTTCAGACCGCGTTGAAGCCAGCGGTAGTAAGGGTCTCGCATCATGTCGCGTGTGTACTTATCGTACGCCGCGCCGGTGCTCAAGTCGCGGTTTTCGACAAACAACCAACCCATGTGAGACCAGAATGCGCTAACCTTGGGGGTATGCGGGTCGGGCTGGTGGTCAGAATGCTGATGATGGACTCGGTGGACCAGCACCCAACGAGCCGGTGAATCTTGCAGGCTGCAAACGCCCAGCGTGGCAAGAAGGTACTCAAACCATTTCGGGCAGTCGAAGCCCCGGTGCGTTAGCAGGCGATGATAGCCGGCTCCGATTCCCATCGACGTGAAGATATAGTTTCCGATCGGTAAAAACGCCACGCCCCACCAGCTGAAAAAGTAGCCCGTCAATGCCACCGGAATCAGCAAATGAAATGCAACCACGGGAATCAAGTAATCCCAGAGGATTTTGCTGTGCTTATCCACCTTCTCGGGTTTGGGAATCCGCTTGCTTTTAATGCCCGTGCCCACGTGCAGGTCCTTCGCAACCGCGTCGCGTTCGGCCTCGGTTGATTTCGAGAGCCTTTTGGGCGTTTTCGTTTCGCTGGAAGAGTCAATTGCCATGTTCGATCAAAGCCTAGGCTGTCGGAAAGTCGTTGTTGTGCCAGACACCATTTTACGCCGACCGCCCGACAGTTAAAACGGCAAATTTACTGAGTTGTTGTGTCTCGGGGGGGCTAGATATTTGAAAAGCACGCCCCGTTCGAATCATCTGCCGAACCCGAGGTCAGCTTAACCGTGGGATATGGTGATTAAAAACAGACAAAGTGCAAGTTTGCGATCGCGGCCTAAACGAGCCGAATCCGTTGCTCATGCCAGCGTTTACCCAAATGCTCTGGATCTTTGTTCTCTTGGGCGACAAACGATTTCAGACGCAGTGGCTTATTTTTCAAATACCAGCTTCAGCTTGACCATGGTTGGCTCGATCTGACTGTCGAAGCGATACAGGCGGCGCTGATCGGCATCATTCAGTTTCGCGATGCGCGCCTTGGTTTTATCCCACCCACGGTAGACCTGACGAACTTGGCTCGCCACCGACTTGATGCTTTGGCCAGCTGCGATATTTGATTGCAGGTCGTGAACCGAGACATTCAGCTGATGAGCATCCTTCCTGATGGAACGGGCAAAGCCTCCTCCGTATGCGCCTGTCGCCATCATTCGATCGATTTCTCGATCAAGCTGATAGGTCAGTTGATCCAGCCGAGCCGTCATCTGGATCATTTGGTCAATTGATAGCCCATTGCCTTCCCCAAAGCTTTGACTGAGTGTGGAAACGGTGTAATTGATGTCAGCTAAGCGTTGATTGATGGACGCATCATTCAACTGAGCCAGTTGGCTCTGCATGTTCCCCCACTGGGTATCGAACAGGCGGTAGTCAGTCGCCAAGGCATTGATGGGCCGTCCCGACGCAATGTTCTGTTTCAAGACTTCCCCTGCTTGGCAAAATTCCCGAGCATTGACTAGGATCTGGTTCGGGTCTTCGCATTGCAGCAAGTGATTCAACGTAACGCGATTCAGAATGTCGGTCGTACCGGTGTTCACCGAAGTGGCTAGGAAGGCCAAGTACTCGCGGTCGAGTTCCGTTTCCAGATACAGTTGGTCGCGGATTTGTGCACCATGAGATTCGATCTGTTGTAGGTCTCGCAGCAGTCTTTCGTCGGCGAATGGGTAAAGCTTTCGATTAAAGTCTCGCCATTGTTGATCGCATCTCTTAAACGCAGAAACGATCGTCGAATACTGAGCCGATGAAATCAGACCGGTGGATTGGTTAATGTTTGCGTACAGCCGTTTCCCATCGTTCAGTACCGGAGTCAGTTCAGGGGCACGATTGGATGCGTAATAGATATCCTGCAGCAGGTGTTGGAAATCACTTCGTAAAGAGGTTGTTAAGCGCAGCAGTTCGCGGCGGTCGATTTGCGGTTCGATCCCGAATAGGTCGCACAGCTTCGTGTCGATTTGGCCGATTCGATCAAGGCAACTGGTGACAGGCTGGCTGAGCTGTCGACTTTGGCGAAGCCGATGTGTAAGCACCCGGTAGTCGCGGTCGACTCGTTGGTAGTCAGCAGCGATCGAGTCAATGCGCGGGTAGACTTGGGCCCGGCGCGAGATGGCATCAATCTCAGCCCGAACCTGCAAAGCATCCGCCATCAATGGGCGAAAGTAAGCCGAGTTCCGCTCAAGCGTTTGTAGCTCACGAATCAGAATGTCATATTGCGCCGCCATCGCTTTGAGGTTTTCGCGGACCGATCGCATTTTGGGGGAGACCTCGACCACCGGCCGCGGAGTGGCCTGGCCTCTGGGCACGCCGTTGCCCTGAACGCCGCCGCGATTGTCTGGAAGTCGAGGGTGCTGGGAGTTGATCAAGCCTCGCAACAGATCCTCAACGAAGGCTCGGCGATTTGCCCGAGCGTCTTGTGCGAACAGGTCGGTTGCTGTCATTCCCGCGGTAGCAGCCAGCGCAAGCGACAGGAAAATGCGGAGCCCGACTGGTCGAATCGTAAAAGTGCATTCAGCCAGTTTGAAACGCCAGTTCATCGTTGACTCCGTCGGAAAATGAGGTTCACAAAACTGCTTAACAAGCAGCGATTTTGTTATACCACACTTTGCCGATCGGGAAGAACCGTGCCGCCCACTCCAATGTGATGGAGCAGGCTAACGGAAAGGTTTCGAAGAATGCACTGAAAGTGCTGGCACCGCCTCAGAACGACTATGCTTTGGCCGGTCGCACGAACGGCCGAGCCCTGAAAGCGGCTAGCCGTTTTTTGACGGACGCCACTATCGGTTGGGGTAGTGATAGGCTGGGTTGGACGGATCGAAATCCAGATCCTTCAAACCAGTGTTCACATCGATGTTCACGTAAGTGTATTCTTCCATCAACACCGGTGCCCCACCGGGCGAAGCAGGCCAGTCGTACGCTGCGTAGCGAACGGGCAAGTTCAGCTCAGTGTCGATAAAGACCTGTGCTTTATGGAACTCGTAGGGAGCCTTGCGTTGGTCATGAACCAGTTCGATCAACGTACAAGGACGCTTGTTGATTTGAGCACCTTCGCGGTAAGTAGCTGTGCATGGCCCCGCAGCCCGGTCACGCTCGGCTTTTTCAATCAGCTTGACGATCAGGTTTTCAATTCCTGCGTCGTAGATTGGATACCGATTACCTTTCATCGCGACCCAACCCGTTGGATCAAGGTTGAACTCACGCATGGACATCAAACCTCGCCCCTCGTGGACGCACAGTCGATTCTGATTGACTCCGTCCACCCAGATTACTTCGCGACCCGCGAATGCCTTGGGACGTAAAAACTTCATGTAAACGCTGAAAGGTGTTTTCCCCGCAGCTGTTTCTCGAGGGCAACGAACTTTCAACTTCATGTATTCAGGTTCGGCCATGGCTCCGTCGATCAGTTCACGCTTGACCATGATCGCGGTGTAATCTTGAACGCTCGATCGCATATGCCCCAAAGATTGGTAGGCCAGGTCGATTGCTTTATCAAGACTGTGCCCCGTCGCCTTCGCTTCGGCAATGACTTCTGCTTTGATGGCTTCGCCAACGGGCTTCGTTTTCAAAAGATCCTGCTCGACGTTGCTGTGAGTAGCATCGCTAAGCTTGGAGACTCGAAACACGGGCTCAACCGTTTTCTTGCCTTCAGGCGAGCCATCCTGACCGAAACACTCGACCGGCATCAAAAGCGCGGCGACGCAAGAACTAATCGCAGAAAGCGAAAAAAGGGCAGGGTTAATTCGACGCATCCGATCCTCCATGATCCAACTTCTCAGCGAGCCTCGAGTGAAGACATTCACTAAGCAGCGTAATTTACATCCATGTAGTTCGCCCCAGTCGCTTGCTGGCAAGTGTAACGGGCGAAAGAATTCTGGGCAATCGAACTCTGAGCAGCCAAGCTGACCAAAAATTAGTAGGCTATCTTCACGACAAACTGCTAGCTCGATTCAAAAGCGACTAGAACGCTTCCTGAAGAAAATTATCGCCATTTTACCTGTTAGACTCTTACCGTCGGCCCTTCCCCAACTGGCTCACGTCTTACAGACGAAACAGTTTAAACACGAGTTTTGGACTTTGACGGATCCGAACCCTCAAAAGCCGCATAGCCCAACTTAGAAACGGCCAAAACTTTCACGTGGCTCCCTGCGGCCCACCATCATTCGGTTTTACTGGAACTTGGTTGCTCCAGCGGCAACTGGATGTGGAAAAGATTGCCGTCGGATTCTGAAGACTTGAGGATCACCTCTCCGTTGTGCCCCAGAATTATTTTTCGGCTAACCGCCAGTTCAACCGGGTTCATACTGTGACCTGGATCAGAGGTAGTCGGAGAAAATACGTCTTCAACGTAATTCGCTTGGACCGACTGGCCATTGTCTTCAATGGCGATCAGGACATTTTCGTCATCAGTAAGGGCGACCGTGACTTTGATTGTGCCGTGCGTCAGTCCATGGCAGGCTGCAGCGCAGCTGTTGATCAGATTGAATAGCGCCCAATGAATACCTCTTGGATCGATCCTGAGCAATACAGGCCCGGGAGTGGGGCTCCAGTCGTATTGAATGTTTCTTCTGGCGAGCGACGGTTCGATTTCATTGACTACTTGAGTAATAACTTCGTTCAAATCCGCTTGAGCGAGATGCGGGTCATATGGCTTGCTGAACAACAGCATGTCGTTGACCATTTTCGATATTTCACCCTGGTTTCGGTTCACGATTGCCCAGCCAGTTTTGATCGTTTGGAGATCATCGGCTTTCAACCCAGATTCAATCAGATGCGCACCTCCGTTGACTCCCTGCAGAACATTCTTCAAGTGATGCGAAAGCGAAGTTGTCGTCTGCCCAATCGTGACCAACCGCTGCTGTTCAAGGCGTTTCTTAAAATATTGTTCATTTTCGATTGCAAACCCAATTTGTAAGCCGATTGCGATCATCAGTTTCAGATTGTTTTTGTTAAATCGGTCCGTTTCTGGCTTCTTGTTGGGATCAAGTGCGTCAATGTAGATCACGCCTAGCAATTCATCCCGCCCATTTATCGGCACACAGATCGCCTCCCGCACGCCAATTCGTTTGATACTGTCCTTCTTGGGAAGTCGCTGGTCCTCCAAGGCGTTCGAGGTAAGAATGCCGACACGATGTTTGCAAACGTAGTCAACGATGGATTGACTGATCACCAAATTGTCCTGACAGGTTTCAAGACTGCGTGATCGCATTGCCTCAGCAGTAAATTTTCCGGTGCCAGCATCCCGGAGCAAGACACCGCATCGATCAGCGGTGACCCAGTTGAAAATCAAATCAATAAGCTCGTTGAGCATTTCCTGTCGATCGGCTTTACTGCTAGTAACCAGCGAAGCGTCGTAGATGAAGCTCATGTCGTTGAGAACTTGGGCCACCCGAACAGAATCAGCAGCATCTGCGGAATCTTGGTTAGAGTCGCCACCACTGAAAAAGTTCTTCCCTCTCGGAAAATACGACAACGAACTCGGCAAATCACTCGCCGGAAACTTTCCATGAATTGAAAACTCGGTGTTCGAGATCATCTCGTCCGGCACTTCGTCGATCTTGACCTCGAACACAGTCGAGCCAACCTTGATCTGGTCGCCATCGTTTAGCTTGTAACGTTCGACGGTCCTTCCGTTGACAAACGTCCCATTGGCGCTTTGAAGGTCAGCGACTTCAAGACGATTTCCTTCGATTTGGTAACGGCAATGAACCCGTGATACCTCTGCGTCAATTACTTGAATTGCGTTTGAAGGGCCGCGGCCGATGGTACCCTGCTTTTCTGAAATCGCGTAGCGTTGCCCAACCTTGTGCCCCGCAATCATTGAAAGCCAATGCGTGCTATTCAACGTGTGTTCCAATCCTGTTAAAAATGATCAAGTCGTGAGAATCAGTTTGATGATTCAGGCTGGACAATGTTCATGTCCTGCACGACCGGTGGACGGGAGTCTTCGGCTGGTTCTGCAGGGGGAGTTGAAGTTGATTTGCGGCACCCGGCAGCCACAACCAATGGCAGGATGATCAGGCAAGCAATGATCCAACGATTTGCTCGGTGGAATGTACGGTCGATTGATTTCTCAGACATGAAAGTAAGTAAGACAAAAATGGAAAATTATAGGAGTCAGACGATTCCGCCCTCGAGGGGGATAAAGTCGGCAGTCACGGCCAGACCGACAAGGACAGTTCTCCTAATTCTAGCTTGCAAAAAACTCCGCGTCGGGTCCAGAAATGGCGGGAAAACGTTGACATTTATCAACATCATACACGTTGGCCCCATTATGAACAGCAATTTCAGCTTAACCTGCCCCCAACAAACCAAAGCAGGACCAGTTTTGAATTAATGGAGAACCTAAAAACCCTTCCCGTTGGTATCCTGAGGCCTTCTTCACAACGTCACTTTCATAGCGTCAATTCAAACCCGTATTCCGCCTCACTAAATCTACAGAAAATCTGTCAATTAAAAAAAGCGGTTGCCACACAAATTAAGACGTTGTGAAGTTTCGATTTTTTGCGAAGCTTAACCACTTTCGCTTTACCACATTCAAGAGAGTTATCATGGAACAACAACTTCAGTTCGTTGCCGGCGTCACGACCGGGGTCTTCTGCCTGATGCTAACTTATCAGTTGGCTGTCTCTGCTATTGGCTTTCTTGCCCTGCTTTGGGCATAAGGCAAAAAGGCAGATCGAAGTATACCAGACAGCATATTAAAAAATGCTGGGCGTTTTCGAGCTACCCGCAACTAGGCTTCATCTCACCTTCCGCCGAATCAGAACATTGCATACCAGCTTAGCGCTGCCAGCAAGACCGATCGGGCAACGCAGGAATTTGCTGCAACATCAAAGCTCGGGCTTCAGATGCCGCACAAAGTACTCCCATCTCAGGGCCTCGTAGGAGCGACCGGTGCCGATACCGATGCCATGAGCGTACTGAGGGTAAATCATCAAGTCAAAGCGTTTATCTGACTGGTGGAATGCGTTGACCAACTGCCACGTGTTTGACGGATGCACGTTGTCGTCGATCAAACCGTGGACCAGCAATAGCTTTCCCTTTAGCTGACTCGCCAGTTTGACGCACGACCCCAAGTCGTATCCTTCTTCATTCTCCGCTGGCAATCGCATGTAACGCTCGGTGTAAATCGTGTCATAGTTTCGCCAGTCGGTCACCGGAGCACCTGCAACAGCGACGTGAAACACGTCCGGGTATCGCAGCATCGCCAAGGCGGAGAGATAACCTCCGTAGGAATGTCCGTAAATTCCAACGCGGTTCTGATCGATATAGGATCGACTGGCCAGATGCTTCACGGCTGAAGCTTGATCATCCAGATCCGGAACCCCAAGCCGCAGATAGTTTGCAGACTCAAACGCCTTCCCTCGACCAATGGTGCCTCGGTTGCCAACCTTCGCCACCACAAACCCCAGTTCGCAAATCGGATTGGCCGGCGAGTAGTTGTTGACGATTCCTTCCGATTGAGGACCACCATAAACGTCGATCAACAAAGGGTATTTTTTTGAGGCTGAAAAATTCGATGGCTTGTGCAACGTCCCGAAAATTGTGGTTTTCCCATCGTCTGCCGTGAAGGTAAACAATTCTGGATCCACTAGGCCAAGTTCTTTCGCCGCCGTCTTCGATGCCTCGGCCAAAACTGCCACCTCATGGCCAGCCATGTCATAAACAACGGTTGAAACAGGGGTATCAAGCTGCTGCCGTGTCGCCACCACGTACCGGTGATCCGGAGAAATTTTGAAACCGCCATGGCTCATGGGCGATGCCGTAATCCGAGCGTGCTCAGTTCCATCGAGTCGACATCGATGCAACTGCAGGCTGTAAGGATTCGCATCGCTGTACGCCGAGTAATAAAACCAGCCGGCCGACTCATCAACGTGGACAATCTGATGCGCTGGATAGTTGTTGGAATCGGCCAGCCCATTCAGACGTGTGCCGTCGACCGAGCGTAATTCAAATTGCTTCCAGCCAGTCCGTTCGGTTTCCCAAATAAAACGCTGGCCATCGTCCAGAAAACGAAGAGTAGGGCGGTTGTGCTGCCACGTTTCCTGACGCTCGGCAACCACCGACCGAACAACCTCGGAATCGACGTCAATTGCCAACACGTCCAAGGTATCCTGACGGCGCGTTGCTCGATAAACCAACAGCGTGTGTGAATCCGGTACAAACCGAACGTTAAACAGATACTGATCTTCAGGCCCCGGAATCTGAAGTTTTTGTTTTCTTCCCGAGCCCACATCGTAGACCCACAAGCTGACCTTGGGGTTGGGGCTGCCCGCTTTGGGGTACCGTGTTGCCTGAGGACGCGTGTATCGTTTGACGTTGTCGAGAGTTAACACATAGTCCTTCATGCCCTCTTCGTTGATTTCGTAGTAAGCCAACTTCTGGCTGTCATCCGACCACCACATTGCCGTGTCTTGGTCCAGCTCTTCGCCATAAACCCAACACCCCGTCCCGAATCGCAATCGTGGCGTGCCTTCAGTCGTAAGCACTCTTGATCGCTGATCGCTTTCTTTTTTTGGCTCCAGCGATAAGTTGTAATCTTTGTAGACCGCGACCCACTTTCCGTCCGGCGATACTTCTCGCGCCCGTTGGCGAGCTCGCTGGACACGCGTTTTGGATTCCCGCGATTCTCGCTTCGGAGTTTCCGCCAGTTCAGTATTGGGGTTCGCATCGCCGATCGAGCCGTCGGTCAGATTCAGTTGTCGTTTTTCGCCTTTTTTCTGATATAGCAAGCTATCCCCGTCGGCCGACCAGCGAATCCTGAAGACGCGGCCGCCACTGGCCAGCTTTCGTTGCACCTTTCGAATATTGCGATAGCTCGCATAGCCAGGCAACTGCTTGAACGCCACGTTCGACGAATCCGGCGCCGGCTGTTGAGCCAAACCCGTTGTGCAGAACGCCAGAGTCAAGCTGACCAAGGTAAGTAACAAAAGAAATCGAAATCGCATGGTGCTGGTCGCAAACTTTTGGGAATTCAAAAAACAAGCGAGTTAAACCCGCACAAATGAGGTCCCGGTAACTCGCCGAACCAATCGCCGCACCTCAAGCACGCTGATAGTAGCCAGAACTCGAGCCGGTGGCAGCCCGGTGACGACAACAACCGCGTCAAACTCAGTCTTTTCGGTGCCGATCGCACGCAGGACGTTCGTTTCCTGATCGCTCAACTTCATTTCGGCAGGATGCCGGATGCTGGTTTCGGGGTCGATTCTGGCCGGGTTGGCCAACGGCCCCAACTCTTCCAAAACGTCGTCGATCGACTCAACCAATTTCGCACCGTCGCTAATGAGTCGATGGCACCCTCGCGACATTCGACTATCGACTCGACCGGGCACCGCAAAAACTTCCCTGCCCTGCTCCATCGCCATCCGCGCGGAAATCAAGGCACCGCTGCGTTCCCCGGCCTCGACCACGATCACACCAAGACATAGTCCCGTCACGATGCGGTTGCGACGCGGAAAGGAACCACTCTTAGGAGGTTGCATCGGTAGCGATTCAGATAACACCGCACCGGATTTTTCGATCTCTTTCGCCAACTGTGCGTGTTCGGGCGGGTACATTTTCAACAGACCGCCTCCAAGGACCGCAACCGTTCGCCCACCGGCTGCCAACGCCGCCCGATGCGCCGCGGCATCAATCCCCCGTGCCAGCCCAGACACGATGGTGAACCCGGCCATTGCCAACCCCGTTGCAAGGCGGGTCGCGATTGCTCTTCCATAGTTGCTGGCGTGCCGAGTTCCTACGATCGCAATGGCGACCTGATCGATGTCCAGTAGCTTACCTCGACAGAACAGCAGATTGGGCGGGTCGTAGATCTCGGCCAACGGCTTGGGGTAGTTCGCATCCGAACGCGTAATAATTTGAATGTCGTTCTGGCGGCACAGCTCCAACTGTGACTGCACGCCGGTTGACTCTTTCGCTAAGCTCAGCTGCAGGACCAGTTTCGGCCCCACGCCCGGCACGTTTCGAATGTCCGCCGGAGAGGCTTTTAAAACACCTTCAGGCGAACCGAACACACGGACGAGCTCTCCATGAGTGACCGGGCCAATGCCGGGAACCAGATGCAGCCGCATCGCCGCCTCAAGCTCGACCGATCGAGCATCAACGGGTGTGTCGGCAACTGGCTTCGTGCTCATTCCTGTTTCCAACTATCAAGAATCTGTTTCCGATCTGGGGCGTCGATCAGTTCGACGTTCCCAAGGCCGGTCGGCAGGATCAGTTTCAATTTCCCACCCGACACTTTTTTGTCTCGCATCATCGCGTCCATCAGCGGGTCGAGTTTTTCATCCGGACATTCGACCGGAAGCCCAACGTCAAGAAACAACTTCGTTTGACGGTCGCAAAAAGCTTGATCGACCATGCCCAATTGTTTGGCCAGACGCGCGGCACAAGTCATGCCGATCGCGATTGCCTCCCCATGCAGGAATTTGCCGTAACCGAATACGGCTTCGATCGCGTGCCCGTAAGTATGGCCATAGTTCAAAATCGCTCGCCGCCCCGTCGTCTCCTGCTCATCTTCTTCCACGACCTGAGCCTTACAGCGGCAACTCTGAGCAATAATTTTCGTCAGCGTGTCGGGATCGCGGGCCTTAATCTGGTCAACGGAAGCTTCCAAGAACTGGAAAAAATCCGCATCCATGATCACGCCATACTTGATCACTTCCGCCATTCCCGCCCGATAGTTTGCCTCATCGAGCGTATTGAGAACCAGTGGATCAATGATCACCGACCGAGGCTGCCAGAACGCGCCGACCATGTTTTTGGCCTGAGGCAGGTTGATGCCGACTTTTCCTCCGACACTACTGTCGACCTGAGCCAACAACGAGGTCGGGATCTGCACAAACGGCAAGCCGCGAGTGAAACTGGCGGCTAGGAATCCGGCTAAGTCACCAACGACGCCGCCACCCAGCGCGACGACCGCCGATTTGCGATCCGTTTTCAGCTGAATCATCTGCTGCCAAAGCTGATCGCACTGAGCGACCGATTTGGAGGGTTCTCCGGCAGGCACCACCATACTGTCGATTCGGTCGAATGATCCCGACAGCTGCTGTTGAATTTTTTCTAGGTAGATCGGCGCAACGTTCGAGTCGCTGACGACCACCAAGTGAGATGTCTGGACGGTCGACGTGATGGTCGAGGCGACTTCATCGATGGCACCGGGACCAATGACGATGTCGTAACTTCGTTTCCCAAGATTGACGGGAACTTTGCTGGCAGTACTCAAATTAGATCCCATGATGACCTTTCATAAGTCATCATTGTCTCATTCTGCCATCAAATCACAAGTCGTAGAAATTCAAAAACCGGGCCTATCACTAGACAGCCACCGGAAACTGGGCAATGTTCTCCGGCGCTGGTTTCAGGTCAGCCGCTCCGCTTGCGGGCTCTTGGGTGAGCCTGTTCGTAAGCTCGCTTGAGCCCCGCAGTGCTGACGTGGGTGTAAATTTGAGTTGTCACCAGCGACTTGTGTCCCAGCAACTCCTGCACGCTTCTAATGTCGGCTCCTCGGTCGAGCAGATGCGTTGCGAAACTGTGCCGCAAGGTGTGGGGCGACGTGCGGAGGTCGAGCCCCGTGATCTTCAAGTATTTCTCCAGCATTCGAGCCACACTGCGTGTCGATAAACGCGTGCCGAACTTGTTCAGAAAGACGGGCGAGCCATTTCTTTTTGGCTGGCCCTTGGCGAGCACCCATAAATTTTTGCGTAGCGGTTCTATTGACGCGTCTAAGTAAATTTGAAATTCCCTGAATGTCTTGCGAAAGATTCAATTGAATGCCCTTCGCTTGGCAAAGAACAGAAGCCCTCCTTGGTTCACGTCCAGTGAAAAGCCAGGGAGGGTTTTTTAGGGTAGAGAAAAGGAGACGCAGCCAATACTGTTCGGCACAGGATTTGCGCCGCACCAACAAGATGGTTTGTACAGGTTAGTTGGACTGGCGCTGTCGTGCTGTGCGGCGCATAACCGCGGCATGAGTTCGCAGTCCTCAACTCGTAGTCGAGCTATCAAGCCCGAGATCCAGAGCCACGATATTGGCGGGCTGAAGTACTTTGATCGACTTCGCCCATTGCTTGAACGATTGCACGACGACGGCTGTCAACGAGATACCGCAGGCAATCGCAAGCTACACGACGATCAGTACTGCATACTCATTTTGCTTTGTCTGTTCAACCAAATTGTCACTTCACTACGTGGTATTCAACAAGCCAGTGAACTGAAGAAAGTTCAACGCAAGCTCGGATGCCCGCGAGCATCGCTCGGTTCGCTGTCAGAGGCGACCGATATCTTTGATGCCGAGCGCCTTCAAGAGATCATTACTGATCTTGGTAAGAAACTTCAGGCGGCTGTCGACAGCCGCCTGAAAGATACCAAGCATACGTTGACTCTCGTTGATTTCTGCCTTGCCGCAGACGATGGAGGCTTCTTGGCAAAAATCGCTCAATCAGTAACAAGTGCGTTCGGCTTCGGCAGCAAGCCGTTGATCGTCGCGCCAGAAACAGGAGTTGGACTGGCAGGGCGAACATCCGCTGGGGCGTCTTTAAGTCCAAGCTCCTTCGCCACTTGATAGTAGCCAAATTCATGCATTTCTTGCAAAACAGACGCGACCGCTAATGCGTCTCGTTTCTTGGCCGCGAGGGCACTGTGATCAATGGAGTCAAGAAAATATTTTACAGCTTTCGAAACGTCGCGTTCGCGGGCAGACTGGCGAATCAACCACCCACCGCCCCCAAGCATTTCCCAAGTATCGCAATCAGAGTTACCGTAAAATAGAATTGGTGAACCAGAGCAAATGGCGCTGACAGCCTTGGAGGGAACGCATACGTGCGACCAGTTCTTCATTAGAGAGACAAGGTGGATGTCAATGAAACGCATCTGCTCTCGCTCGACCCTAGAGACAATTGAAATCCCCATTTGTTTTGTTTGAACGTGCTCCAAGATTTCCTGCGATTTGACTCCGTACACCGAAAGCACCAAATGAAATCGCGTGGGGTCGAAATGATCGATGACCTGCTTAAGAAATTCAGTCGAATGGGCCTCACCAAGATTTCCGCAGTAGCCAAGCACTATTTTGCCGGCACTGTCTTTTTTCCATGCTGGCTCAGAAGCCCCTTGATCTTGATTCACGTGGACTCCACACGGAACGATCGCAACCGATTCAATCGGCTCACGATAAGCGGCCCTGAGGTACTTCGCCTGCAACGGACCAAGCGCGACCAGCGAGTCTGGCGCTTCTCGGTAAGTCCAGTGCCTTAAAATCCGGTACACCAAGTTGTTGGGCTTGACCAACTGGCTTGAAACAAACGCGTCCGGATAAAGATCCATCGACCACAGTGTCCACGAGCATTTTCCAGACAGCAAACGTGGTGCCCAAAACTGAAGAAACGGCGGATCGGTCATCACGATGACTCGATCGGGGTTGAGGGACCGCGCGGTTCTGATTAGTAGGCAACTCTCAACGAACGTGCTCAGCAGACGAAGGACCTTGTTCTTTCCATCGTACCAGGACCGTATCAGGCGAACGTCACCCGCGGGCTGAAGCTCAGCCCCCCCTCCGGCATAGTTGCTACGCGAGGAAACAACCGCAACTTTGGCGTTCTCCTTGGTTTCAAGATATCGCGCGAGCTTACAGGCGGATTCTCCAGTAACGCCTGAACGAGGCGGATAGTTGCGATTCACAATCACAATTTTCAAATTTTGATCTGGAGAGGACATGATTTGACCCCATGAGGTTGTTCGGTTACCACCAGTTTACAATCTTCTGCACCTGCTCTTTAAATTTCGACCTACCCAGAGTCCCCGATGATACAGATACAAGAAGTGGACTCGATTGTTGATAAACAAGCGCGACACTGAGGATCGAAAGGAATGTATTTCATATAGGCATTGCCACGTTCCCTAGAACATTCAGCACTTGAAGCACACCCGTCATATCAGTGCGGACCACAATTACAAGTCAACGCATTAATTCTAACACCCCAATGCTATAACTCAATGAGCAAAACAGACCACGCAACCGAATAATTGGTATTACCAAACGGGCGAATTAATGTTCAATTAACTGCAAGGTGAACCTGTACGCGACATGTGGGAAGCCCTTGAAAGCAAGATCAACCACTTACGAACCACCAGCAGCACAGACAGTGGCAGATAAGTTGCCAGTAGATGTTCCGATGCCGTTTCGATCGGGCGGCCAACCGCCAGATCATCAAACCGAAAAAAGAAAGCCGGCCAAGCGATAGTGAAACCAACTACCATGCGAGACAGCACGGTGATTTCTATTAACAGGCTAGGGTCAGATCAAAACAACGTTTTTTCTGAGCACTTGCTGGACATCTGTGGTCATCGTATTTCTCGACCACCATCCATAGAGATATGTGCACGGTGCCCAAGTCCCGCCTTCACGGCAAAAAGACTAGCCACGGAAACGGTAACGCACAGAAAATCGTTGCCGTTGTGGATCAGAACAGAAAGTTCCTGATACTCCGCAACGCTGCCTTCGGTCAGCCGCTCCGCTTGCGGGCTCTTGGGTGAGCCTGTTCGTAAGCTCGCTTGAGCCCCGCAGTGCTGACGTGGGTGTAAATTTGAGTTGTCACCAGCGACTTGTGTCCCAGCAACTCCTGCACGCTTCTAATGTCGGCTCCTCGGTCGAGCAGATGCGTTGCGAAACTGTGCCGCAAGGTGTGGGGCGACGTGCGGAGGTCGAGCCCCGTGATCTTCAAGTATTTCTCCAGCATTCGAGCCACACTGCGTGTCGATAAACGCGTGCCGAACTTGTTCAGAAAGACGGGCGAGCCATTTCTTTTTGGCTGGCCCTTGGCGAGCACCCGCTTCCTCAGCCATCCACGCAGTGCCTTCACCG
>CAZLYM010000054.1:0-1922 GCA_964563475.1 uncultured Pirellulaceae bacterium
GGTGCTGGCTGCGAGTAGACCGGTGCTGGCTGCGAGTAGACCGGTGCCGGTTGCGAGAAAGTTTGCCTCGCTCCAAATGATGATCCTGACCCGCCGATAGCCGGTGCAGATTGGACAGGAGCAGAGAATGAAGGGGCAGCACCGCGGGAGCCACTTTGTGCGTGGGCATTTGCAGTAACAAAAAGTAAGGCCACTGCGGTAGTGGAAAGGAGTATATGTCGTAACATGGGAGGTTCCTTAATGAAAAGTTGGAGCGAAGCAAAACAGAATTAAGTGTCAAACATATTCCGGTTGCCGTGCGGCCAACTGTGCATCGCATCACACCATCCAACAAATAGACGGGAATCGATCAAGTTTTTGAAAGACATTCGACGTGAGTGTGGGATTTTTCACCCCCCCTATGCCAAGCTGATTGCTGTCAGAAAGCCCAAACACCGTATCAGCCCGAAATAGCCAAACCATTTTTTGATTTCTGAGCTGTGGTAAATTGCTGCTAAACGAGGTGACTCGTTGTCTAAAAATCGCCAGGGCACGGTGGATACGCATGTTCTCCCGTGTGTGGCGAAGTCTTGCCTTGGAAAGATTGTTATGTCGCGTTGCTTTGTTTCTCATTGCTTTATTTCTTTCACGCCGTTGAGTTGTAACGCCTTGACGCTGGTTGTTTTAATTCTGGTAGGGTTCCAAGCATTGATGCTGCCGGCTCAGGATTCGTCATCACGCTCGACCGAACCCGCAAGCCCTACCGAAAGCGTGACAACGGAAAATCTCTTGCTGAGCGACTTCAGCCCCCGGTCGACGCTGGAAGTTGCCAAGACCGATCTACCGCATGCAAAGTTTCCGGTGATTGATGTCCACAATCATTTTTTCTTTCGATACAGAGGGCAGCGTGAACGTCTGGACGAGTACGTTCGTGTGATGGATCAGAATAACATCGCGATCTCGGTTAGCTTGGATGCGGTGCTGGGAAATGAAACGGACCATCTAAAGTATTTGGGCGACGAGTATCGAGATCGCTTGGTCCCATTTGCTCATATTGATTTCATTGGCGACGGAAAAAAAGACAATCCAAAGACATGGGCTTCTAGCCAGCCAGGGTTTGTGCGGACGTGCGTTGAGCAACTGAAAGTCGCCAAAGAAAATGGCATCCTCGGCATCAAGTTTTTCAAAGCGTTTGGCCTAACAAATAAAAATGCGGATGGCTCATTGATGAAGATTGATGACACTCGCTGGGATCCGATCTGGGAAACCTGTGGAACGTTGAAGTTGCCGATCATCATCCATGTGGCCGATCCGGTGGCATTTTTTCAGCCGATCGATGCGAATAACGAACGCCTCGAAGAACTCGGGCGGCATCCGGATTGGAGTTTTCATGGTGATCGCTTTCCATCACGCGAGGAACTGCTGGCGGCTCGAAATCGCGTCATCAAGCGGCACTCCAAAACAACTTTCATTGGGGCCCATGTGGCCAACAACGGTGAAGACCTAGCGTCGGTGGGAAAGTGGTTGGACGAGTATCCGAATCTGGTGATCGAATTCGCATCGCGGATCAACGAGCTGGGGCGGCAACCCTACTCGGCTCGGGATTTTTTCATCAAGTATCAGGATCGGGTTCTCTTTGGCACCGACGGGCCGTGGGAAGACGCTCGATTGAAACTCTATTGGCGGTTCCTCGAAACGCGGGACGAGTATTTCCCTTACAGCGACAAACAACCGCCGCCACAAGGTTATTGGCGAATCTATGGAATCCACTTGCCCGATGACGTGCTGGAAAAGGTGTACTTTCGAAACGCGTTGAGGATTCTGCCTAGGCTGCAGCCCGCTTATCAGCGAGCGACTGCAAAGTAGCGACGAGTAACGGTTAAGTAGCCATCACGCTCCGCGTGATTTATAAAGCGGTTCATCACACGGAGTGTGATGGCTAC
>CAZLYM010000054.1:2022-10623 GCA_964563475.1 uncultured Pirellulaceae bacterium
ATCACACGGAGTGTGATGGCTACGTGTGATCCTCCGTATGAATGGCTTACATGACGCCCGCTCGGAAAACGGCTACAATGAACTTCATGAAAGGCACCGTCCACGTATTTGAGTTTCTTGATTCGCCATCGGCCGAATTGCCGGCCGGGGTGTGCCCTGTGTTCGGCGGCGAGCGGTTTCTCAAGCGATTGGTGATCGGAAAGCTGGCCAATAATGACAACGAATCGTCAGAATACTCAGTGACTCAGTTGGAAGGCGATCAAGCCACGTGGGCCGACGTCAACGACGAGCTTTCGACGCGGTCCTTATTTGGCGGCGATGGCCCGAAGATTGTCGTGGTCGATGACGCGGACAAATTCGTCAGCAATTATCGTGATCGAATTGAGGACTTTCATTCGGCGAAAGAAAAATCGGGCGTGCTGATGTTGATTGTCAGCAAATGGGCCAGTAACACTCGGCTTTACAAAGCGATTCACAAAAACGGTTTGCAGATTCGTTGTGATGCTCCGATGCGAGGCAAAAGCAAACAGCCGGATCAGGGAGCCATTCAAAAATGGTTGATCGCCAGAGCCAAAGCCGACTATGACTTTACGCTGCCTGCCGCCGGCGCCGCCACGTTGATCGAATTAACCGATAGTGAGTTCGGTCGCATGGATCAGGAACTGCAAAAGTTGGCTTTGTACGTGGACGACAAGGGCAAGCTGGACGTTGAAACGGTTCGCATGGCCGTCGGAGGTTGGCGGACTCAAACGATGTGGGATGCAATCGACGCCGCAACTGAGGGCGATGCCGCAACGGCGCTGAAACTGCTGGATCGCATGCTGCAATCGGGCGAGCATCCGTTGGCGTTGTTCGGTCAGCTTGCGTGGTCACTGCGAAGGTACAGCACGGCAACAGAGATCGTTTTGCGAGACATGCGTCACCGCCGAAAACCGAATCTTCCGGGTTCGCTCAAGGACGCTGGTTTCAACTCGTGGGGCGGTGAAATCGACAAAGCTAGCTCTCGCATCAAACAGCTTGGTCGTCATCGAGCCGGCTTGATGCTGGATTGGTTACTGGATGCGGACGGAAAACTCAAACGAAGCCACTCGCGTCCCGAACGCGGTCGCTTGGTATTGGAAACGCTGTTCCTCCGGATGGCCAAAGAACTTGGGCCGGCAGCGTGAACGTTTGAGGAAGCTTGGACCGCTCGATCAACTTTCGCTTGCGTACCACGACTCGGGGTACGTTCCGTAAAAACGTTTGATGAATTGACGTTTCTTGCTGTTCAGGCAATGCCGTTCCCAACCCCAACGGATCATGGCCCGGTCGCTGACTCGTTGGTTGGTAACCTCGGTCAGCAAAGCGTTGGATTTTTTAATCCGAGCTACCGTGTCCAAGACATTCAAAGTTGTTACCAAGGTGGTCCGAGTCGTTGCTAGTGACGACTGAATGTACATCAGAGTCAAAAAGCTACGATGAAAAAATGGTTGGTTGTAGTAGCATCGGCAGACATCTTTTTCGATCTGGTTGGATTTTAAGCCAGCAGTCCAATTGATCTCCATGGTGGAAATCAACTTGGGCCATGGGCGTAAGCGGATGTGTTGGAACTTTCCATCGGCGACCTCGATCATTCCGTAGGCGCGGCGGCGGATGGTGTCTGCTTCCTGCTCCAAGTCTTGAACGGTTTCAAAGATCGCCATGGCTACGCCTCTGAATCACTGGAGTCGCCTACGAAAATACTTTTAACGAACTGGATCGCGATCAGCATCATTGCCATCACAACCAAGCCGGCCAGCAGCACGATCAGCAGTCCGGGGCCCATGAAGAACAGCCGGGCGGCGTGTTCGTTCCAGATAGTGCTCCAGCCAAATAGTAACACTAACGCTCCAATGCACAGGTAAGGTCCAAACGCGATCTCATTGACGCGTTGTAATAACACCATGGCAAAGACGATTACCAAAGCGGCAAATGGAGCAATTGCGAACACCAGCAGGGATGATTGCCAGCCAAAAAACGCACCGATCATGGCCATCAGAGTCACATCGCCGAATCCCATCGCTTCTTGTTGCATTGCATAGCTGGCGACAATGCGAATCGACCAGACCATGCCACCTCCAAAGCCCAGTCCGACGATCGCGCCAAACAGGCTGGTCCAATGCACTGGCGAAAGCAGGCACCAACCTATCACCACCAGGGCGGAAACGGTCAACCACGTCAGCGCCAGCAATCGAGTTATCCCGAGCGGCTGTCGATGGGTGGAGCGGATCGAGCATTTTGTTTTTCGTTTGGGACGCAGCATGCTGCCCAGCATGATGCGAATGCCTCGGATCAAACCGTATCGCAGCGTGTAGCGTCCAGGCAGCAGCGAGAAAAACCAGACTAGGACAATCAACAACGCTGCCACGATTCCAATCTCGCCAAGATGCCACGTCGGCAATCCGTTGGTGGAGCCATAATGAATCGGCCGAACACCGACGCCCTTCATTTGGTTGACCAACTCTGGCAGCCGAAACCAAGGGGCGGCGGCTGCCATCACCAATGCGAACAAGGTGCCCGGCAGAGTAATTTCGTCGGGGATGATTTTTTCGTCAAAGTCAATAAACGTGGCGACGAACATCAGTGCGATCAGAACCATGTGCCCCCAGAACCAAGTTTCGATCCACAACGCCGGCACCCCAACACCTCCAGTCAGCCCCGGCCCCGATTGCCAGAACCAGAACCATGGCAGGCCCATTGCCCAGACGATCTCGATCAGCAAAGGTCGAATCCAGAACGCCGCCCCTAGTTCTTTAACGTGGCGGCGGAGTGAAAACCAACCAAGGATCGGGATTTTATCAAATGTCGTGCGAACCAGCGGAGGGTCTTCGCAGCTCATCCATGGGCTGACCGGCCGTCGGGAAAAATAGCACCACGAGTAAATGGCCCAGTTGATCGCGGCTCCGATGACGGCGCCAAGCAACGCCAGCAGTGGGATGACCACAAAGTTGGGGAGGATTGAAAGCACGGATTTTCCAGTTCTTTCCAGTATCGAGCGAGAGTCACCGTCGCTCCGTAGTTTTTGTAGAACAATTGCGTCAATTGTTTATCCACATTTGTAGAACAATTGTCCCAATTGTTTACCGGGCCACTTGCTGCCAAGACAGCGCAAAAAATTGAGACAACTGTTCTACAGTTAAACAACTACGATGTTTTATCGACCGTTTGCCACCATTGAAGAATCCGGTCGGCAACTTCTTGGACAGTTAAGTCATGGGTGTCGATCGTGCAATCCGCACAAGCCGCATAAACACTGTCTCGAACGGCCAGCACGTTCTGCACCTCCGTCAAACCACCGTCTTCGGTCAGGTCCGGACGCTGGGTATCGGAGACGGCGTCACCGCTAATTCTGGCCCAGAGGACTTCCGCCGGCGCCGAAAGGTAGACGGCTTTACCGGTGCTTGCGATCACGTCTCGGTTCGCTTGGAACATGGGGGCTCCGCCACCCAACGAGACAACTCGCTTGTCCTGCTGAGCCAGCTGAGCGATGGCGGTTTGTTCGAGCGACCGAAAGGCTGATTCACCTTGTTCATCGAAAATTTGGGCGATCGTCGTGCCTGCTTCCGTTTGAATCACGTGATCGGAGTCAATGACTTCCCAGCCAAGTTGTTTGGCCAGCAGCGGAGCCACCGAAGATTTTCCACAGCCACGGTAGCCAATCAGGAATAGGTTCATGGGAGGGCGGTTTTCGGTGTGTGGTTTTCGGTGTGTGGTTTTCGGCTCGAACCCCGAACCCTGCTGCCTGGCGTCTGTTGTCTAATACCTGCCGCCTGACTTAGTACTTGGCGGCGCTGATGGCGCGTTTGACTTCGTAGCGAATGAGTTCAAGATCCGCGTCGATGCCGGTGAACAGTTCGAATTGCTTCGCTGCTTGGCGCACAAACATGTCGATCCCGGTAACGGTTCGACAGCCTCGTTCTCTGGCGTGTTTAATCAACAGCGTTTGCTCAGGATTGTAAACCGTGTCAAACACCAAGCAGGTTCGCTTGAGCCATTCCGATTCGAATGGAGACGCGTCCATGTGCGGGTGCATGCCGACCGGCGTGCAGTTGATCAGCACGTCGCATTCAAATTCTCCTCGTCCTTCCCACGGAACGGCTTCGCCTTCCATTGCGTCAGCGAGGGCCTGTGAGTTACGAAGGTCACGCGCGGCGATGTGAATCTCGGCGCCCGCTCTTTTCAAGCCAAACGCGATTGCTCGAGCGGCCCCACCGGCCCCCAGAATCAAAGCTTTGCGGCCCGTGAAGGGCTCTTCGTCCGGGTGAGCTTCCTTGAGTGCGACGTCTAGGCTGTCAATTGCGGCGGTGCAGTCGGTGTTGTACCCGAGCGTGTCGACGTCCTTGAAAACGACGGTGTTGGCTGCCTTGATTCCCGCGACGGTATCATCGAGCGACGTGATGGACTTGAGCACTTGCTGTTTGTGCGGAATCGTGACACTCAAGCCTTTGATTCCCATCTCGGGGCAAACCGACATAAACTCATTCAGGTACTGGGCCGGAACGCGAAACGGCAAGTACAGCATGTTCAGTTTTTTGGCTCGCAGGCAAGCGTTGTGAACTTTCGGGCTGAAGCTGTGAGCGACCGGGTCGGCGATCACTCCTAGGATTTCCGTCTTCGCGTTGATGTCGTCGTAGCGGTAGGTCCGCTGCATCTGTTCGAAGCTCAGTTGGCCCGGCGCGATTTTTCGATCGGCGTTGACGGTGGCGTAGGTCAGGGGCGATCCAAATTTTCCACACAGGACACGCGACGGCAGACCCATTTCTCCCATGCAGAATGCCACCGTGGGAATCGGTGAGTCCCGGACCAGCCGCAGCAATCGAATGTTGTCGATCGGGTTGTTGGCCATCGTTGCGATTTTAATAATGTCCGCGTCCGTCTGGCACATCTTGTGATGGATGTCTTCAATGTTCTGCGGTGTCACATCAAAGTTGTGGTAGCTGATGATTCGCTGAGTCGCACCGTAGCGAGGAATCTGACCAGCGATCTCCATTTCAATGTCGACATAGTCCGCCCCGCCGACGATGGCGGACCGCAACAACATGATTCGCTCTTCCTCGGTCCGCATCCATTTGCCACCGTCTTCCGGTTTGCGGCAGGTGGCGATGACGGGGCTGGGCTTGTCAGCCAACAGCCGTTTCATGTTGACTGGACGGCGAATGTAGTCCAGTCGAAGCTCGACCAGTTCCGCACCGTGTTCGGCAATATGTTTGTGTTCGGCGATCATCATTTGATGACGACCACGACCAATCGTTACGCAGATCATGTTTGGAGTGCGGAATGAGGAATGCGGAATTGGTACAAAGATTCTCGGGATAGGATCTCTATTGTGATCGAACCCCGAAGGTTTTCAAATACGTTTAAAACGCTTGTCCAGCTCTTCTCGGGAGAAAACCAGAGCCGTCGGACGGCCATGAGGGCAATGATGAGCGTCTTGGCAAAGCTGACGGTGTTCTAGGAGAGCCGAAATTTCTTCTGGGGTTAGTTTGTCGCCTGCCTTGATGGCAGCCTTGCAAGAGATCATGTGCAGGAGTTCGTCGACCAGGTCGCGTTGATCCGGTGTTTTGGCTTCGTTCGCTAGATGCTCGATCACGCCGCGCAACATTTCTGCCGGGTTGTGGTTGGCCAGCATGGCGGGGTAGGCCGAAACAAGAACCGTGTCTCCTCCAAAGGCTTCTACTTCGACACCGATTTTTCTCAAAAGTTCGGTGTTTTCTAGAACCAATGCAGCGTCGGCCGGAGGCAATGTGACGGGCTCAGGTACGAGCAGTTTCTGCGATTCAAGCTTTTCGTCCAACACTTTTTCACGCAGTTGTTCGTAGATGATTCGTTCGTGCAGGGCGTGCTGGTCGATGACGACCATGCCTTCTTCGGTTTCGGAAATCAAATACGTGTTGTGAACCTGTAACGCTCGCGTTGGCGCAGGAGACCCGGTCGCTGCGTCGTCGGTGCGTTCGGCTATCGGAATCCCGGACGGCGCTGAGCCGTCTGTTTGAATGAAAGGAGTGTGGCCACCCGGTGCTGAGGCAGGTTGTGACTGAAACGCTGGGCCGTCGGCGCTCGATTGGCGCTGTCGCGGCTCAGTCGGGAACGGCTGCCGAGGAGCTTGGGTCCAATCGCGAACGGGGGCATCCTGTCGAAAGCTGATCGTGTTCTGAGTTTCCGAAGCGGACGCAAGTACGCCGGCGGTCGGATCATCCTTGACGATGTACTCCGGGACTTCCGGTTTGGACAACTGAGCTCGGGCGGTGAGATCCGTCTTAAGAAATTTGCTGCGGAGCGTGCCCAACAGTCGGCTGTAGATTTGTCCGCCGTTTTGGAATCGCACCTCCAGTTTGCCCGGGTGAACGTTGACGTCCACCATTTCGAAAGGCATGTCCAGCCGCAAAAAGCAAACAGGGAACCGGCCTACCATGATCAACCCGCGATACGCTTCACTCATGGCATGTTGCAGCGATCGATCTCGAATGAAACGATTGTTCAAGAACAGGTACTGCATCCGGTTGTTGGATCGCGTCACCGATGGGTTGACCACGTAACCATGGACGTGAATGTCTCCACCTTCGACGGGGGCCGAATCGGAGATCGCAATCAGATTGTCGGCGATTTCCGGCCCGAAGAACGCGCCGATTCGCTCTTGCCAGTTGTGGGTTGCCGGAAGCTGGTGGACGGGCCGCTGATTGTTCAGCAGCGTCATCTTGATTTGAGGATTCGCCAATGCGACTCGGGCAAAAGCTTCGGCGATATGGCCCTTTTCGGTTTGCGGCGTTTTAAGAAATTTCTGCCGGACCGGCGTGTTGTAGAACAGTTGCCGGATCTCGATCGAAGTCCCGTCTGGGCACCCGCACGGTTGAATCGGCTCGCGATTGCCTCCGTTGACCATCAGTTCGTAGCCCGTGTCCTGATCAGCCGGTTTGCTGCGAATTCGAGTCTGACTGATCTCGGCGATGGAGGCGAGGGCTTCGCCGCGAAAACCGAACGTGCCGACCTTGAACAAATCGTCAGCGTCCACGATTTTGCTGGTCGCGTGGCTAGTCACCGCAAGTTCCAATTGATCGACGTCGATCCCGCCACCATTGTCCGTGATTCGAATCGATTCGATACCGCCTTTCTCAATGGCGACCTCGATGACTGAAGCACCCGAGTCAACCGAATTCTCCAGCAGTTCTTTGACGACACTGGCGGGGCGTTCGATAACTTCTCCCGCCGCGATTTTGTTCACCACGCTGGTGGAAAGTTGTCGAATTGGATTGCGTTGCTGGACGGTCATGAAAGATTCGAACGTGGCGTTTGAGGGGTGTAAACAGTAAGCTTCGGCACGCCAAGATTAGACCACATTTGCAGACGGTCTTACAGATACCGAATGCTAAACTTTGCCGCGTGGTCAGTACCTATATGTTTCAGCCTTTTGATTCATATTCACAAAGTGGCGTCACGCATGAGAGTCAGCGATTGCCGCACACATGGCCACGATTATCGAGTACGATATCGGCTGATATGAATGACCAGAGAGACAATTCGACAGTGGCTAGGATCGAGCAGGATGTCGTTGCCACAGGTTCTTTCTGGCGACAGCTGATGTGCTCCGGTTCCGTTTTTCTGTGGCTGGCAATTTTGGTTTGCCTAATTGTTCAGCCGGATATTCTCGCTGCAGTCACGCTGGTGCCGCCGTGGTGCTGGGCCGTGGTTGGAATTATTTTTGCCCTGCTGGGGTGGCAGCGATCCGTTTGGCGCTGGACCTTGCTGGCGATCGGGCTTTGGGTCGTTTTCGCGTTGGTGTTCGTCGACGAAACGCAGGGGCTTTGGCGAACGATCGCGCGTCAAGTTTATTCGGCCAAGCAGTCGGATTCGTTGGAAGCGGCGGATTCGTCGGACGCGACCATTCGAGTTATCTCGTTGAATTGTGCCAACGATGTCGAATCGGCTCGCGAACTGATTCAGCACGCACCCGATATTGTTTTGCTGCAGGAATCACCTGGACGTGATCAGGTGGCCAAGCTGGCGAAAGAGTTGTTTGGTGAGTCCGGAGGTTTTCTGCACAAGGGTGATACCTCAATCATCGCCGCTGGAGCGTTTAGCGATTTGACTCCCGGGGGTGCGTCTTGTTTCTCGCATGCGAGAGTTCAACTGACAGGTGGCAGTGAGCTGGACTTGATCAGCCTGCGACTTGCTCCACCGGTCTTTCGAATGGACTTTTGGGTGTCAGAATTTTGGACCGACCATCGAGATCGTCGCGTTGATCATCGAAACGAAGTCAATCAGTTGGTTCGGCAGCTTCGTCGAGAATCGTCTAAGCACTCGGTCGTCCTTGGAGGTGATTTTAACACGACGCCGATCGATCTTGTGTTGAACGATCTGCGAACCCACGTGTTCGATACGTTTCGGGCGGCAGGGCAGGGGCTGGGCAATACAGGAACGAATCAATACCCGCTTTTTCGAGTCGATCAGATCTGGGCCAGTCGTGATATCAAAGCGTTGTCGTCGATCGCCCGTCCCTCAAGCCATTCCGATCATCGGATGGTGATCAGTGAGCTTCGCTTGCCAAGCAACAAGTCCGATTGAAGAACGCCGCAAGATTTAGCAGGC
>CAZLYM010000054.1:10723-21224 GCA_964563475.1 uncultured Pirellulaceae bacterium
AGTATTCTCGGATACAAAATGGCACAAGATGTACAAAGAGGGATGCACGATTTCTTGAGAGTGATAAAGGTAACGCTGCTGGCATTTATGCGTTCTATGATTTTTAGTTGCTAGTAGCCCGTCGATTTTTTACATGCAATTTTGTTAGCGGTAATTTATCCCACCGTCAATTTCAAGAACAAACGGTACAATCGGGGCGTAGCATGTATCGCATTCTAGGTTGATTCCGTTGACTTCTTGAACGTGGATGCGGTAACCATTTAGATTGTATTTCGTTGTTCTGTTATACTGAAACGACCTCCCATTGGTTCCCACGCTTGTTCAAGGATCCGACTGATGATTAAAAAAAATCAATATCGACCCGGCTTTACTTTGGTTGAGCTTTTGGTTGTGATCGCAATCATCGGCATTCTGGTTGGCTTATTGCTTCCAGCGGTCCAAAGTGTTCGAGAAGCGGCTCGACGGACACAGTGCTTAAATAATCTTCGACAGTTGGGCTTGGGTGCTCATAATTTCGAAAGTGCACAAGGTGAATTGCCGTTTGGTGTGCTAATTGAACCTGGTAGCCCGACACGCGACGAAGTTGTTGCGACCATCAGCAACCAACAGTGCACTGGAGCATTGGTCGCCATGCTGCCTTTCCTTGAACAGCAAAATGTGGCAGACGAACTTGATCCACTGGCGTTTGATAAAAGTTCGACATTAATTGATGGCGGTTACAGCTTTAGGCAGACTGATGGCAGTATCAGGGGAGGTACCAACAATTGGAATCTGGGCCTCAATGATCCAATCAGTCCGGGCGTGGGATCTGGCGTGCTGTTTGGTCTGGCTAGGCAAATGGAGACATTCGTTTGTCCCTCGGATTCAGGTTTTGATACAGACCGCTTCCTTTTCCGCCCACTCTATGGGATTGAAGGGACTGTTCCTGGGCCGGGAGTCGGTTTTCGTCTTGGGCACGGCAGGCCGGCGCTTACTAACTACGTCCCAAATATCGGAGCGATCTGCATGATGAAGGAAGTCACTCCGGAGCTGGACAGTCAAGGGTTCGCCGGGCATTTTGGTCCGATGAGAAACCGTGACTCGGACCCGATCGATCGAATTTTAGACGGGTCCTCTAATACGTTTATGTTTGGCGAGAACATCGGCCGCAACACCGAGAATGATGTCGAGAGTATTCATACTCGCTGGTGTTGGGCTCTGGGTGGCTTGAGTGTCGGGCGTCCTAATTTTCACGTGCGGGTTGAAAACAATTTTGGAACGCTTCAGGATTCGGTGGACTACCAGTTTGGATCGGCTCATCCTAGCACGGTCGGCATGGTGTTTTGCGACGGATCGACCAAATCGTTCAGTCGCGAAGGAGCTTTGGACAATACGTTGATGCAAAGCCTGTCCGGTGTCGCCGACGGCGGCGTGATCACCGATTTTTAATCCTAAGCCTCTAAGCCGCGCGAACCTGACAGACTGTGTCGTGTCCAACGGGCATGAGCCTCGCGACACAACAATCTGAAACGGAAGCCGTGACTGAGCAGTCGGCGGCGGCAAAACTACTGCACCCCGAAGATATTCGCGTGGGTGATGAAGTCACGCCGGCGATCTGGTCGTACGATTATCCCTCGTTTTTCTGGTGCATGGCCGATCCGGCGATTATGCCGCCCGATGAAACGATTCGGTTGAGTTTTGTTCCATCGGAAACGAGCAAGCCGTTCAAAGTGAAGGCGGTTTGCCTGCCGTTTGTGCTGTGCGAAAAAGTTGATGGAAAGTTCACGACCTTCGACGTTCGCAAGGTCAAGTTGATGCGACTGGCAGCCGAATTTGCCGATCTGGCTCGCATGGGCTACGCGACAAAGAAACGAAAGAAAGCGTTGGAGGCTGAAAAGCTCCAAAACCAACCGGCTACCGCTGTGGCGCATGCTTCCGAGGACGCTTCGTTCGAATTGGCGGCGGGCGTCGAGTTTCAATGCCCGCTGCCCGTCGATGCTGATCCTGTATCGGTCGACGCGTCAGCGCAAGTCGTACTCTTTGAGTTTACGGTACAGGTTCCGCTCGCTGATTCCGAGGATGTTGGCGGTTTCTTCTCGGTTGTGGTTCGCCAGAGTTAACGTGTGTTCGATCGCCCAGCGCTCGATTTCTTTGAGCGACTTGCCGACTAAAGAGGATGAATTTCCATCGATGGCGGCCAGCGAATTGGATGTTTGCTGGTCGCCATTTTTCGAACCGGTTGAATCTGCCGAACCGGACGGCAGCGGACCGTTGTATAGATCCGGTGACAGATCATCCATGTCCAGCAGGTCATCGATATCCATCACGACCAGACTCTCGATCACGTTTTTCAACTGGCGGACGTTCCCCTTCCAGTGAAAATCAAGCATCCACTTCCGTAGATCGGGCGAGAAACTTTTCACCTGCCGACCGTTCTTCTTGTTGGCTTGTTTGCGAAAGTGATCGGCCAGTGGCAAGATGTCTTCGCGGCGATTGGACAGTGCGTCCAAGTGAACCGATACCACTTTCAAGCGAAAATACAGATCGCTGCGAAAGTTCCCGGCTTCAATTTCTTTTTCCAGATCCTTGTTCGTGGCCGCGATGACTCGCACGTTCACCGGGATCGGTTTATTGTCTCCCACCCGAGTAATCTCACGCTCTTCTAGGACTCGCAGCAGTTTGATCTGAGTCGCCATCGGCATATCGCCAAGCTCGTCCAGAAACAGCGTGCCACCGTTCGCGTATTCGAACTTACCTTGCCGATCGGAAATGGCATCCGTGAAAGCACCTTTGACGTGCCCGAACAATTCACTTTCGACCAGGTGCTCCGCGACGGCTCCGGTGTTGATTGCGACAAACGGCTTCTTTTTTCGCGGGCTGTTTTGGTGAATCGCTTGAGCCACCACGTCTTTGCCGCTGCCGGTTTCGCCCGTGATCAGAACGCCGGCGTCCGTCGGTGCGATCCTGCGCAAGCGATCCACGACCGATTTCATGCTCTCGCTGGCGAAGATCAGGTTCTCGAAACCGAACTTCTCGTCCAGTCGCATGTGCAACTGCATGTTCTGCTGCCGCAACTGAACGGCTTCCGCCGCTTTTGAGACGACGGCCTGGAGACGTTTGGGCGTGATCGGTTTTTCCAGAAAGTTAAACGCCCGCTCTCGCATCGCTTCGACGGCTCGCGGGACCGTCGCGTGCCCGGTCACCAGAATGACTTCGCATTCCGGCTGAGTATCCTTGGCCAGTTTGAGGATGCCCATTCCATCCACATCGTTCATCATCAGATCGGTCACGACGATGTCGTACGTGTTCTGCTCAAGCAGTTTGGCGCCCTCGGGGCCCGAGGTCGCCATTGTGCAGTTGAGGCCGATCCGATCGAGAGCTTCGTGCATGGCTCGGGCTAAATCCTTGTCGTTGTCGACCAGCAGGACTCGCACCGGATAAGAGCCAGTTTTGGTTTCTGATTTGGTTTGTTTGTCTGACATACTGACAGTTTAGTAACTCGTTTGGTCCGGGTGTAGACGCGGTCGGGCATTGCTGGCGTTATTTCAACAGACGGATCGCGGTTTGTATGGAATCAGCTGAGGAATCAGTAAGGCCCAACCAATCAAACGGCAAAGGTGGCAAGCTTGTGGCAGATAAGAATTTTGTAGTTGTTGGCGGAAGCCACGGAATTGGGTTGGGGCTGGTCCAGCGTTTGTTGACTGCCGGGGCCTCGGTGACGGTGCTCAGTCGAGAGGCCGGCCAGTTGGCTGAGCTGGACGGAATGAACCACGTTGCGGTCGATGTGACGACGGACGAAATCAATGGTGAGATGTTCCCAGACACCATTGACGGTCTGGCGTATTGTCCCGGAAGCATTAACCTGCGGTCTTTCCGATCGCTCAAGCCGGAAATGTTTCGGGACGATTTCGAGTTGAACGTCGTTGGAGCGATTAAGTGTTTGCAGGCGGGGTTGCCCGGCCTGAAGAAAGCCGATGCCTCCAGCGTGTTGATGTTCAGCACGGTCGCGGCGGGGCAGGGGATGTCGATGCACGCGTCGGTCGCCGCTGCCAAGGGAGCGATTGAAGGATTGACTCGATCCTTGGCCGCTGAACTGGCTCCCAAGATTCGCGTCAATTGTATTGCTCCGGCTTTAACCGACACGCCGCTGGCTGAGCGGTTCTTCGCCAACGAGGAAAAAGCTGCTTCGATGGGACAGATGTATCCGCTTAAACGGACCGGCACCGTGGACGACATCGCATCGCTGGGCAGTTTTTTGCTTTCTGATCAAGCAGCATGGATCACGGGCCAAGTCATAGGCGTCGATGGAGGTCTGTCAACGATTGGCTGAGCAAAATCGAACGGATGCCTTGGCAGAACACGTTGCCTGATGTAATAACAGTCAAGCTCAGCACAAGTATCGGCTAGGGCGAGTTCGAGTTGCCAAGATTTGCGATCAAGGCAAACGCATCGCTCAGAACATCGACAATGCAGTCAGCATTCAAATCTCCACCCGCGTAACCAACGGGGGCACTGCTGCCAAGGTTGGCGATCAAAATAAAAGCATCTCCAAGAACATCGACAACACCATCAAGATTAACATCGCCGATCGAAGTCCCGACGAACTCCGTCGACGTTTGGACCAGTGTCTCAATGTGCAAAGCATGGTCGTCTAGGTCGATCACGTTGTTTAGATCAAGATCGAGGTCGGGGTTAAACGCGGCGTCGGCCACGGTCAAGTCAATCTGGTTTTTGTAGAAATCGATATCGTCGGCATCCACATTGCCGTCTCGATCAAAATCTCCGGGTATTACGACGTCACTGAGAACCGAGATTCGCTGGATCGAAAAATCGACTGCATTGCCTGGTCCAAACGGTGACTGGAAACTGACTTCAGTAATGACACCGTTCAAAATTCCGTCCGCGACATCACCATTGAAAAAGAAATCGCTCAAATTAACGATGGCTCGACCATCTTCAGCCAGATCTGCGGCGGGCACCGCCACACTGAAAAACTCGTTGCTGTCTTCGCGGATAGCAACGACCAAGCTGGAATCATTTGACGCACCGATCGTCCCTTCGATCAAGAGTTGAGTGTTTTCATCGACGAAAACGCCTTGAGTGACCAGATTGTCACCGAATTCCGCGACAAATCCAAAGTTGTTTCCGTCTGATGCGGGCAAAGTGACCTCAAACCCATTGCTTGATAGAGTGCCGTTGCCGTCAAAACTCTCAAAGGCCTGTGCAGTGGTGCTGGTTGTGAAGTCAGCAAGAGCGATCGTGGTGCTCGTTACGTCGGTCAGTGGTATTTGCGTGATCAGTAACGAATCCACTTCCATAATCCAAATCTCGTTGTCCGCCGGGTTGGCGGTCGGCTGAATGTCTGCACTGAAGGCGGCGGCAAACCCAGGCCCCTGAGTGTTGATGTTTAGCCGAAAGTCCTGAGGCTCCAATGCAAGGTTCGAGGTCTCTTCGCGAATGAGTTGGTCATTGACGAAAAATCGCGTGCGGTCGAGTTGGATTTCAATTCGATAGTCATTGAATTGCGTGAGGTCTAGACCGGGAACACTCGTGATGACAAAGTCGCCGGAGGAATTGAAGTCGGCGTCGTTGAAGATGTTGGTTGTGATTGAATTTTGCGGGTTGTTGCTGAGCAGTTCAAAATCAATCTCATCGCGTTCGTTGACGTCGGGGAAGTTCGCGTCTACGCCGAACAGAAAGATGCCACCGATGACTCCTCTATTCAGAGGATTACTGGCGTCGTCAACGAAACGGGCACGGGTTTCAAAACTGAAACCAAAATTCTCGGTCGGTGTAAATGTTCGACGGGTTCGGATTTCGTCAGCCAAAAACAGATTGCCGGTATCAATCGGGTTAAACGACTGCAACCGCAATCGCAACGTTCCATTTTGAACGGGTGGAGCCCCCGAGTTCAGTCGGACTCGGCCAAAGATCGTATTCCCGTCGTCGAAGGTGAAAATGGAGGTATCAACCGCATTCCCGTCGAACTGCTCGTCGATGATGACTTGAGCGAACGAAGCTTGGAGCGGGAGAAGCACGCAGACCACGATGGTCGTGGCCAAAATGATTAGGCCTGACTTTAAATTTATGGTCACAGAAAGAGCTCGATGCTGGAGGAGGGAAATAGAATGCGGGTGGAAGAGGTCTTGCCGCAATGAAACCGTTTTCGCGATTATGCGATTATAGTATCTCGCGGCTGATTTTCAATTTTGGCTACGCAACGACCGTGTTTAGGTGGCGTACGCAAGGCAGAAGGCGTCATTCCTCGCGGTCACTTGGCTTCCTATCACCATCAGAACGACCAGCGGCTGGTCCATTGCTGAGGCGTGAATTCAGGGATCGCCAGTGGAGTCAACAATTCACCGACGCCCGGTTGAAAAAGTGATTTGGGATCAAGACGTTCGCCGGTGGTGTAAAAGTGTTCCAGAAATGCATAGTCAGCGTGGAACCAATCACTGACCCAGCGATCGATTTCCTCGATGGGCCCGACGTCTGCGTCGCGGCACAGCTTCAGTGCATATCGCGTCGCGTCGCGTTCATAGTCATGTACCTTGGCCATTACCTCGGGCGGTTTGGGGATCGATTGGTCCTGCCCAAGAATTCGATACTCCTCGGACAAGTTCCACTGCACACTGTGCCCGAACAGATGCAACAGAATGTAAAAGGCTAGATCCAAGTCCAAATCGTAGTCGACCTTGATCGAGACACCGTCGAAGTCACCCGTGTTTGGATCTAGCACATCCGCAATCGAAACCGGCATCCCGTATCGTTTCTCAACATAGTGTTCCACAACGTTGTAGCAAGATTTATAGTCGATCATCGATTCCGATTTCGCTTAAAGAGTTGGTCGATCACTGATCCCACCACCAAGTGGATGGATCAAGGTTGGGGCTGGCTGGAAGCGAAGCTTGTCTGTCTTCGCCGCGTGGAACGGCCGGGCGTTCACGAAGAACTCGGTTGAAGTCAGCCGAGACCCCGCCACTGACGCCGACGATCGTGTGCCGCCGGATCTTCGACTTCACTCGTTCCCGGATGACTCGATCGTTCATCACGGTATCGACCTGCCGTGGAGTGCCGGCCTTTGCGAATGGGTATCGTAGAACGGATCGAGCGTTCGTGGACACGAAGGTGGTTCCATCCTTCGCCTTAGCGCGATCCGCCGGATTGAAAAATGCTGACTTCCACATCGCCTGTTGAGCAAGGCCGTGATGGTGAATCAAGTTTGCGGCCATCGCCAAGTCGAACACGTTCTTCAATTCCTGATAGATCGGATATTTGTCAGCCAGCTTTTCAAAATGAGTCGTAAAGTCCTCAGCAAAGGTCTTGGTCGGTCCGACAGAATCTCCCGAGTGAATTCGTTTCCCTTGAGCATCAATAAACTCAGTTTCACTAAGCACTTTCACTCCGGCCCCTGAGAAAGTGAAGAGATGGGACGATTCATCTTGGCGAACTTGGTCGTAGTTCAACGTGAACCACCAGCGAGCGACATCCAGCGGCGGAGCATTTCCGTCGGCGTCCAGTTGGACTCGTTGCAGGTAGCTGGGGACCGCGTCGATGGACGGCTCAAGCCCCATCCCGATCAGTTTCATGCGGTAGTCAGCCTCAACCAAAACATAGGCGGCATGCGTCGTCGGAGAGATGCCGTAGACTTCGATGTCCTGCTGGCCCAGCACGTTTCGCAATTCTGTTCGCCACGCTTTTCCTTTTAGCTTGCTCGTTGCTAGGAATGCTTTTGTCGCCGCCAGATTTTTTTGACGTGGGACGATTGCACATCCAAACTTGCCGTCGGCGTGAGCGGCATTTTGCAAACAGACAACCAAGTCATCCAGTTGCAAAACGGGCTTCCCGGTTTGCCCGCTGATTGATCGCCCGCGTTGATCCGTTGTCCACCGACCACTAGGGCCTGCGATCACAACGTCATTCGAATCGGGAAGGTAAGCCACGAATTGAATCTCAGTCAGTCCAGCCAGATTCTTCATCGAGTCCGTCAAGGGCTTGCCCTGAGCGGTAAGCGATTGTGTCTGCCGTTCCAGCCGATTGAGCGAGATTACTCGCATCGGTGACGACTTCATCACGTCAGTATTCCCGATTCGTTTGGTGGCAGAATCGTTTCGTGCCGGTGCCGGTCGGGGCCGGCTGGTATCCGTTTTGATTTTTTGAAGCGTTCCTTTCGCATCGACATACACACCGGTCGGAAACGGCTGAATGGTTCCAATGCCGCTGCCCGTATCGATCCAAGATTCTGTCGCAATCGTTCCGGTGATCAATTCGATCAGGTCATCGAAATCAGCCTCGGTCAGACCTCCGCCGGCACCGTTTGTGCGATTGGCTTCTGACCGGCGCTGGATTGCCTGCTGTCCCGCCCCGTCGGAGAGTCCACCGACTTGCCGCAAAATTGAGATCTGACCAAGCGTTTGCTGCCGGCTGTCGTCATTAGAAATGGCAGCCGCTGCCGCGAACGCCTGCTCCATGTTTCCGGCAATCGCTTTTTGTTGAGCCTCCGACGCAAGCCGCGCATCGTTGGTTGGCGGTTGAGCGTTGACAAATGCCGTGCAACAAAAAATGGTCAGAGGAAAAGCGCAGAGAATGGCCAAGCGTCGGACCATGGAGTCGCCAAAAGTAGAGAGCATTTGCTCGCTCCGTTAAAATATTGCCCAAAGCATCTTTGCAGCTAAAAGTGCGTCAGGCAAGCCTTTGGACGAAAGCCGGAACGAAATAACACACAGAAAACGCTAAGCTGCGATCCGCTGCACGTCCGAGCGCGCTGGCTTGCGGCAGCAGAGTTCCAACGATTTGCAAAGTCCAAACCCGCGATATGCGGTCCGAAGGCCTCGGTAGGCGATCGCGTACAGCGTCAAATGAGTCGGCAGGGCACTGACTTTTCCAATCAACCGAGAAGGCAGTAATTCAAACCCTGCTGTTTGTATGATAGAGGACAGATTGGCTCGATCGAAGGTATATAGGTGCTCGGGCGGCCAGAACTTCTTGTAATCGGCGCCCAATCGCCGTGCCTTCCAACAGTTCGAATCAGGAGTCTCCAAGATCATCACGCCACCGGGCTTAAGCACGCGTTTCCACTCGGTCAATGTTTCACTCACATCTGAAACATGTTCGATCACATGCCAGTTGGTGACTAGGTCGAAAGTGTTATCTTCGAAGGGTAGGGTAGTGCCGTCGATTTTGTGACAGTTCAATCCGTAGTCACTGCAGGCGTCAATTGCATCCTGACTGATATCCACGCCGGTCGCTTTCCAATTCATCTCCTGAGCAGCTTTGACGGTCGCGCCGACACTGCATCCGATGTCCAGCATATGGGGCTCGCCGGCCGAAACGGTTGTCAGATGTTTTGTGACAGAAGCCAAGCGGATGGCAGCCGTGATCTCTTTCAACCGCTTTCGATTAACGTAGGTGTTGTGGTAAGCACCTTCATAGACGTCGTTCGATTCCAGCACACCTTTCTGAAACAGATTGCACTCCGGGCAACGTTTTAGCTGGTGCCCCGGTCGATCGATGAAAGACTCAAGCGTATCGTGTCCGCAGTTTTCGCAAATCAAATCCTGTTGGCCCATCGATTGTCGTTCCCAAGTTTCCTGCAGAAGTCAGTCATGCGGAAAATACCGAAGATTGGCGCCCCGAGGCAACGGTGATCACGACATCGCTAGCAGATATTGGCCGTAAGTCATTCAGTTCTTACGATAACGCGTTCCAATCAGGGGTGCGCTTCTCCAAAAACGCTTTGATCCCTTCTATCGCGGCGGGAGTGGTTCTTGCGGCCGCCATGTTCGCCGCGCCGATGCTCAACTGAGTAAACAACGATTCGCCGATGGTTTCGTTGAGCATTTGCCGTGTCATTTGATAGGACTCACGGGCTCCTGCGGCACAGCGGGTCGCCAATTCATGGGATCGAGCCCAGATCAGATCATCGCTGACCGTTTCATGGAAGAGTCCTAGACGAGTCGCTTCATCTGCGAGCACAGGTTGACCACAAAACAGGATTTTCGATGCCACGCCGGCCCCCACGCGAAAGGTAAGTAGTGGCGTGGTCATGCCCGCGTTCAAGCCACGCAGAGGTTCGGGCATCAGTAGTTTGGAGGACTCGCCCGCGATCACGATGTCGCTGGCCAGCATCAGCGCAACTCCGCTACCTATGTTCCAGCCATTAACCGCCGCGATGATCGGCTTCGGATATCGCAGCATGGTCTCGATCAGGTGCTGAAACGCTTTGGCGTCCTCATGCCAGATTTTAAATGCGTCAGGGGACTCGGCCGTTTCCTGCAACTGAAACAAGTCGGTGCCCGAGCAAAACGTATCGCCCGATCCGGTTAGGATCACCGCGCGGACACTCCCCTCCTGCGCAAAATCGTCCAGTGCCTGTTGAATCATCCCGATCATCTCGCGAGAGAGCGCGTTGCGGCAGTCGGGGCGATTGAGCGTAATCGTGCCGCTGGGGACATCTTTACGAAGCTGGACGTTGTCAGAGATGGCGATCATTTTGGAAGGGGAAAGTTAAAAGAGTACAGTT
>CAZLYM010000055.1:0-3452 GCA_964563475.1 uncultured Pirellulaceae bacterium
GCTGACCTTGCAGCAGTGACTTGGCTTCGACCAAAGGCATAGCGACCGATACTCCCGCACGCATCGCCAACGGACTGGCGGCCGCGACCCGTTGGCCTTGCCGTGCATCGCGTTCCACCAATACGACTCGTTGCTTTCGCAATTCAGGCTGGCTGACGATTCGTCGCTGGATGGCCCAGTTGGGGAACCACAGGCAAGCGATTCGTTGACTCATGGTGATCACGTGCTTCTTGCACGTCTCCAGTGATGGTGTTAATCCCTAAGCGAACTGTTTTGCCAGCAAACGTGCCGCGGCAACGACTGAGCGTCAATTGCACCAACTGTTCATTGCGATCTGGCTGACGTGAAATTTGATTCGCCAACTTCAAACCTTCCACTTGCCACTGCACGTCGGCCCAAGTGGGCGCTGAAGCAGCCGACTGTGGTTGCACGAACAATCCCAAGCAGCCACTGGATTCTGCCGAAAGTTGAAAACGTCGAAACCAGCGAGCGCCGATTGTGTCCATTGGCCCCCACACCGCAGCGACCGCCGGGCAACGCAAAGCTTGATCGATGGACCACAGAAAATCGTTGTTCTCAAGTGATTCCGTGCTGATGGGCGATCGCAAAGTGGATCCTGAACGCGAAGATCGAGACCATGACGATGACCGAGTCGCTTGGTCTCGTAGGATAATGGTTCGCTCAAGCGGCAAACCAATCGCAGTGGCTGCCGGAGGATAAAACTGATTCGCAGGATCAATCACCACCAACGAGCCACCGTTGCGGCAGGCTTCGCGAGCGGTCACCAGAGACAGATAGTCGACTCCGTTTCCGCCCGCGGTGATCCATTGCACCAGCGAGCCACGCTGATAACCGCTTTCCGGCAACAAGCGATCCAATGCCGAACATCCACTAGAAACCGTCTGTTCTGCGCCGGCTCGCGATCCGGATTCCACACTGCGAATGCAATTCTGTAACTCCTGAATCAATTGAGTTTTCTGTTCCATCACTTAGAGCCTATCCTTGGTGCATGATGCATTTGAAACGTCTGTCGGCTCAGTTTGCAGACTCTCTGGACTCCTCTGGTCACACATCGTCAAAAAACTGAAACATTGTTCATTGGTGTACGTTTATACATATCATTCGTTATAACCCAACATGCAAGCAGCCCCACAGGCGCAGAAAGTGCTCATAAACCCCGGAAACCAACGATTCCAAGGGTGAGAATGACTAGGCGCAGAAGCAGACGCCAAGATCAACGGTTCAGAGTGGTCGTGGAAAAGCCGTCAAGAAAACAGCGGCGGGTGCTTATTCTTCTGCCGAAAACAGACTAAGCGGCTTTAATTACGCCAGCACGGGCGGCGGGTGAAGATTCGCGAGTCGTGTTCGAAATCTCAGGACTGAGGTCTGAGGCCTTAACCCAACTACCGAGCGTTCCAAGTCTCAGGATAGATCACCACTTCGATGCGGCGATTCGGATTCACTCCTCCGACGCTACCTGCCGGATGCCGAGGCCGATTGCTGGCCATCGCCATTGTGAACATCTGCCGGCGAGGTAATCCGCTGCTAACCAACTGGTCGAACATTGCCAGAGATTGAGTGGCCGTCAACTGATGGTCAGAAGTTCCAGCGGGGGACAAGGGAGTCCCGTCCCAATGTGCTTCAATTCCAATGATTTGGTTTGGGAACGTTTGCTCAATCGTGCCGACAAGATTACGCAACATGGGCTGCCGAGACGGTTGAACTTGGTAAGTGCCGGGGACAAACAACTGGTCAGACGGAAACTCGATACGAATCACGTCGCCATCCATTCGAGCCTCTCCGCCAGGAATCTGAATTCTCGACAGGTTGTTCAGCAAACTGTTGTTCGCTCGCAGGGTTGCTCCCCCCGCTAAACGGGTATTGGATCCTGATGCATTTGAGTAACTAGCCAGTTGACCAGGCCCTTGCCCGCTGTTCTGCTGAGCCAAACGTTGCTGATTTTGGTTGGATTGTTGCAATTGTAAACGCGTTGAAGCCAATTGCTGCAGTGCTGACTGACGTTCGTTTTGAGCCAATCGAATCTGGTCAGCCGTGTCGCTCAATTGATCCTTGAGTGTTTGACTGTATTGATTGGCCAGTTGAATTTTTTGATTCGAAGCAGCAAGCTCTGTATTCAGTTGTTGGTTATCTGAATCGTACGCCGCCAAACGTTGATTAGCGATTCTCAGTTGCTCGGCCATTGCCGAAAACTGCTGATACTGTTCCTGAGTAGTCGTCTGGATGGCGGTTGTGCTTCCATTGCCGGACTGTGCCTGATTGCCAGCAAGGCCGCCAAAAACTCCACCGCCTGTTCCCTGATTGCCAGCAAGGCCGCCAAAAATTCCACCGCTTGTTCCCTGATTCCTACTGGCACCGCCAAAGTTGAATATGCTTGGTCGGGTAGGTTGAGTCAAACCGAACAGACCATTCGCCGCAGGTTGGCGACAACCGCTCGACATGATTGCAGTCGCCAGCAAGGCAACTCCAATCGCAAATCGATAAAATGGCAAATGGTTCATGAATTAATCGCAATTTCAGGATCAAATCCGCGCGGCGAATGAGCGAACTTTTGGAACCTTAGCAATCGCCGAAACCTGCGTAAATATGAATCCACGCATCCTCGCCCGCCTGAAACCGAGGATCGCTAGCAGACTTAAAAGCTACCGCATCCGACGTCGCAAAACAGCGTTTCTACGAGTCAGGCTCGCGCTGTTTGGCTAGGCGAATTTCTCTTGAGCCCTTAATGGGCTTCTTCTACGATCCGGCTGACGACCTACGGCCCCGCCGATCCCTGCCGAAATCTGGGCAAGCAAAGAGATCATGACAACCATGCATAACATCAAACAGAATAAGTGCCACGAATCAACTAAGATCAAAAATTCAAGGCATGCCAAAATGGAATTCAATAAGTTCCACAATATGGGCATCGTTTGTCTGAGCATCTGCGCGTTCTGTCTGAGCGGTTGCTCGGGCTTCGGGACAGACAGCTTTTCTGGCGATCCACTTTCCAGTCGTCCGATTCTTCCACCGGAAGTTCCCTCAGCGGTACCAGCCGAATCCCAACCTAACGTTGCTCCCGATGCGGCGATCAACCAACTGGCACAAATGGTGGGTGCCACCGCGAAACAATCGACTGAGGCATTCGCGGACGATACAACGTCATCCGGATCGCGGGAAATCACGACTCCAGCATTTCGATTCTCCAATGACCTGCCTGATGAACTGGATTTCAACAATGATTTCCCCGCAGACGAATTGGCTCCTCCAGTCGTCGATCACGCACTCGCAGAATTCGATAATGATTCAACCAGTCTGACCGAAACAGTTGTGAAGCTAGTTGCCACAACTCAGCCAGTCGAAGCAGCAGTCGCGGTCGAACCAATCGCGACGTTCACCGAACCACCTGTCGTACGGCCCAATTTAGTGCAGCCCGATTTCGTGCAGCCCGATTT
>CAZLYM010000055.1:3552-6261 GCA_964563475.1 uncultured Pirellulaceae bacterium
TGCAGCCCGATTTTATTTCGCAACCGCTCAGGCCAATCACGCCTCCTGTTGCTAACCCCGAACCGGCACCTACCCCAGAAACGAAAATCGCCGTTGGGCTACCGCCACTTTCTGCTGCGGACATACAGCAATTGACTCAAGGCGCGGTTGAAACACCTTCGCTATCGTCTTCTCAATCGGTCGACCTGTCAGAACTGGAATTCGAATCCAATCTCGCTAAAAAAACTCCGACACCTGATCCACAACCTGTGAAAAAGTCACTGACGGCGACTGAGCATCTGTCTGAAACCATTCGTTTGATCGAAGAAACCATCCCCGACGCAAGCGTCTCGGGCGAGTACTACGGTGCGGCGCCGGGCGTACGGCTGTTGGAAATTCTGCGTCAAAAAATGGCCCAAGTTTCGTCATCCGATTGGCGGTTGTCGACGACCGAATATCAATACTGGCAGCAGCAACTGCAGGCCGTATCGGTGATGTTCGAATCTGATTCAACGGCCTCGCTTGACAGCGAGAACCAAACCGGGCGTCAAAATGCGGTTCGAGCCATTGAGCACTTGGAGCGTGCCGCCAGTCACTTGCGATCCATGGCTGGCCTAAAGCTTTCTGGTGGGCAACTGTGCTCACAGATTCTCGGTTTTGGAAAGTTTGAAGAACTTGAATCCAATCAGTTTCAGCCAGGGGACCGGGCCTTGATCTATGTCGAGGTCGAAAACCAAGCAACGCAAAAGATTTTGGATGAACCGTCATTGGGTTCAGAAAGTGAACCAGCGTGGTTGACTCGTTTGCAAGCCGGCTACGTCATTCGTGACTCGGCTGGAAACATCGTTCATCACGAAACCTACCCGGTCATCGAGGACCTTGCTCGCCGACATCGTCGCGACTTTTATCTTCATCTGCCGGTGACGATCGCTGAACTGTCGCCCGGCCAGTATCAACTATCGGTTTCGGTTGACGACTTGGGAGACTCCCGCAAGTCCGGCAACACCGACACGGCGAACCTGACGGCCATCGATTTCTCGGTCGTCGAGCCAGCAAAATGAAACCGTTTGGTCCGTTTTGCCTGAACATTTTCCGGTAAATCCGGATATCGGGTTTGGCGAAATTTGGTCCGGCGGATGTTTTTCAAACGTCGATAACAGAGAGATTAGCTAGGCGAGTCCTCGCCCGGTTTTCATTTTCTTGCAACCCCAAGGATTTTGATAATCCCAAGGGCGGCTTCTTTATCCACCTTTGAATTTTCGTTGAGAACCTTTCGATGGAGTTGATCTCACTGCTGTTGGCAATCGCGGTGACGATCTGGGCGCTGGTCATCTGGCGGCACTTCGGCGACAAGCTGGACCTGTTCCATCCCATTCCGGCACTAGGCATTCTGATTATTCTGACCGGAAGCGTGTTCAGCAGCGATTTCTGGTCTCTGAAACTGGGGCCATTGCCCATCACGATTGATCGCTTACTGGTTGGAGTGCTCGTCTGCGTCTACGGCTTTCGCTTCATCAATCGTGATGAAGACCGGCGGCAGATCAATCGGCTCGACGTGGCCATGGCAATCATGGCTTTCGTGCTGGCGCTCAGTGCGTTCACGCACGACATCACTTTCCTAAACAACTTGCCAGTATCACGATTGTTGTTTTTCTACGTGTTGCCATTGGTGGTCTACAGCGTGGTTCGCAGTGGAGTGTTGGGGACGAATGACCTAAAGCTGATCTCAGTCTGCTTCATCGCTCTAGGGGTTTATCTGGCTTTTACCGCAATCGCTGAAACCAGAGGCTTGACCGCGCTGGTGTTCCCTTCTTACATCATGACATCGGAATTCACCGAGTTCCTTGGACGCGGACGTGGACCATTCCTCAATCCGGTTTCCAATGGTCTGTTTATGATCACTAGTTTCTGTTGTGCGTTGATGTGGTTTAAATCAGCCAATCCGTTAGGAAAGGTTGCCTTAGGAGCCATCGTGTTGCTGTTGGTGGTCGGTGTTTACAGTACGCTGACGCGTAGCGTTTGGCTGGCTTTGGTCGCCGCAGGCGGTTGGTTTATCTGGTTCCCCGCCAACCGCCGACTTAAACTGGTCATGGCGGTCTGGGCGTTGCTGGCTGTGATCGCGTTGCTTCCTGTTTACGGTGACAAATTATTGTCATTCAAACGCGACAAAAACGTGACTCAGAATCAGATGGAAAAGTCGGCACAGTTGCGGCCGTTGTTCGCCATCGTTGCGATGAATATGTTTAAGGATCGGCCATTTTTTGGCTGTGGATTCGGTCAGTACGCTCAAGCCAAATATCCCTACTTGAAAGATCCGCATTCCGGCGAGCCACTAACGAGTACTCGCACGTTGATGCAGCACAACATCTTTCTTGCCTACTTGACCGAAACCGGCCTGCTGGGGCTGGGGTGCCTGTTGCTGGTTATTGGCATGATCGTTCGAGCCAGTTTGATTGTGTGGCTCAATCGAGAACTTCCGTTCTGGCCTCGCTATTTCGGATTGCTGACACTGACGTTACTCAGTTGCGACTTGCTTAACGGTATGTTTCACGATGTGGGGATTATCCCGATGGTCAACATGCTACTGTTTTTCCTAGCTGGCATCACCAACAACATTGTCTCTGGTCAGTGGCAGTTCGATCGCGAAGCCCAACAAGCAGCCGCATTGCAAGCAACGACGGAGCATTCCATGACATTGCCCCACGAAAGCCATCCAAGCTCCGGCTTAGC
>CAZLYM010000055.1:6361-14980 GCA_964563475.1 uncultured Pirellulaceae bacterium
GCCGATTACCACAAATGCCACGCACTGGCTGTGATCACATAGATCCCCAGCAACAGGTTGGTTACTGCGTGAGCAATGACGCAATCCCAAAGGTTGCCAGTCCGATGCATCAACCAGGTCACCAAGCCAAACCACGCGATCGCAGCAAGTGCCTCACCGGGATGAGTCAACACACCGTACACCGATGCGGCAGCAAGTCCTTTGAAGCCAAGTTCCGTCAGTCGAATTGGTTGCCAGTCTGGATCCTCGATCCAACGCACCAGCCAGCCACGGAGAAACAGCTCTTCGACAATCGGTGTCACTGCGGCCAACAGCGTGAACCGTAGACCAAGAAAGAGCATTCGAAACTGGTTGTCCGAGAACTCAGCAAACGGGTTGAACGAGGGCCGGTTTGGAAACCAACTTCCCAGCCCGATCGTTGTCAGAAGCTTCTTCTCCAGCTGAATCTCAACCAGCGCCACCCAGACGACGATCCCCACGACGCCCACGACGACGGATAACCAAGAAAACTTCAGCGGGAAGTGTCTCAAGTGAATCCGATGAAACCATGCGAGCAATCCGAAAGCGATCGCAATCTGTACGCCGACGATCACTAGGTACTTTTTCGCCTCTGGTGACGCCGCCCCGGTGCTACCAATGGAATTTGAAAAATCTGGATAGAAAAAACTGCCGATTACCAACATGACAATCAGTGGTAAGATGAAGGCGAGCGTTTGATAAGTCGAGTCATCAATGCTTGCAAACGGGCTTCGGCATTCCGGGTCGAACGAATCTGACATGTCCGATTGGCTTTCGTAGTCTGCGACAGGAGTTAAGTTGCATGAAATTTAACCGCAATGTGCTTATTGAGCGACGCCAGTCGCCGGAAAAACGATCGATTCCCGTCCACCGCTGCCTGTTGGTAGCGAAGTTGTTTGGGATCGGCAAGGTATGGCTCATCGCAATTGCCTTCGCCATCTTAGTTGCTGGCGATGCCAAAAGCTCGTCTGCCCAAACGGAAGCTCAGTGGACCCAGCAACGGCGAAGGATGGTCGACGTAGCGGTACGCGCCGCTGGCGTGACCGATGCACGAGTCCTGAAGTCGATGTCAGATACGCCTCGCCACGAGTTTGTGCCTCGCAAGTTTCGGGACCGTTCTTATCTGGACGCGGGCGTTCCGATCGGAAACAAACAAACGATTTCGTCACCGTTCATCGTGGCGTACATGACTCAAACGCTCGACACCAAACCAACGGACAAGGTACTGGAGATCGGAACCGGCAGTGGCTATCAGGCCGCAATTCTGTCCCCCTTGGTGAAAGAAGTTTACTCGATCGAGATCGTGGAACCGCTAGGCAAACGCGCGGCGAAGGTATTGAAGCAATTGGAATACCAAAACGTGTTCACCAAAATTGGTGACGGCTATCAAGGCTGGGCCGAACACGCTCCGTTCGACAAGATCATCGTTACGTGTTCGCCGGAAGACATTCCTCAACCGCTGATCGATCAGTTGGCCGAAGGAGGCCGTATCGTCGTGCCCGTCGGTGAACGACATCAGCAAACGTTGTATCTGGTGGAAAAAGTGAACGGTCAGATGCAGCCCCAAGCATTGCGTCCCACTCTTTTCGTCCCCATGACCGGCACGGCAGAAGACAAAAGAGAACTGCTTCCCGATCCGACTAATCCCAAAATTATCAACGGAGACTTCGAGGAAGGTCTCGACGACAAGGGCTTCGTCAAAGGTTGGTACTACCAACGAAAACTGACTTGGAAATCCTCCGAAAGCTCGCTTCCAAAAACAACGGAAACGGGAACAGAAAAACCCGACGGTGCGGGGGGCAATCACTTCGTCGAGTTCAAAAACGAAATCCCGGGCCAGCACGCTCACCTGATGCAACGGTTTTCGATCGATGGGCGAAAGGTTCCCCGACTTAGCTTTTCGGCCAAAATTGCGTGCCGACATACTAGCAAGGGACTATACCCGAATGACCTGCCGGATGTCGCACTCTGGTTTTACGACGAAAAACATCACGAGGTCGGCAGGACGGTCAAGCTTGGCCCGTTTCGCGAAGACGAATCGTGGCACTTGCGGAAGCGGGAGATTCGAGTGCCCATTGCGGCTCGGACTGCAATCGTCCGAATCGGGCTGTTCGGAGGAACGGGCACCGTCCAATTCGACAATGTTACGGTCGAAAAAATCGGGGAGTAGGTCGGGTGAAACGCCCTCCCTAAACCCGCAAGCCGCAAATTCATCCAATACCGCCAAAACACCCTAATCGGCTTGTTTTCCCAAGCCTTGCTGTTATTCTGGTAGGCTTCGAGAGCTAGGAGATCATGAATGACTCCACAAGCCGTATTACGTAGTTGGTTCAACGTGTATTGCATGGCTTTCTACAGGAGGCTCCCGGGCAAAATAGATGAGGACAACGATGCTTAAGCTTAGTTTCAGTGCACGACAAAACGGTCTCGTTTCGTGTTGCGTGCCGCTGCTATTGGTTGCAATCTTGACGATGGCCGCTCCAAACTCAGTCAGTGCCGCAGGTGGTAGCTGGGGAGGATCGGGTGGCTTCGGCTTGGGTGCTTCACGCGGTAGCTGGGGAGGAGCCGGAGGTGGCCTGTTTGGTGGTCGGCAACCGATTCGAAACCTGTTGGGTCGCGTTGCTTCGCGGCTTGGTGAGATTGGCAGCGGGTCGATGGGATCACGTGGAGGCTCGTTCGGAGGCTCCGGCGGTGGTTCGTTTGGTGGCCGTTCCTTCGCTGGTTCTTTTGGTAGCAGGACGGGCGGTTGGTCGGGCGGCAGTGCAGGTGGTTGGTCAGGTCGAGGCTTGGGCAGCGCCGGTAGCTTCGCGAGTACCCCTACTGCATCAACCTACGGATCATGGGGCTCGAGCTCTTCCAGCTTTCTGAGCGATTCCTATAGCCATGTCTCTACTCAGTTGACTGCGCCCGTAGTTTCAGCTCCCCTTGCTTTTCAACCATCCGTCGACACATCAGCGTTCCTGACAACAGGAATTGCCGATTGCCTTTCCTGTGGAACAACAGGTTCTGCGGGCTTTCCCATTGATCAAGGTTATGTCGAAACTGGTTACTCTGACCTCGGTTACTCTTCTGACCTCGGCTACTCTTCTGACATCGGCTACTCTTCTGATACCGGATTCTACGATGGCTCTTTGCCGAATTACGACGGCGTTCCGGTTGACGATGGACAAATCATCGATGACGACAGCCTGTACGATCCTGGCATTCTTGGCCCCAATGACTACTACGATGGCGGCGGAAGCCTGCTGGATGATGGCAGCCTGCCTCCGCCTCCCGGACCTGCCGGTGACGATACGACGCGCAGGAGTCTCAAACGAAAATCGTTTGTCAAACCCGCCGTCTTGAGCGTTGCGTTGCCGTCCGATGCTCAGGTCTATATTAATGGTCGGCTGACAAAAACCGAAGGCTCGGTTCGCAACTACGTCGCACACAAACTAAAGAACGGTAAAGGGCAAGGCTACCAGGTCAAAGCAGTCGTAAACCGCGACGGCAAGCGACTAGTACGCACCCAAACGGTTCGCATGAAACCTGGTATCACTCGGACAGTCGAATTCGACTTCAACAAACCCGTTACCACCGTACTAGCGCTGAAAGTTCCGACGGATGCGAAAGTACGGCTGTGCGGCGCCGAAACATCGGCTACCGGCGAACGTCGATTCTTTGAAACCAGCAAGCTCAAAGACGGCGAATCTTGGGAAAATTACGAAATCGAAGTCGTCGTCAACCGCGACGGAAAAGAACTTGTGGCTCGCAAGTCGCTGAAGCTTCATGCTGGCGATTCGCAATCCATGGTATTCGACTTTCATGACCAAACGGGCAAGCTGGTTGCTGTAAAATAGCGGCCTCGCTCCCCTTTGATTCGAAGGCTGTTGCAAGCATCGGCCTTCGTACAAGCGTTACAGCTGGAACTTTCCCACCGCCCCAACGATCACTCGACCGTTGGGGCGGTTTCTGTTTATCGCACCGCGCGAGCCGAATTACGATAGTTGGATGCCGAGCAAACAGCAGCCAGATCGACCGCCAGAAGCAACAGGGGAGTCCCTCGCGCCGATCTGGAGGAAAATCATCTCGCTGCTGCTGCTGAGCTACCTTGGCGTGCTGTTGTTGGGCCCGCTTTCCAATCCCATCGCGTCGGAGCATTTGACCGGCCCACTGGCTCGCGCCGTCGCGCCCGTTCATCGAGTATTGTTCCAAGGACACGGCTACCGTTTCTTCGCACCGGAACCAGGGCCAGGACATTTTGTGGAATGCCGGTTCAAAATGAAGAACGGCAGTGAATCCATCTCACGCTTTCCCGATCGTGATCAGCATCAACCTCGCTTGCTTTACCACCGCTGGTTCATGCTGGCCGAAACACTTTTCACCGAACTTGATGGAACGCCAGACGCCGAATCATTTGCTGATGCCCAAGCGGCGCTACGACGTGAAGTGTTAGAACTTCGGTCAGTCGGAAAGCTCAAGCCGGCCAAACTGCTGTCTGCGCGGATTGATTTTCTGGACCAAGAGTATGAACGGACTCGCAAGCGAGTTGACAATCTGCTTCGCTCGGTCGCCACGGCCGTGCTGAAAGAACACCCCGATGCCGAATCCGTGGAACTGGTCCTTTTCGAACGGGTGATCCCGCTTCCGGCGGACGTGACAAACGGAGTCAAACTGGACGACCCTCGGTATCTTTCGCCGCCGGTCTCTATTGGCCACTTCACTCGCCAAAGCGTTGAACCCAAGACCGTTGAAACCACATCCGACCCATCTGCCGCGAATCAATCACTGGAGGAAATTCAGTGAAAAACTGGTTGTACAATTGGATAAGCGATTGGACGGTAACGTGGAATCGGTTTTGGTTTGAACCTCAGATTCCAACCACACTGGCTTTGATCCGCGTTCTGACCGGTTGCATGGTTTTTTACAACCATCTGGTCTGGTCGCTAGGCATGGCGACATTCCTAGGACCAAACGCGGCACTCCCCACTGCCTACCGAAGCGAATTGTTACCCGGTGGCCAGTACGCGTGGAGCCATTTTGATTGGAGCGATTCCAACCTGTGGCTATGGGGCAGCCATGTCGCCGGGCTGATCGTGGTCGCGATGTGGACCATCGGCTTCAAGACGCGCTGGACCGGTTGGCTGACCGCAGCGCTGGTAATTTCGTACGCCAATCGGGCATCCGGAGCGTTGTTCGGATTCGATCAAATTGCCACGTTTCTGTGTTTGTACTTAGCCATCAGTCGCTGCGGTGATGCACTTTCGGTTGATGCACTCCGTGGACTCCAAAACGGCACAATTAATCGCAAGGCTACCGATCACCCAAGGCAGGGCAGGGCGGTTGCCAATCGCATCGCGACGCGATTGATCCAAATCCATTTGTGTATCGTCTATGCGTTTGCGGGGCTTGGGAAGTTGGGCGGCGAGTTCTGGCTCAACGGCGAAGCGGTCTGGGGAGCCCTTGCTAGTTACGAATACCAATCGCTCGACATGACTTGGCTGGCCGGTCACATGCCATTGATCGCCGCCATGACTTTGGTGTCGTTAATCTGGGAAGTCACCTACGCCGCGCTGATCTGGCCGAAGCTGACCCGCCCGATCGTGTTAACGATCGCCGTGATGGTCCACATTGGCATCGGAGCCGCAATGGGTATGATGACGTTTGGCTTGATCATGTTGGTGGCCAACTTGGCGTTTATCGAACCTGACTGTTGGCCGTTTGCATCCAGTAAACAATCAGATGGTTCCCCCGAGCTAAGTTGACAAGTTTGCAGTAGCGGCTTCGGCCAGAATTTCCGCCCGAAGGCGATACTACGAACCACTCGATACGTCTCGCCCCAATACCCAAACGGCTTCTTCCTCAAACAAAGTTTCTGTGAAACGATTCCTCAAACTAACCATCGCCTACGATGGAACCGACTATGTGGGCTGGCAAGTCCAACCGAATGGGATTTCGGTGCAACAACGCTTGGAGGAAGCGTGGCTGTCGGCAACCGGAGAACAGCTTCGCATCACAGCCAGCGGTCGCACCGATAGTGGTGTCCACGCGCGAGGGCAAGTGTGTTCGCTGGCGACAGAAACTTCGCTGACTAATCGCGATCTAGTCCGAGCTCTCAATGCACTTACACCGGAGGACATCGCCGTTCTTCAGGTCCAAGACGCGGCCGAGGGTTTTCACGCCATTCGAGACGCCGTCGAAAAAACGTACGGCTACCAAATTCAACACGGGTACATTATGGACCCGTTGCGCCGGCGAGAGTGCTGGTTCGTCACGCGGGATCTTGATGTGGAAGCGATGCGGCAAGCGGCAACTTTCCTGATCGGACGCTACGATTTTACGAGCTTTCAGTCACTTGGAGCCGAACGTCTTTCAACAGTTCGCACCGTCAAGCGACTGGAAATTGAGCTCCACAAGGACTCGCTGCTTCCCGAGCTAACGATCTGGATCGCGGCGGACGGTTTTCTGTACAACATGGTGCGTCGCATCGTGGGCTCGCTGGTCAGGGTAGGGCGGGGCAGCGAGCAACCAGACTGGGTGCAGTGGGTGCTCGAACAGAAAAATGGTAGCCTGTCGGGCCAGACAGCACCCGCTCATGGTTTGTTTCTGGATCATGTCCAATATTGTGATGAGAGCAACGAACCAGCGGGTTCGAGCGGCGAGCAGAAGGTTTAAGGGCTGACAGTCCGGCCAACGCTTCGCTCTTACTCATGCCGAAAAGCAACGCCCAGTCCGCTCGTTCTCGAACGAGACGGGCTCACTAAATTATACGTACTTGGTTTTTATGAACGTGTCCGATTCCGACCAACCCAACTTCAACCGCATTCCGATGGTGCTGATGATCGTCGCTGCGCTGGCTGCCGCGATTTTTTATGCGGCTCGCTCAACGCTTGGCTGGTGGGGTGACCTAGGATTTATCCTCAGCTTTGCCACGGCAATTTCGATCTTGATTGGAGAAGCCTGCGATCCGTTTTCCGATGCGGCTCAATGGGTCGGTCATCGACTGCAGTTGCCGGGTTCCGTTCGCGGTGCCACCTTGGACGCGATCGCTAGTAGCATGCCGGAACTGTTCACAGGTTTATTCTTTGTCATGGTGGCGTTGTCGGGCAACATGAGCCAAGCAGAACGTCTGATGGCTAGCTCTGACGGATACGGATCGACGATTGCAACGTGTGCCGGAAGTTCGATCTACAACCTGATTTTGATCCCAGCACTGTGCGCCATCATGGTTTCTTATACTCGACCGAACCGGCCTACGATTTCGATCGAGTCCGACGTTTTGTATCGAGACGGAATGTGGACGTTCTGCGTTCAAGCGGGACTGTTGGTGTTTTTGTGTCAGCGTGAGCTAACGTGGCACATGGGCGTGATCGCCATCGTCGCGTACTTCGTCTACGTCTTACACCTTTACATTTCAACACGACGGTTTCAGTCCAACGTTGCCAGCGGTCAACTCGTTCAGGAAGAAGTCGAAGATTCGGCAGGCGTGCTCTTTGGCCGGTTTGACATCCAACTGAATTGGAGATCCGCCATTACGATTCTAGTCATCGCAACAGCGGTGGCTGCCGCCGCTTGTTACTTTTTGGTCGAGCTAACTAATTTTTCGGCACATCAGATGGGCGTGCCTCCGTTCTTTGTGGCGGTCATTCTGACGGCGGCCGTATCTTCGGTTCCCGATACATTCCTGTCGCTCAATTCGGCCAAACGAGGTGACGATAGCGGCGCGGTTTCGAATGTGTTTGGTTCCAACATTTTTGACGTCTGCATCGGCATGTCGATCCCGCTGTTGGTGTGTTGCTATTTGAATGATTGGCAACCAGTGCAACTGGTCGAACCCGACGAGAGCACGATGGCGGGCGTAGTTGGCCTGCGAATATTCCTGTTCGTGCTGACATCGGTTGCGATGGGGATCATGTGGACTCGCCGAAGCATTTCTCGAACTTCCGGCTGGGTTCTAGTGGGGCTGTACGGACTGTTCACCGCCTACGCCGTCTTGGGCGGATTGGGAATCATTTCTGTATAGTTTGTTTTTGCCCACCCGTTGGTCAACGTTTAACGACAAGCCTGAAGGTGACCGTGTTTCGCCACTCAGCGATAGTCGCCGGCGCCTGCCGGCTAGTCGTTAAACAGGGCGGAAGGCCAGTGGGTTCGTTTCCCAAGCCCCACACGGCAACGCGATGACAGCACGCGATGCAGTCACCATCCGTTGGCGGCCCGGCCCGCCATTTCAGGCACCAAATCAACAGCACAATTCGTTCGCAATCGAACTGGCTTAGCAGAACACCTCGCTTTGATCTTGCCGAGCCTTCGCAAACTCAAGTACCCTCCGCCACCGAAATGACTACGTCCGCCGGTGACGGAACCCCATGAAACCTATCCTGTATTTTGCTCTGCTCGCCTTGACTGCGAGTAACTTTGCCAGCAAGACCTGCGCGCAGACGCCGCTCGAAACCTCGATTCAACCGGGCAGTCTGACTGACGGCCTGATCAGCCGGGCTCAGTTGCGTTCCTTAAGCAACGCTGCCGACAGCCACCACAATCCGCTGCGCCGACCCGCGCCGGCACCGAGACCACAACCCGCGCCAATACCGACGCCACAACCCAAGCTTCTCTCACTATCAC
>CAZLYM010000055.1:15080-21222 GCA_964563475.1 uncultured Pirellulaceae bacterium
AGACCACAACCCGCGCCAATACCGACGCCACAACCCAAGCTTCTCTCACTATCACCGCCACCAAGGATTCACGATCCGCAAGTCGCTCCCATGGCTTGGCAGCAGGAAGTAACCGCGGAAGAGCGTGTTAACTCAAAGCCTGTTGATTCAAATTCCGATTTCCAACCCGCAGAAACGGTCGAGGAAACCGCAGCACCGTTCATGGGGCCGCTCCCTAGCCCTGACCTAGAGAGTCAACGAAAGACCATGGGCATGCTCGTCGATTTCACCGTCGAACAACTGGTTCTGGAAATCGGCCATCGGCGCAGCAACCTCGATGCTTCACTCGGAATCGACGATCAGCTAAAAAACGTTCGTTTGAAGCATCTTGAATCGGCTGAACTGGCTTCTCAAAAAGCGGCCCAAAATATTTCTCAGCGAAACGCTTTGCAAAACCAAATCGTCAACTTCGACAGCGAACTGGATCGGCTTCGACAACAAACCCGGACGGCCTTTGAGCCACCAGAAACAGCCACGAACATCTCCATCGATCAGCTACAGATTCAACTGAGAAACCTACAGGCCGAACTGGATCATGAAAAAACAAGCTTGAGAAAAATCCAAGATCGGATCGGGCAACGTGACAAACGGATGTCAGCGATTCCGGCTGAGCGGCTCAAAAGTCGCAATGAAGTGAATGACTTTCATGAGCAACTATTGAAAAAGCAGGCCTCGGGAACCAGCGAGATCGAAGAGCTGCTTTCGATCCGCGCCCAAGAACTGGTATCGAGCACCAAAGTTCAGCTGCTAGATGACGAAGCGCATTGGCATGACCTTTCTCGCGAGAAGCTGCCGTTGCAAAAATCGATCCACCAGCGAAACATCCAGAGCCTTGAAACAATCATCAACGATTGGAATCATCAAATTGCCGGACGCAAGCAGAGCGAGCTGGAACTTCAGATTCAGCTGGCTCGACAGGCGGCTTTCGAAACCCATCCTGCCTTACGAGAGTTTTCGCTGGAGACATCACGCCTAGCCCAAAGCCGAGTCGATCTGGCCGAGGTTACCCAACAACTGCAGAATGAAAAACTGAGCATTGAAAAGCAGCAGCATGACATTCAGCAACAATTGCAACATTTGGAAAAGCACGAAGAAGTTTTCAAAAATGGCGGCGACTCGGAAAGCAACCAAACGCTGATCGAAGCCCACCGAAACCTGATTTCTCCTTGGGAAACGATGGCTCGGATCGGCCAACTGGAACAAGAACTTTTGGCAAATCGTGGCACCAAGCTCGCGCTGCGTGAGCAGCTTGACGAGGTCGCCGACCCTCAGCAGTTCATTCGGCAACGTCTTAGCATCACCCAAGACGAACCTGTCGCCAATACAACGCTGATCGCCATGGCGGAAGAGTCGATCGATAACTACCGACAGCAACTGCTGGCTTTGGTGGGAGAACACGAAAAAGTTCACAGCCTGATCAACGACATCAAGTCCCGCCGCGAGGAGACGCTGAAGAATATCGAATCGACACGGAAGCTGATCGACGCCTACGCACTCTGGGTCCAAGACGCGGCTCCTTTGAGTATCGAACTGATCGACGAATCGCGTCTCGGTGCCGTCGAATTTTTCGCCCCTCAGCAATGGAAGCACCTTGGACAATCGGTGGTTGCCAACGTTGAAGAGCGTCCATGGAGACCGACGATTGGGTTGCTGGGCCTGCTGGCCACTTTCGCCATTGGCAGGAGGTTCAAGGGCTAACATGGAACTGTCAAACTCAGATCATCGCCTTGCCGAAGACATTCGCTCTCATTCACGATTTGGCCCGACCCTTGGGGCGGCAATCCACAGCATCTGCAGCGCTGTCCTGCTACCGCTGCTGTTGCTAATCGTGGCGTGGCAACTGGCGCCGGCTTGGGAATTGATGACGCTTGAGGGAAGTGTTCACCATGCCATCGTGGGAATCGTGCCCAGCCTGTTTCTCTCAATGCTGTTACTGTACGCCTTTCGCTCAGACGGATTGGCGACGCGAAATTTTGGCTGGTCAAGCTCACTCTGTTCGGGAATCTGTAACGGAGTCCGTTGCTTTGTCTGGCTGGCCTTGCCTTTAAAATTTCTCTGTGACTCACTGGAGACATTCCAAAACGGAGCGTGGCAAAACTCGCTGGGCAGATTGATCTTCGTGGCTATGCTGGTGACAGTTGCCGTTGCGATTCATCTTGCCTCTCGTGGCATCAACCAGTGGCGGGACTCGTTGCTGGAAGCCAATGGACTAGCGCACTCCCGCGCCCAACGGCGGAAGCACCGCGAAAACCTCCTCAATGGCGGCCCGATCGATGTCAGCATGTTGGGCGGACATTTGCTCAAGGCTTCGCTGCGCAGATTTGTGTTGCTGCTTGTCACAATGGTACCGATGGTGTTCGCGGTTCTGTCGATCGCCGGTTACCACTACACGGCCTTGCAGATGACTCGCCGAGCCATGTTGACCGTACTGCTTGCCGGCGTCATCGCGCTGGTCGCTGGATTGGTCAGCCGGATGTTGCTGGTGGCTCAATTCCGCGTCAAACTCCACCAACTTAAACGAAATGAAACGGGGCACATTGGCGAAAACGAATCGATCAACATTTCCGAGATCTCCACGCAAGTCAATCAACTCTTGAGAGCCACTGCCTTGGTGGCGGTGCTGGTTACCGGCTGGCACATTTGGTCGGAAGTGTCGCCAACCATTCGCTTTCTGGAAGGCTTTACACTGTGGGAGAAAAAGGGGCCTGACGGTGAAGTGATTTCAGTAACGACAGCCAGCCACCTGCTGATGGGACTGGCCACGCTGTGCATTACTTGGGTACTCAGCCGCAACCTACCGGGCCTGCTGGAGTTGACTCTGATCGATCGCCTACCACTGGACAAAGGAGGACGCTATGCGATCTCGTTCGTGTTCCGCTATTTAGTGGGACTGCTGGGGATCGTTCTAGCCTGCAAAGTGCTCGGCTTTTCTTGGAACAGTGTGCAGTGGCTCGCGGGAGCACTTGCCTTGGGGCTTGGATTTGGCTTGCAAGAGATATTCGCGAACTTGATCTCCGGGATCATCATCTTGATCGAGCGTCCGGTGCGAGTGGGCGATTTTGTCTCCATCAACGGCATCACCGGACACGTTTCACAAATGCAACTGCGAGCCACCACGATCCGTGACCTCGACATGCGTGAATTAATCATTCCGAACAAAAAATTCATCACCGACGATGTGATGAACTGGACCCTGAGCGATCAGATGGCTCGAATGATCATGACCATCGGCGTGGCATACGAATCGGATACTGAGCTTGTGCAGGAGACGCTGCTATCAGTTGCCCAACAGCATCCACTGGTTCTCCGCCGTCCAGCACCGGAAGTCGTGTTCAGCCAGTTCGGTGATTCGACGCTCGATTTTGAGCTACGGGTGATCGTCCCCAAACGGGACTTATTCCCGAAGGTCAAACATGAGATCAACATGGCGATCAACGCAGCCTTCCGCGAGAAGGATATCGAAATCGCTTTCCCTCAACGCGAGATCCGGGTCAAATCCGATGCGTCTTCAGTTGGCGTGGCGTTTCCCAAAGCGGCGTAGGGTCGCCACGTCGAGCACTCGGGGAAAGCACTTGGCCGACGGAACTTCTATCCCACGGCAGACTGAGTACAACTCAACTCTGCATCAGCCCTAGGGAAATTTTAAGTGCAGAGCCGAAACATATTCCCTTGCAGAGCGTTAACAACACATACTGAATGCAACGCATACTGAATCCTTCAAGCTATACAAAACACAGCTCGGGTAGCTTCCGGGACTCTGGGTTGCAGTGTCATTCGTCAAAAAAGCCCTCAGAATCCGTTGCTGAAAAGCTGACATGGAGCCGCAATTCGTCTAACATTATTGTCACTGAACTAAGCTCTTACTCAGGAAACTCAAATATGAAGCTCCCGTCACCCAAACAGGTTCTTTTCTCTACCGTTTTTTCGCCTGCTATCCTGCTACTCCTGTTCGGCGCGTCGAATTCGATGGCGCAAAGTAGCGACAAGACGGACAGCACCACGAAGGCTCAATGGATATCCCTGTTCGACGGCAAGACGCTTGATGGCTGGGAAAAAGTTGGAAAAGCCGAAAGCCACTGGGCAATCGAAGATGGGGCGATGGTTGGAACCGGCAAACAATCGATGCTGGTCAACACGAGCGGGCCTTACAAGAATTTTCGCTATCGAGCGGAAATCAAAGTGAATGATGGTGGCAACTCGGGCCTCTACTTTCGCACGACTCGCAAGCCTAGCTTTTCAGACGGGTACGAAGCTCAGATCGACAGCACTCACACCGATCCGATTAGAACAGGTTCACTTTATGGCCTTTGCCATGTCTACGAACAGCTCGTCGCTCCCGACCAGTGGTTCACTTACGAGGTCGAGGTCAAAGAAGACGTGTGGCGAGGACGCGAGATAACTCGCATCAAGGTCACAGTCGACGGAAAAGAATTGTACGAATACCTCGACTTCGCAAAGACCTATCCTGCTGGCCACTTTGCATTCCAACAACACGATCCCGGCAGTAAAGTTCACATCCGCAAAGTTGAAGTCATGCCGTTGAAAGATTGATTCGTCTCTCAACCCAATCAGTTTTTAATTCAAACAATTTACCACCTCTTAACATTGAACATTGAGCCAAAAATCATGACACAAAAAAAATTAACGTCACGTCGAAATTTCCTGCAACGTTCGGCTTCCGCCGCTGCCGTAGCTTCTGTGGTTGCGTTGCCGGCACAGCGTGCACAAGCCGCTGCTGGTTCCAACGAGCGAATGCGAATTGGATTTATCGGCCCGGGCGACCGAGGTTTTGGCGCTCATGTAAAATCGCTTTGTGAATTGCATGCCGAAGGACGTAAAATCGATCTGGTAGGAGTCGCCGAGGTCTATGAGGTTCAGCGAAACAAAGTTGCCGACTACATCAAAGAAGCGACAGGAACTGCCCCCAATCGTTACGTCGACTACGGCGAGATGATCGAAAAGGAAAATCTGGACGCGGTTTGTATCGGCACGCCAGACCATTGGCACCACAAGCAAACGGTCGACTCACTAAAAGCTGGACTGCACGTCTATTGCGAAAAGCCAATGACGAAGACGGTCGAAGAAGCGTTCAATGTTGAAAAAACTTGGAAGGAAACCGGAAAGGTCATGCAGGTTGGTGTGCAATCGACCAGCCTTCCACTTTGGGACAAGGTTCGAGCGTTGCTCCAAGAAGGCAAGCTCGGTAAAGTGCTTGGATTCCAAACTGAATTTTTCCGCAACAGCGACATGGGGCAGTGGCGATACTACGCGCTTGCAAAAGAAATGACACCCAAAACAGTCGACTGGGATCGCTGGCTTGGAGCGAACGAGGGTCTAGCCCCCGCGATGCCGTTCGATCGCGAAGTTTGCAGACAGTGGCGAAGGTTCTGGCCGTTTGGAAGCGGTATGTTTACCGATCTGTTCGTTCACCGGACAACTTCGATGCTTAAAGCGACCGGCCTGCGACTTCCCGGACGCGTGACTGGCGCTGGCGGTGTTTTCCTTGAGTACGATGGACGCGATGTCCCAGATGTTGCGACAGTCGTTGCCGATTTCAACGAAGGAGTTCAAGGACTTATAACCGCGACGATGTGCAACGAAGCTTCCCGGGTCAATCAGCTGATCCGAGGTCATTTCGGCACATTTACTTTTGGTAACGGCGAAGATTTCGATGGGTTTGATTTCATCCCGGAACGAGGCCCTGTTACTCATGTTAAGCAGGAAAAGGAGCGTATCCAAACGACACGAATCCAAAACACGACCATCGCTCACTTTGCCAACTGGCTTGATGCTTGCGAAGCGGGCGACCCAATGAAGTGCAACAACACGCCGGAATTGGGCGCCGCTGCGATGGCCGTGGTGAACTTGGGAGCTCAAAGCTATCGCCAAGGCAAAGTGTTTTTCGTTGACGGGGAGAAGCGAGAAGTTTCAACAAACGATCCCGGTTGGGCTCGCAAATGGGAAAAGCTCTCGCATTCGCGTGCTGAAGCACCCCACATTCCAGGCTGGTCAGCTGGCAAATATGGCAGCGAACTAAGAGACCCGGAATACATGAAGTATGCAGGCCCATGGGTAGACGGAAAAGACCCATCAGAAGGCTAGT
>CAZLYM010000056.1:0-7694 GCA_964563475.1 uncultured Pirellulaceae bacterium
GCAGGGATGGCAACAGGAATCTCATCGCTATCGGCTAGAACCGATTCACTGATCGCACCCACTTCAGCGTCAACCGCTTGAAAGCTAACCGCCGCAAATCCGCTTGGGCCAGCAGCGACGAAATCGTATACGCCTGGCTCAAGGTCTGGAACCATGAAACTACCTTGCTTACCAACTTCAACTTGAGCTACCTGCTGATCATCCTGAATGATGTGAATCTGAGTTCCTTCAACAATCGAGACGTCACCCAGCATTGGCATGACATGCCCAACCAGCTGACCATCGTTCAATCGAACTCGATTCGCACCGACGACACGATCAACAACTTTGTTGTCTCGAGACACGGCAATAATTTCGTTCGCAACGTCTGTTGGGAGGTTCTTTTTCAAAATTGATTTGACAGCTGAGAAGTTAGGTGACACAGCAGCTGCTTCCATCACGTTAACTTTCGAAGCATCTTCGAATCCAATTACACGAACACCGTAAGCAGCAAATCCTGTTTCACCTGTCGCAACGAATGAGTAAATTCCTTCACTCAAACCATCGACAGCGAACGTCCCGTCTTTTGTCGTCTTTGTCTCGTCGGCAATCTCGCCGTCACGAACAAAGAAAATTTTCAGATCAGCAAGACCTTCGACTTGAGCATTGTCATCACCGAAGCTTGCAATCCGGCCTTCAACTTCACCAGCACGATTCAATGAAATCGTATGAACGCGATCTGAAGTAAAGCCAGACACGTTTGCCGTCGCAACTGCATCCCCCAACAGTGGAGCCGAAGCAGCAGCGAAATGCTGAGCCGAAGCGACTGCGGTTGCAATCATCGGCAAGGCAAACAGCAAGCCGATCATCCGAGAATTCATCCAATTGTTATTCATTATCAATTCCGTGTGAGATCAAAGATGTAGGAATGTATGTTCGTTTACTTCACTCAAGCAACAAACAGAAAAGGTGCTTCCAATAAGGCCAAAAGCCTTCGCATCACTGCGTTCATATTCAGCCAGTCAGTTTAGTCACCCCCGTTGGTACTGTCAAGCAATTACCTTCGGTTAAAATAGGAGCATTAGCATAATTAGGGCCAGAATGCAGGTTTCCGCACAATATCCGCAAAACATCGCTGTACAGGGAAAGAAAAGGCCATTTTTAGGGGTTTTTTTATCAAATCGCACCAAATCATCCTGATTTTTTGCTGAAAAGGCTATCCACCCGCAGCTCGCTTTGAAATAACTCCCACCTCTGGACTACTTGCTGATGCGTATCTGGAACAGGGAATTCGTCCACCTAGAAAAGCCATTCTCCCTGCCCTAACCCCATAGTTCATCGCCCACGACATCATCACCGGGGCCGAAGCACGAGCCACAGCACTATTAAGCAACACCGCGTCAAAACCTAGCTCCATGGCAACCGCAACATCGCTAGCAGTCCCGACACCAGCATCAATGATCACCGGATAGCCCGGATCATCTCGTTTCAGGTCATCCAAGATAATCAGCAGGCTATTGCGATTGATCACGCCCAAGCCAGAACCAATCGGGCTCCCTGCAGGCATGACGGCCGTTGCTCCCGCATCTTTCAAACGTCGCGCGATGATTGGATCGTCGCTGGTGTAACACAGAACCTTGAAACCGTCCGCCACCAACATCTCAGTTGCCTTGAGCGTTTCAATTGGATCGGGCAATAAAGAGCGGCTGTCTCCTAACACTTCTAGCTTGACCCAATCGGCACCTGGATTCTCAAGGCCTTGAAGAATTTCTCTTCCCATCCTTGCACAACGGACAGCAGTTTGAGCGTCATAGCACCCAGCTGTGTTGGGCAACAAGGTCAGCCGATCGGTGTCCAAGTAATCGAGAATATTCCGGCCCGAGCTATCGTGCAGTTTCTCACGACGGACTGCGATCGTGACACATTGAGTACCACTGGCTTCAATGGAGTCACGCATGATCTCGAACGAATCATACTTACCCGTGCCCAGAATCAATCGACTTTCAAACACATGGCCGCCAACGCAAAGCGACTTGTCCAATTCGCGATCCGTAGCATCAACGGCCTGTGGTTCAGGTGTAACTGACATCTACCCGCCCCCTGCAAGAGTCACAATCTCTAGCCGGTCATCCTGACTGAGCACAAAACTTTCATGCGTATCACGCGGCTGCAGTTGTTCGTTCACCTCGACCGCGATCGCACGAGTATCCAGCTCCAACTGCCCAAGCAACTGCCCAATCGTTGCGTTTTCGGGGATTTCAACCCGGTCGCCATTCACATTCACTTCCATTTTTGCCGCCTTCTTACTCACTCAAACGTTTCCGCCATGTCGCGAGCATGATAACTACTGCGAACGAACGGTCCGCTGGCGACTTTCTTGAAGCCCATCGATTTCGCTTTCTCACCCAACCAAGCGAATTCTTCGGGAGGAATGTAGCGAACGACCGGCAAATATCGATCCTGAGCCGGCTGCAAGTACTGGCCCAAGGTCAGAAAATCACAATCGACGTCTCTCAGATCAGCCAACACTTCCAGCACTTCCTCGTGCGTCTCACCAAGCCCCAGCATCAACCCACTTTTAGTACGAACGCTTGAGTTCAGTTGTTTGACGCGATCCAACAGCCCCAACGTCCAGCGGTAGTCTGACTTTGGCCCGCGAACACGTCGATACAAACGAGGAACGGTTTCCGTGTTGTGGTTAAAGACCTCCGGAGCCGCTTCGACGACTCGATCCAAACCAGCTTTGTTCTTGATAAAGTCCGGCGTCAACACTTCCACCGACGCTCCCGTTTTCTCACGAACCGCCAGCACACATTGGTAAAAGTGCTCGGCGCCGCCATCGGGCAAATCGTCTCGCGTTACGGACGTGATCACCACGTGCTTCAGACCCAACCGAGCCGAAGCTTCGGCCACACGATCTGGTTCGTCCAGCTCTAGGGCCTCTGGCTTGCCACGACCGACCGCACAAAAGCCACAGGGCCGAGTGCAAACGTTGCCCAAAATCATGAAGGTAGCCGTCTGCTGGCTATAGCACTCGTTCCGATTCGGACATTTAGCGTTATCGCAAACGGTCTCCAGATTCAATTCGTCGAGCAATTTTGCCGTCTCGCTAAACGAATTGCCTACAGGCACTTGTCGCTTGAGCCACTTTGGCAGGCGCCGGCGAGCGTCTCCCGTCGGTAAACCGTTAATGTCGTAAATATCCGGGCTACATCCTCCGCCACCGCAGGATCCTCCGGCGGTCGACGATGGAGTTTCAGTAATAATTGGCAGGCTGCTCACTCGGGCTCCCAAAACAATCGGTCAGGCATACGATCATTACCCAAATGGCGTTGATCGCTTATCATCAAGGGTTCCCATTGTACCAAATTATTCGATCGACCGATGGCGTCAAAAAAGTCTAGCAAGAAGAAATCCGCCAAAGCCGGCCAAAAGTCGGGCGGCTCAAAGACGATTTCCGAAAACCGAAAAGCAACCCACAAGTACGAGATCCTTGAGCAGATCGAGTGCGGGATCATGCTGCTCGGTCCCGAAGTCAAAAGCCTGCGCGATGGCAAACTGTCACTCGCCGAGGCCTATGTACGAGTCGAAAACGGTGACCTGTGGCTTATCGGTGCCGATATTGCTCAATTCAAACAGGCCAGTTTCTGGAACCACCAGCCCAAGCGGCAGCGAAAACTGTTGGTCCACAAGCGAGAACTGAACAAACTGTCCGAGCGTGCGTTCGAGAAAGGACTCACCCTAGTCCCCTTGCGAATGTTCTTTAATGCACGCGGCATCGTGAAAGTGATCGTGGGCGTCGGACGAGGTAAAAAGACTCACGACAAACGTGAATCCAAGAAAGCGGCCGACGCGAAACGCCAGATTGGCCGCGAAATGCGAGAACGTCGTAAATAAAACCTGACGATCGAACCATCCCATCACCGCGGCGTATTGAAATCCATCACGCTGATCTCCTTCGCGCTCGACCCGTCATTGTTCACAATGCGTTCATGTTGAAACTGACCGACATTAAGAAAACGTACACGCAGCCCGACGGGACTTCCGTTCCGATTCTGGATGTACCTTCGTTTGAGATGTCGGCCGGCGAGCAGGTCGCCTTGCTCGGTCCCAGCGGTTGCGGCAAAACCACCCTGCTGCACACGATTGCCGGAATCATTAAACCAGACAGCGGAACCGTAATACTCGATGAAGTTGAGTTAACTCGCTACACCGAAGCGGCTCGCGACCGCATTCGAGCCGACAAAATCGGCTACGTGTATCAAACCTTCAACTTACTGCCCGCCTTCAGTGCTTTGGAAAATGTGGTCCTTGGCATGTCATTCGGCAAACGCCCGGCATCCAAACCGCGAGCCAAAGAGTTACTCGAACAAGTCGGCCTTGGGCACCGCATCCACAACAAACCGGCGGCGATGTCGGTCGGTGAGCAACAACGCGTCGCCGTGGCTCGAGCCTTGGCGAACCGACCCGCCATGCTGCTGGCCGACGAACCCACCGCCAACGTCGATCCGGCCAATCAACGAGTCATCGTTCAACTGATCCGAGACCGTTGCCGCGAAGAAAATATCGCTCTGCTGATGGTCACGCACTCGATGGAGGTCGCCGACCAGTTCGACCGCGTCGATCAATTGGCCGAACTCAATCGCGTGGTGGCCGACGCTCGCGCCGCAGCCTCCTCCGGCACTGCGGCTTCGACCTCGGAGGCCTCTTCATGAACGTCATTAAAATCGCTTGGCGAAGCATTCAACATCGCGGTCTCGGCTCGTTGCTGACCGTGATCTCCATGGCCTTAGGCGTGATGATGGTCGTCGCCGTCCTAACCATTCACGGCGTAGTTTCTCAATCTTTCAAAAACAACAATAGCTTCGGTTACAACATCTTGGTCGGAGCCCGCGGCGGCGGCCTACAACTGACGCTCAACACGGTTTACTACCTGAGCAAGCCCGTCGAAAACATTCCCTACGAATACTACCTAGCATTTTGCGACGATAAAACTCGCCAGCGAGAAATGCAGCACTCGCTCGCAAACGTGGCTCGGCAGCACGAAGCACAAACCTTGGCCCTTGCGACTTCCACTGTAGGTAATACCGGCGGGCTGGCGGAGGCTTTAACCAGCGAGCTAACCAAAGCGTCCTTCGATTACCAGCAGGATGCCTCAACAAAAACCAACGACGCTGGCTTGTACAAACGGTACACCGACGTCGCAGTCCCGATTTGTCTAGGAGACTACTACGTCGACGAAACAACCGGCGACGCGTTTCGCTGCGTCGGCACAAAGCCCGACTTCTTTGACAAGCTGGTCCTAGACGTGGACACCGAAGAGAAATTCTCGTTTTCGGAAGGACGAGCGTTTGAAGAGTTTGGCCCTGAACTCGGCTACTACGAGTGCGTGGTTGGAGCCGTTGTTGCCAAGCGATGCAGACTAAAGCTGGGCGACGTCCTGCAACCGACTCATGGTGACCCCAACAGCGCTGGGGCTCATATCCATAAACAAGGCTTCACGATTGTCGGCATCATCGATCGCACCGGCACGCCTCACGATCGAGTCGTGTTCCTGAACATGGAAGGCTTCTTCCTGATGGAAGACCACGCCAAACCAGTCGAAGATGACTCACTACTGGGTGTCAACAGAGACGATGACGATGACGAAGAAGAGCCGGATCCCGAACCGGTAAAAAAACAATTAGATGCATCGGACATAAACGACGACCAACCTGATCCGTCGCTCCGTCGCATCCCTCTGCCGATCGAACAACGCGAAGTCACCTCCATTCTGGTTCGCACCTCACGCGACGATCCGTACGACACGCTGGGAACTTTCTTGCCTCCTCAAATCAATCAGGGCGATCTGGAAACAGTGCTCGACTGGAGCCCTTACCGTCCCGAGCGTAGCCAGAAGGCAGCCCAAGCGGTCAACCCGATCGAGCAGATCACTTCACTCTTCAGCGTCTTCGTTGACCCGGTCCGCTGGTTGTTGCTGGCGCTAACACTGATGATTTGCATCGTGTCGGCGATCAGTATCTTGGTCGGAATCTTTAACTCCATGAGCCAACGCACGGGCGAGATCGCGGTGCTGCGAGCGTTGGGGGCGGGACGCTGGAAGGTAATGTCCATCATGCTGTGCGAATCTATTTTGCTAGCAGTCGCGGGTGGATTTATCGGCTGGTTCGCAGGCCACGGACTCAATGCCTTGCTAGGGCCAGTCGTGGAAAACCGAACCGGTGTTTCTCTCGGGTTTTTCGATTTCGCACCCGGAATTCCGCTAGGCTACCTAGCAGGTGGACTAAGCTTACCTGAAACGCTTGCTCGATTGACTATCTCGCCCGAACTATTGATCATCCCGGGCCTGATTCTGGTGGCATTGTTCGTCGGGATCTGCCCCGCCATCATGGCGTACCGGACGGATGTGTCAAAATCACTCGGTAAGTGAATTTTTGGTCGGACGTATTCCGTTTTTCCCTCTCAGCGACCATAACTATCAGCATGTCACCGCGCCCAAATCTCAGCCGATTGTCGTTACGCTCGCGAATCCTCGCGTCAGTGGTGGCGGCAGCGTGGCCCTTGGTCGCTTTGCTGTGTGCGGCGATGATCGTTCCGAGCACCGCCTTTGCGGGGTCCTGCCCATTCTGCCAAGCGATCAATCTGACCTTTGCCGAACAATTGGACGCGAAAGACGTTGCCGTTGTCGCCAAGTTGCTGAAGCTACCCAAGCCGGTTTCTGATCCGGACGCGGACCTCCCCAAGGCATCCATGGAAATCACCAAGGTGCTCAAGGGCGACGACTACGTAGCAGTCGGAATGAAATTTAACGTGGTGGTCGTGGGCATCTACCCGGTGGGTCAAAAGTTCTTGGTGATGGGTGTGAACCCACCTGAAATTTCTTGGACCCCTCCCATGAAGGCCAGCGACCGCGTCTTTAAGTACTTAGAAACGATTCAGTCGTTACCCGAATCGGGAGTCGACCGGTTGGCGTTCTTTCAGGATTATTTCGAAGATGAGGAATCCGTTCTTGCGTTTGACGCATACGACGAATTCGCCAAAGCCCCCTACGAAGACCTGATCGACCTCAAGCCGCGAATGCAGAAAGACAAGCTGGTCACTTGGATCAAGGACCCGGAACTTTCTCACAATCGCCGGCGTCTCTACCTGACCATGCTGGGCGTTTGCGGCGGCGCCAAAGAAGCGAAGGTGCTAGAGTCATTCATCGAATCGGGGGACCCACGTCAACAGGCTGGTTTAGACGCTTTGCTGGCCAGTTACTTGACGCTCAAAGGAGCCGATGGTTTACCACTGCTCATTGACTCCTTCCTTAAAAACAAAGAAACCGAGTACGTGGACGTACTGGCCACCGTCTCCGCCTTGCGATTTCACGGAACCGAAGTCGACATCGTTCCCAAAGAAGACATCGTTGCCGCAGTGCGGCACGTGCTCGACCGCCCGCGAATGGCGGACATGGTGATCCCGGACCTGGCTCGCTGGCAAGATTGGTCGGTCATGGAACGCCTAGTAGAAATGTTCAAGGACACCGATGACGAAAACAATTGGTTACGAGTCCCCGTCATTACCTATCTGCGGGAATGTCCAAAGCCGGAAGCCGCAGCCTACATTAAGGAACTTGCGAAACTCGATCCCGACGCGGTCGCTCGCGCCGATTTTTTCTCGCAGTCGCTTGATGGTTTCGGTGAAGATGATGATAGCGATGACGAATTGATTAG
>CAZLYM010000056.1:7794-8996 GCA_964563475.1 uncultured Pirellulaceae bacterium
CCAACGTAGCAACCTTGATACCAGTAGCGGCAGCCAACCCTTCTGCGGAAGTTGCTTCAGGTGGAACCGTCGCACCGTCCATCGCGTCCCAACCACCCGCGCCGGTCGCCGCGATCCAAGTGACTCGAAAATTAACGTTGTCGATCATTTTTATTCCGATGGCTGTTTCTGTGGTGCTGCTAATCGTTCTCTGGTCCGTCGTCAGCGGCTGGTTTGAACGATTGATTTTTTAATTCACACCCAGCTTCAAAGTACGTCGACGTGGAAAACCAGTCTCAATTCCAATACCGCTCCGTCAGCAAAGCCGCGATCTGCTGCGTCGTCTTCTCGATCCTGAGCGTTCTGATGTGTTGGCTGTCGCCGCTCTTCGTGCTGCTGCCCGTACTAGGCGTTGGTTTTGGCTGGATCGCGATGGCGAATCTCAAGCGGTTTCCTGATGAACTGGCGGGCAAACTTGGCGCCCAAATCGGTTTCACGGCCTCGTTGATTTGCCTGATCGCCAGCGTCGGCACCCATGTCTATGTGTACAGGACGGAAGTTCCCGAGGGCTACCAAAGGATTTCATTTTCGGACCTAAAACCTCCCAAGCGAAGCGCACTGCCGTACGGAGAAAAAGCCGAAACAATCAATGGCGAGAAAGTTTTCCTCAAAGGCTACGTTCGCCCCAGCACAAAAAAGAAGGGGCTCAAGAAGTTCATCATGGTCGGCGACTTCGGAGACTGTTGCTTTGGAGGCAGCCCGAAAATAACGGAGATCGTTGCCGTCGACATCCAGATCCCCAAAACAATCGACTACGGCTGGGGGCTGAGAAAAATCGGAGGCACGTTTCGACTTAACCCGAACACGAAACCCAGTCGCGAGAAAGACATCCCGCGACTGTTCTACGAAATCGAAGCCGACTACGTGAAGTAAAAATTTGCCAACAATATTCCTCGCCTCCATCATCTCAATCAGAACCCGAAACGAACTCATCCCATGGATGGACTAGGTGTGAAGCAGGCAATGGCAAAACGAAGCACATGGGTCGGCCTGATCTTGGCGACAATGCTGGCAGGATGCGATACCGCTCCTCCCACTGTGTCTGCCGAGAACCCTCAAGCTCAAACAGAAACAAAAACGCAGCTCGAATCGGACTCCGAGCAAGTCGAAAATGTTGGCTCCCAATCCAAAGACGACATTATCGAAGCCCCGTCTACTCAGAC
>CAZLYM010000056.1:9096-15177 GCA_964563475.1 uncultured Pirellulaceae bacterium
AGCAAACCGAATCGCCCAAGGATGATCCGAATGCCAAAGCAGATGACGATGTCACAAAGTTCATCGGCCAAGACGGACGCGAGCGAATTGTTCCGACCGGACCGCCGCCCACGGACCGGGACGGCAGACTGGAACTGACCTTTGATGACCTGAGTTTTGAAATGGAGAAAGGTGGTGCGTTCGACCGTTCGCTGCTGACGGATCGCATCAAAAAATTCCACGGAGCCGACGTTCGCCTGCGAGGCTTTATCCGTCCGAGTTTTCGGCAATCGAAAATTGAAAAATTCGTTTTCGTTCGTGACGACAAGGAATGTTGCTTTGGTCCCGGCGCTGCGATCTACGACAACGCCCTAGTCAGCCTAAAAAAGGGGACGGAAACCGCTTACACCGTTCGGCCCATCGTGGTCACCGGTAAACTGTACCTAAAGGAGTACGAAACTCCCGACGGCCTGATTTTGTCGATATATCGAATCAAAAATGGCAAAATCGAATAGGCTGTGCTGATTGAAGCGACCTTTCAGCGACTCGCTGATCCGCGTCCAAACTGTTACAATCTCCGGCCAATCAATAGTCTGTTCAACCAATTTCCTTTCATCACGCTGGTCCATCCCAGCGAACTATTATGGCGATTTTCGACTGGGTCAGTCGGCGGATTTTCAAATCCGTTCATGGCAACAACCTTGTATACAACACCTGCTGGGAAGACCCACGGCTTGACCGAGTCGCTTTGAATTTGGGACCGGATGACAACGTGTTAGTCATCACCTCCGCCGGTTGCAACGCATTGGACTACTGCATCAACGGCTGCAACCATGTTTACGCAGTGGACATGAATCCCAGACAAAACGCGTTGCTGGATTTGAAAATGTCCGCTATCCGCAATCTGGAGTTTGATGACTTCTTCCAGATGTTTGGTGAAGGTCGTCTCCGCGGGGCGGAAGGAATTTACAAACGCCACCTGCGCGACGAGCTTCCCGCTTGGTCCAAAGAGTTCTGGGACAAGAAGATCAAGTGGTTCGACAACCCCAGCAAGACGTTCTACTTTCGTGGCACATCCGGTTCGGTTGCGCGAATGGTCAAGATGTACACCGACAGCGTGATCCGAGTCCGTCCTCATCTGGACGCGTTACTGGAAGCGGAATCGACTGAGCAACAAAAAGAGATCTACAACTCGCACCTGCGAGACAAATTCTGGTCGGGGATGATGAAGTTCGCCATGAACCGCGACACGACCATGTCGATGCTTGGCGTACCTAAGGCTCAACGTCGTCAAATCGAAAACCAGTATGAAGGCGGTCTGGTCAAATTCATCCAAGATTGCATGGAGAGCGTTTTCGCGACCCTGCCGATCAGCGACAACTACTTCTGGCGAGTCTATTTGAACGGGAAGTACACGCGCGATTGCTGCCCAGAATACCTGAAAGAGGAAAACTTCGAACGACTAAAAACCGGACTGGTTGACCGAGTGTCAACGCACACCGATTCGGTTCAAGGATTCTTGGAAAAGCACGAAGGCACGATTTCTCGATATATCCTGCTGGACCACATGGACTGGCTGAGCGACCAGTATTTCTCGCTACTCGAATCCGAATGGCAGGCGATCGTTGATCGCGCGGCCCCCGGAGCCCGAGTAATTTGGCGAAGCGGCGGATTGAAAACAGACTTCATCGACGAGGTGAAGATCAATCGCGACGGACAGATCCAGAAAATCGCGCCAATGCTCAACTACGACCGCGAGCTGGCCAATGAATTGCATCAAACCGATCGCGTTCACACGTACGGCAGTTTCTACATTGCCGATCTGTCAGCCTAGCAGTGGTCACTCAACGGTAATTGGAATCCAAGCCCGAAGTAAAGTGAACTTTTCACGCATCCGTGGTTCACTCACTTGCGATTCGGGTTGTAACACCTCAACACCAACCCAAAACAGAAGAAACAAACACATGGGCTTTGCCGCCGACATGAAGGTGCTGTACCACATGCTCTTCAAACCCGTGCGCGGGGATGATCACGCAGAGCGGATGGAGAGTTTCTACGGCGGCCAAGCAGGAGCCTACGATGACTTTCGTCGACGATTGCTCAAAGGACGTGAGGAACTTTATTCTGCGATCCCCAAGCCGGACCAAGGCGTGTGGGTCGACATGGGTGGCGGAACCGGAGCCAACATCGAAAACTTGGCCAACGATATCGATCGGCTGAAACAGGTTTACGTCGTTGACCTATCCGAATCGTTGTTGAAAGTTGCCTCGGATCGATTTGCCGAACGCGGTTGGTCAAACGCCCAATCCATCGCCGGTGACGCAACGACTTGGCGACCGCCCGAAGGTCAGGCCGACGTCGTCACGTTTTCATATTCGCTAACCATGATCCCCGACTGGTTTGCCGCCATCGAGAACGCCAAAGCGATGCTCAAGCCCGGTGGAGTCATCGGCGTGGTCGACTTTTACACGGGACGCAAGTTTCCCGCTGAAGGATTACAAAAGCACGGCTGGCTGGCTCGCACTATGTGGCAGCCATGGTTTGCAACCGACAACGTGTTTCCCTCGCCTGACCACCTGCCGTTCCTACGCCACCATTTTGAACCAATTCAATTGGAAGAACATTGGAACCGATTGCCCTACGTCCCCTTGGTCAAAGCGCCATACTATTGGTTCATTGGACGAAAATCAGAATCATAGCTTCCTAAACTTGATCAACCATCAAACCCCGAGACCTCACCCATGTGGCGCAACTATTTGCTGGGCAAGATGTCGGTGGCCACGCTCGCGTCACTGGTCATTGGAGCCATCTGCCTCAGCCGTCCTTGGCGAGTCCCAGGGCCACTGTCTGATTCGGTTGGCTGGTTGGCCACTGGAGCGTTTTTTCTGATCTTGGCCGTTGGCATGCTACTGGCCATCTTCGTTTTGTTTCGCAAGCCAAAGTAGCGGACAACGAGTCAAACCCGAGCCGCGCACGATTGAAGCATTGATTGAAGTACCGCTTGGTCCGCAACTCCTTAGGCGATCACCGCAAACGACTCAGCACTTTTTTAAATGCCGCGACAAACACGTCGACTTCATCCATGGTGTTATAGAGATAAAAACTGGCTCGACAGCTAGATCGAATCTCCAACTGCTGATGCAACGGCATCGCACAATGGTGACCGGCTCGAATCGCCACACCCTGCTGATCAAGCAAAATCGACATATCCTGCGTCGCGACTCCATCGACCACGAAACTGATCAATCCTGACCGCCGGTCCGCCGGCGGACCTAAAATCTTCAAGCCTTCAATTTCTGCCAGTTGCTCGTACGCCGCGGCCGTCAACTGCCGCTCGTGTTGGGCAATCGATTCCAGTCCGACGCCGTTTAGATACTCGATCGCCGCTCCCAGCCCAATCGCCTCCACGATCGGAGGCGTTCCGGCTTCAAATCGAGCGGGTAACTCGCCCCACGTGAAACCATCGGTCGTGACTTGGTCGATCATCCCGCCGCCTCCCATGTAGGGCGGCGTGTTTTCCAAAATCTCCTGTCGGCCCCACAAGACACCGATCCCCGACGGGCCGCACATTTTGTGTCCACTGAAGACCACAAAGTCGGCCCCCCAAGCCTGAACATCGGTCGGTTCATGCGGTGCATGTTGAGCCGCATCGATCAGCGTTTTGGCGTCGACCGAACGAGCCATCTCGACCAGTTGTGTGACTGGCGTCATCGTCCCCAACACATTGGAGACCGCGGCGAAAGCGAACATTTTAGTTCGCTCGTTCAGCTTGGACCGCACGTCATCCAGATCCAGCTCGCCCGTGGCGGTGATGCCGGCAAACCGGACCTTCGCACCAACTTTTTCGGCCAACTGCTGCCACGGAACGATATTCGAATGGTGCTCGAATATCGTTAGCAGGATCTCATCGTCTGGGCCTATGTTTTTGACGCCCCATGATCCGGCAATTGTATTGATCGCCGCTGTTGTGCCCGCGGTGAAAATCACTTCGTTGTTGTGCGGAGCGTTAATGAACTTCTGAACGGCCGTTCGAGCCTTTTCAAATTGCTCGGACGACTGTTCACTCAGCCAGTGGATTCCACGATGCACATTGGCGTAGGTGCGGCGATAAGAATCCGACATCGCGTCGATCACCGCGTTCGGATGCTGCGTCGAAGCCCCGTTGTCGAAGTAAATCAACGGGCGATCACGATGAATGGTCTGGTCGAGGACTGGAAAATCCGCACGAATCGCAGCGACATCCAGCGACATTGTAGTGGCCTTGTTCATAAGCTCATTTTAGCAGGCAATGGGATCCATCATCAGGACCGCCGGACAAGGCGATCGGTTCACGCCCAATCCCTTCGTTCAATTCCGAGTTCCGTATTCCGCACCCCGAATTAAACTTCAATCTTCGTCATCAAAATCGGGCCGACGGAGGATTTCCGAGACCAAAATCGCCTGCCGAATGCTTGTGGGGTCTCGCAACATCTGGATCAAGTCCGTGGCGACCGGAGAAACACTGGCTCCCACAATTTCGTCGTCTCGGCTGTCTTCGCGGGACTCGGCACGAGTCGATTCGAACTTCTTCGCGCCGCGGTCAAACTTCTGCTTGACCTCGTCAACGTCGTCGGTCATCTGGGCCCTCAGGCGACCGAGTCCGTCTGCATGGCTTGCGATCTTGCTGGTATCGATATGCGACTGAACGTCCGATTGAACCGATCGCCTGCGGCTATTGCTCGTGGCAGAACTACGTGGCTTCACCGGCTGAGCTTGGATGATTTCGTCATCCACCACTTCAACGGCTTCCAACGGTTTAGCACGTCGGGCAGGCGGTTGAGCACGCCTTGCTGGCTGGGAATCTACCGGCTTCTTTTTTGGCGCACCACCTTGCTTCTCAGCCTGTTGTTGCCGCCGGCGTTCGGCCGCCTTGCGGAGAAACTCTTCAATATCCCGAGCCATGGTCGTTACCGAATGGGTGCGTTGAAATAATTCATACCACCAATTGTACCGCGAAGGGCCACGTTTGACAAAACGGCTCGCAATGCAAACTAGCTAGGAACTGACGTTTAACGCAGAACCTTCGCCATGGAACCGAAAAAGCCTATTCTTCCAGATTTTGATTTCCGAAGGATATACACCCGTGCCGCCGGTTAAGTAGTTCTGAAAACAACTGGGACACGTTAAACTGGCGCCTGCGAACTGGCTCGTTTCATTAAGAAAGACGGACGAAGCAGTCATTTCTTTGCTCGCTGTTGGTTTTGTTTCCCGGTCCCTTCAAAGTTCAACACTAATGTCCTCAACTTCTTCCACGATTGAACAAGCCTACCAACTGGCGGTCCAACGGTACGCAACACTCGGTGTCGATGTCCAATCGGCTTTGGAACAACTTCAAAAAATCTCTATCTCCCTGCACTGCTGGCAAGGCGATGACGTTGGTGGTTTTGAAGCCTCAGGAGAAGAACTGGGAGGCGGCATCGCAGTCACCGGAAACTATCCCGGCAAAGCTCGCACACCCAACGAGCTTCGTAGTGACCTCGAACTGGCTCTGTCTTTGATTCCGGGTCGACATCGCTTGAACCTGCATGCGATTTACGGTGAATTTGAAGGACAAAAAGTTGATCGCGATCAAATCGAAGTCAAACATTTTGAAGGCTGGATCGACTGGGCCAAGTCACAGCAAGTGGGCGTCGACTTTAACCCGACCTATTTTTCTCACCCCAAGGCCGCCGACGGCCTAACCTTGGCTCATCCGGATTCCGCGATCCGTGACTTTTGGATCCAACACGGCGTTGCCTGCCGAAAGATTGGCACTGCATTCGGCCAGGCTTTGGGAACCCCCTGCGTCACCAACGTCTGGGTCCCCGACGGCTACAAAGACACTCCAGCCAACCGCAAAGCTCCTCGCGAGCGTTTGGCGCAGTCACTCGATACGATCTTTGCCGAATCGATCGCCCCGTCGCTTCATCTGGATGCAGTAGAATGTAAACTGTTTGGGATTGGCTCGGAAAGTTATGTCGTGGGCTCTCACGAGTTCTATCTGGGCTATGCGATTAGTCGCCAAAAACTACTTTGTCTGGACGCGGGCCACTTTCACCCTACCGAAGTGATCTCCGATAAAAT
>CAZLYM010000056.1:15277-16999 GCA_964563475.1 uncultured Pirellulaceae bacterium
TGGCGCTATCCGAAGAACTCAAGTCGATGCCGTTTGGAGCGGTTTGGGATTATTATTGCACAACGCAAAATGTCCCTGTTGGCCTGTCGTGGCTGGAAGACGTCAAACGCTACGAATCGGACGTCTTGTCCTTGCGCTAAAGATCGCGGCGGCAAGATAGCTTCAAACTTAAACCTTCATCATCCTTCTACACCAATCGAGTAAAAGATGGCGGAACAAGAATCTGATAATAGCGGCGGCGAGTTCGAAAGGGAGCCCGTTCCCGATTCAGCACTGCTGGGCGCTGGTAAATTCTGGGGCATGTACGCCGGTGAACATGCTGCCGGGACCGAATTCATGATTGGACCGCTGTTCCTTGCGGCGGGAGCGAGCCTGCAGGATTTGATCCTTGGTTTGCTGCTGGGGAACTTTTTAGCCGTCCTTACTTGGCGATTTCTGGTCGTTCCAATTGCGATGGCAAAACGGATGACTCTGTATTATCAACTCGAGCGTATTGCTGGAAACTGGTTGGTTAAGTTTTACAACTTGATCAACGGACTGCTGTTTTGCTTTCTAGCCGGTGCCATGATTACCGTTTCGGCGTCGGCGGTCGGTGTGCCATTTGGAATCAATTTCGATATCCCGGCCGCGACATTCGGGCTCAGTTCAGATTCGTCGTTCACCGTTTTGGTTGGCGTGGTCGGCGTTGTGATTGCGGTTGTCGCTGCGGGTGGCTACGAACGAGTCGCCAAGTTCGCCAACATCGCGGCGCCTTGGATGATTATTGTCTTCGCCGCTTGTGGAATCGTGTCACTCGCTCAGATGGGAGCCACCAACCTACCGACTTTGCAGGAAGGTAAATACTGGAGCGATGCCGTCGAATTCGTTCAATCACACAACGGTGACGTCAAATTTGGATTCTGGAAAATCGTCATTTTTGCGTGGCTATGCAACGGAGCAATGCACTTCGGAATGGCAGACCTTTCCATTTTCCGATTCGCACGATCAAAATCGTCCGGTTGGGCGCCTGCGATCGGAATGTTTCTGGGACACTACATGGCATGGATCGCTGCGGCCCTGCTGTTAGCGGCCCTGATCAAAATCGATTCCAGCCTAGTCCTTGATGCGAACGACAAAGTCGTAGCCAATCCGGGCTTGCTGGCGTTCAAAGCCCTTGGCTGGACCGGCATCATTTGTGTCGTCATCGCTGGCTGGACTACCGCGAACCCGACGATCTATCGAGCGGGATTGGCCTTCCAAGGAATGCTACCGGGTAGTTCGCGTGCTCTGATGACTTTGATGGCTGGCATTGTCGCGACGATCGCCGGCGCATTCCCCAACCTATCGGGGCAACTTCTTGGCTTTGTAGGACTTTACGGAACCGTCCTAGGGCCAATGGGAGCGATCATTTTTGTCGACCACTACTTCATGAAGAAGTTTGGCCTACGTGACGAAGAGGCCGAGCATTCCGGAACAAGCGTCAACCTTGCCGTGTTGATCGCTTGGCTCCTGCCAGTCGCAATTGGTTTGTACTTGATTCAGGTTTGTGGAATATTTGCGGCCTACGCGGTCATTCCGTGCTGGATCGCGAGTGGAATCTTGTACCCGCTACTAAGCAAGTTCACTCAAAAATGACGCTAGTTTTTATCTAGTAAACGCACTTAAACGTCTAGCATCCTCCAATCGTTTGGATTCGCCGATGAAAACCCCAAAACTCATATCCCTAGTCACGCTCAGCTTGGT
>CAZLYM010000056.1:17099-18420 GCA_964563475.1 uncultured Pirellulaceae bacterium
GATAAACAGCTGCAGCTCGAGGAAGTTCACCGCTTCCCAACCGGCGCAATGAAGCTCGACGGAACACTACGCTGGGATTTGCTAAACATCTTTGAAAATTTGAAAAATGGCTTGCGGGCCGTTGCCGGTCGCAACCTACCCATCGCAGGAATCAGCGTCGATAGCTGGGGCGTGGACTATGTCTTGCTAAACAAAGAACAGTCCATGCTGTCGGTGCCCTACCATTACCGCGATAGCCGCAACAACGCACCTTTCGCGCAGACAACGCAAACACTCGGCCGAGAAACTATTTTCGAAGAAACGGGCATTCAATTTCTTCCCTTCAACACCCTCTACCAATTGGTCGCCGAAAACGAAACCAACCCTGAATTAATCACCCAAGCGGATCGATTTTTAAACATTGCTGACTACTTCCATCACTTGTTTTGCGAATCCGAATGCGTCGAAGTCAGCATGGCCAGCACGACGCAAGCGTACAATCCAAAAACGAGGAAGTGGTCTGACAAACTGATCGAAGCCTGCCACTTACCCAGAGACATTTTCCCCCCAATTGTTGAATCTGGAACCAATCTCGGTCCATTGACCGAATCGCTGCAGCAAGAAACAGGCCTTGCCGCTGTCCCCGTGATTGCCACTTGCTCACACGATACCGGAGCAGCGGTTGCGGCGGTTCCCACCAACGGTGACAACTGGGCCTACTTGAGCTCGGGCACTTGGTCATTAATGGGAGTCGAACTTTCTGAACCACTAACCGGCGACCAAGTACGGGAAGCCAATTTCACCAACGAAATTGGCTTGGGAAATTCCGTTCGATTCTTGAAGAACATCATCGGACTCTGGTTACTGCAGGAATGTCGTCGAGAATGGCTGCTTGATGGCAAAGATTACGATTACGCGACACTCAATCGACTGGCTGACGAATCTGAGCCCTTTCGATCGTTGATCCGTCCCGATGATGCACGATTTGTCAGCCCGGATTCAATGATACAGTCAATCGCTGACTACTGCGTTGCCTCGGGTCAACCCAAACCGGAAACCCCCGGTCAGTTTGTCCGCTGCATCTTCGAAAGCCTTGCGCTGCTGTACGGCCAGACTTTAGAAACGCTGGAACGTTTGACCGGTCGAACAATCGAACGGCTACACGTCGTCGGTGGCGGCAGTCAAAGTAAGATGCTGAATCAGTTTGCCGCTGATGCCAGTGGCCGGCAAGTCATTGCGGGGCCCGTTGAGGCAACCGCAATCGGGAACTTGCTGATCCAAGCCATTGCCACGGGCGACATCAAGAACCATGATGAGATGCGTGAGATCGTTAAAAATTCGA
>CAZLYM010000056.1:18520-20683 GCA_964563475.1 uncultured Pirellulaceae bacterium
AACCCGCGGCCGACGTCGATTGACACACCGCTGCACTCCTTTATCCCCTTCAAGCATGTCGACCACATGCACCCCAACGCTGCGATCGCGATCGCGGCAGCCAAGAACTCGGTTCAACTGACCAAAGAGATTTATGGCGACACGGTTGTCCACACGCCTTGGCTTCGCCCGGGATTTGAACTGGGTTTGCAGATGCAAAAAGTCTGCAAGGAAAACCCCGACGCCCAAGGCATCATTATGGGGCAACATGGCATCATCAACTGGGCCAACGACGAAAAAGAGTGCTACGATTTAACGCTGTCCTTAATCGAAAAAGCAGCCAACTTCATCGAAGCAAAATACGAAGCCAATGGCGGCCACAGCGCGGCTTTTCGAGGCCAAAAATTTAAGTCTTTGGGCAAAACCAAACGGCGTGAGACATTCGCTGCCATCCTTCCTTGGATTCGCGGCCAAGTTTCACAGCAAAAACGCTTTGTCGGAACCATTCAGGATAGCGAAAACATCCTTCGGTTTGTCAACTCAAACGACGCCGAACGTCTAGCCGAAATGGGAACCAGTTGCCCCGACCATTTCCTACGCACCAAAATCAAGCCATTGTATGTTGCTTGGGACCCCGCCACAGAAGATCTCGATTCCTTGCGAGAACTCCTTACCAGCGGTTTGGAAAAATACCGTAACGACTACGCGACCTACTACAAAAAATGTAAACGACCGGACTCACCCGCGATGCGGGATCCTAACCCAACGGTAATTTTGATCCCCGGATTGGGAATGATCGCTTGGGGTAAAAGCAAAAGTGAATCGCGAGTCACCGCGGAGTTCTATAACTGTGCGGTAGAAGTCATGCGTGGTGCCGAGGCGATCGACGAATACATTTCGCTTCCGCAACAAGAAGCCTTCGATATCGAATATTGGCTGCTAGAGGAAGCCAAGCTACAGCGGATGCCGGCCGAAAAAGAACTGGCGAGGCAGATTCATGTCGTCATTGGTGCTGGCTCGGGAATCGGGAAAGAAACCGCCCATCGCCTTGTCAAAGAAGGGGCTCACATCGTCGCCGTTGACCTGAACTTGAAATCGGCTGAAGCAACCGCCAAAGAAATCACCGACCAGTACGGATTGGGAATCGGCGTTGCCGGAAGCGGCATCAGTGGTTGCGGCCCTGCGATCGGATTGCAAGCCGACATCACCGACCGAGCCAGTATCGTTGCTATGCTGGACCAAGTGAAACTTGCCTATGGTGGTTTCGATGCAATTGAGATCACCGCAGGGATTTTTGTTCCCAGTGACACGACAGGCCACATTCCCGACGAGAAATGGGCGACGACATTCAACATCAACGTTACCGGAAGCTACCTAGTTGCCGACGAGGCGAACAAAGTTTGGCAGGAGCAAGGTTTACGGGGATCACTTGTGCTGACGACCAGTGCCAACGCGGTGGTCGCCAAAAAGGGCAGCCTAGCATACGATACCTCCAAAGCGGCCGCCAACCACTTGGTGCGAGAACTAGCGATCGAAATGGCACCGCTCGTCCGAGTCAACGGAGTTGCCCCTGCGACTGTCGTTCAAGGTTCTTCGATGTTCCCACGAGACCGAGTCATTGGTTCACTGGCCAAGTACGAGATTCCTTACTCGGATGATGAGCCGACCGAGTCGTTGGTTGAAAAGTTAGCGAACTTCTACGCCAACCGGACACTCACCAAGTCACCCATCACACCCGCCGACCAAGCCGAAGCTTACTTCCTGTTGGTAAGTCAGCGTTTAAGCAAAACGACCGGCCAAGTGATTACCGTAGACGGTGGTTTGCACGAAGCGTTCCTACGATAACGCGATCGTGGGTGCAGGGAATGCAGTCGAATCGGCACCAGCCGAAAGCGTTTTCCACGGGTTGCCCGAACGGCACCCGTGAACGGCTCATACAAATATTGAAGCCGCATTGGACAGCGCCGATTCCTGCAGCCATTGGGCACTAGTCCCGGTATTTGAGATGAAACCTTCTCCCGAAGGGAGTACAGCTTGTAGCCGGTGATAAGCGAAGCGCCATCACCGGTGCTCAAGCGATAGAAACGCATCCTGAAAGGATGCCAGCATCGGTTTTTCTGGCATCCTTTCAGGATGCGAAGATTTGTTACTGCTTACCGGTGGTGTTCGCTGCGCTCGACCACC
>CAZLYM010000057.1:0-20637 GCA_964563475.1 uncultured Pirellulaceae bacterium
ACAGCTCCGCCAACCGATCAGCACGCGTTTCGCCAGCGGCGGTATCCAAATCTTCATTGCTGTTCGCTCGCAATGAAAAGCAGTTGATTTGCTTCGACTTGCGTCGATCGACTCCCAAAACGAGTGATTCGGATTTTGACTTTCGGCACGAACCTTGATTCGCGAGTAGTTTAACGACGAGCCGGAAGGCGACCGTGTTTCCCCACCTAACGCCAATCGCCGACGCCTGCCGACTAATCGTTAAACAGAACAAGCATCGTTCACCTAGGGTTTTCGATTTTTTGAACGCAACAAATCTAAAGTAAGTGCCATTTGGCTATCACCAAAACGACTCATTCGCGATCGAGATTGTGGGATAGGTTCCTATTCGAAAATCCCAATTTGCGTTTCTTTTTGGATCTGGCTCGCTCTAGTCGGGATGAATTTCTACGGTGTTTCTGTCATCTTGGAGGTGAATTCAACACTTCTTAAAATATTGCAAATATATGTCAAAACGGTTCGAATAAACTGTTCTTAGCTACGACTATCGCTGAAACACTAGGCTTTGTCCCAAAACGCAGTTCAGAGCGGCTGAAAGCCGTATTCTTTTGGCTCTACGAGCCCTTTTGGGACGAAGCCTAGATCTTGGATTAAAACAACGGCACAAAATCATGAAATCAACACAGCAAACTTTTTGGATTTTCGCTCTCGCGTTCGTAACTTCGATCGTGGCTCAAACGAACCGTGGTTTCGCTCAGGTCACCACGGCAGAAGCCGAATCCTCAACCGTTCAGCCCGATGCATCCCAGCTTGGCTCGTTGATGCGAGTTCCGGACTCCGCCGGGTTCTACATCTCCACGATGAACCACAAGGCGATTATCGAATCGATCTTTGAAAGCAACGCCTACAAGTCCATCAAAAGCAGCGACGTCGCGCGTGGCATGAAAAAAGCGTACCGCCGAGGCCGCACGCGTGGCTATGACGACTACAACCGACAAAATCCTTTCGCCCAATACCTGCAAGGTTACGGCGATTCGATCGACAACGTGATCTTTCAGTCAGTTTGGCAGGTCGCTAAACAAGTCATCGACAACGAACTGTTTGTGTACGTCGACAACGACGCGTTGGCTCTTGTCAACGTGATTCAAGAAGCTCAAGCCAAGTTCATGAGTGGGCTTAGTCCGGGCGGCGACCTAGATTTTGACAACATGGACGATGAACAAAAATCTGCCATGATCGATTTCATCGTGCAGACTGCCGAAGCAGTCGAATGTCCGACCGTCATTATGGGCTCGCGATTGGATAATCCGGATGGTTTTCGCGGCATGTTGGAACTGGCTCGATCCGCCGCCGAACAAGGCATGAGAAATTTACCACCCGAACTAGACATGGTTCAGGAGTTCTGGAAAGTCGTGGAGGAAGAAGACAACTTTCTACTGATGGCCCAAATCGACTTGTCCAAGTTGCCATGGGAGGAATTGCTTGAAGACGCCGAACCGGAAGAAAAAGAAATGGCGTTGAAGTTTCGCGACGCCGTGGTAAAGAAACAAGCCACCATCGCGATGGGTATCGTCGACAACCTGCTAGTGTTCGGATTCGCCAAGGATCAAGCCAAACTGACGGAATTCGGCAACGGAGCCAAGCTGATTGACCTCGCTTCGCTCAAGCCCCTTCGTGCGGCCATTGATCAGAACCAGAAAGTGACCAGCGTCTTCTACATGAGTCAAGAATACGCCGAAGCTTCGTACTCGATGGAGCAATTTTACCAACAGATTCAACCGATTATTCGACCCCTCATCTTCAGCATGGATGATCGTTCGGATGCGGAAAAAGAGCGTTTGATCACACTGATCGAAACCGAAGCCAATCAGTTCATCAAGGATTTCTCGGAGTTGATTCCACCGCAAGCAATGCAGTTCGGTTTCACGACTTTGCAGAGCGATGGCCTGCACGGCTACTCGCGAGCTAACACAAAACACCCAATGCTCGACGGTTCCAAGACATTGACACTAGCCAAACACGCCGGTCCCGACACGATCGCGTTCTTCAATAGCTCACTGCATCGACTGACCGATCAGTACGAACTGTCGTCCAAATGGGCATCAAAGCTCTATCGCTATGGACGTGACTTTGCGTTCAAGGAGTTGGAAAAAGATATGTCTGATTCCTCGTTCAAATCAGCCGCACAGGAGGCATTCAAGGATGTCTCCGAGAAACTGAAAGCGGACAAAACCGTCGATGATGCGCTGGCTGATTTCAATCGAGAACTGACGGGCGATCAGAATGACTCGACGACGAAACAGGATGCCGACACCCAGAAATCAGCAGCGACCAAGTCTAAGCTGGCCGATAATCAGGATTCGAGTAAGTCCGACGACGAGAAAAGTGAAACTGATTTTGAAACCATCAAATCCTTTGTCGCCGATGTCGAGGGAATGGTTCAACGGTTTGATCAGATCACTCGAACCAAACTGTTGCCAGCGATTGATGGCCAAGAAGCGGGTCTATTCGTCGATGCGGTCTCGGGGCCAAACCCTTGGCACGCGGAGATCCCAGTTGCTCAAACGCCACTTCCCCTGCCCTTGCCTGCCATGGTCGTTGGGACAAACGATTCAGGGGCCATCGTGGAAGCGGGCGAAGCCTATTGGAAACTGGCCGACGATTTGCTCACTTCGGCCAAGAAGCATTTCCCCGAAGAGGACGTGAAAGAAGCGTTTTTGCTTCCCCCCAATCGAATCGAGAAGAATGGTAATGTTTCATTCCGCTGGAGTTTTCTGCACGACTTTCTTGAAGTCGACTCATCCGTCCAGCCGGGAACCTTGGTTAATGACAACTGGATCGTAATGAATCTGCATCTTGATCAAGCAAAGAGATTGACCGCGCCACAAGCCGATCAGCAGCTATTTGGTCCGGCCGACACGGATCAACCGTCGATCGGCGTGATGTTTTACGATCACCGAGTCGCCATGAAATCGATCCGCTCTTGGATCGATTTTGCTGAGACACAAATTCCGCCGGACGAAGGTCCTTTCAATCTTGCCGAGCAATTTCCGGCCGAGCGTGACACATTACAGTTCACCGAGCCTCAGTTGCGAGACGCATTCGAACGCATCTGGGCATTTGCCGGATGCATGAAGGGCATCTCAATCCGCAGCTATCACGACGAAACGGGCACCGTCACCGAATCTCTCATGAAGTTCGAAGACATTAAGGCTGAGAAGTAACCGGTAGTCCATGTAGTCCCATTTAGCTCGTCGCTTTTTAGGAAATTGCATGCGCCATCATAACCCGTTGCGTCAACGAGGGACCGGTCCCTCACTTACGTGTCGGGTTGGGATTCGTTGGGTAAGGGCTTACCGCAATCCACGCAGCGGCTGAAAAATTTTGCAAAGGAATCAGGTGAATGCTTCAACCTAATCCTTGTTCGTTTACTCTGAAAATTCGTGTCGATTCGTGGCTAGCCCCGCGTGCAATGACCTGACCTTGTTTTGGACAGGATTTACAGGATGAACAGGATCGGCGCGCAGTGAATTATCCTGTCCATCATGTTGATCCTGTCAAAAATCGTCCGCTGTAACTTAAAGGTGGCTCACTCGCTGGCGCTTCGTGCTTGTAGTTCAAGTTTGCTGCTGGCCCCACGATTCCCTTCGATCCCAAAAGCCATCGGTTCGATCGCCATAGAATCCTTGTGTTAGGGTGTCCATAACCGCCGACGTGCGGGCTGCTGAGTCGCCCGTGCTTGGGCACTGACCTGTCCCCGCCAAGTCGTCGACTACCGTTTGCACCAGTGGCTGATGCACGTGAGGTGGATCGGGGAACGAGTGTGTGGTCTCTTGGCCGTCGATGTTCAGTTCGACATCGGTGTGGGTAAACACTGAACAACGAACACTTCCCTTAGAGCCACGAATCATGATGTAATCCGCGGGTGCGCCGCCGCTTGCGAAGTCCCATAACGCCGTCCCTGCCACTCCGCTTTCGTGCATGAATTGCGCGACGACCCGATCTTCGACTCCGCTGTCCGCCGCGACCCGGTCTGCTCGCCCAGTGACTTCCGTTACCGGTCCCAGCAGCATGTCCAACGCATCCAACGCGTGCGAGCCAAGATCGAAGAACAGCCCACCACCGCTGACGACTGGATCGAATCGCCAAGGCAATTCACCCGGTTCCAGTTCCCGCATTTGGTTGCTGGTATACATCAAGTCGACGGACGTAATTTGGCCCAGCTTGCCTTCGTCAAGCCATTCCTTAATCGCGACAAACCTAGGTAAACGACGACGGTAGTATGCCACGAACAATTTTTGTCCCGCTTCTGCGAAAGCGCGGTTCATCGCATCGCACTCGGCAAACGTCCTGGCCATCGGCTTCTCGACGTAGCAAGGCTTGCCGGCTGCAGCAACTTGTTTTGCGATTTCCAGATGCGATCCGGGTGGCGTCGCGACATAAACAATGTCCACTTCCGGGTCGTTAATGATCTCTTGGACGTTCCCTGACCAACGAGGCACGCCGTGCCGTTTCGCAAAGTCCTCGGCTTTGTCGGCCTGACGCCGACAGACCGCCACAAGTTCACTACCGCGTGCTTTTTGCAAAGCGGGGCCCGACTTCACCTCGCACACGTCGCCACATCCAACAATACCCCAACGAAGATTTTTCATGATCTCAGTATAGGCGGATGCAGCGTGATCCCAAGTGGATCACCGTATCGAACTCCACTCCAGCCAGATTGAAATACCAGAAAATGGTTACCAATATTTTCCTGCCTCCTTCGAATATTCTTTATACGGCTGGCTTCGGTGGAGAACAAACAAGTGGATCAAACTGACGAATTGAGCAACCAATCTGCAAATAGAAACTGCTACGGTTGTCGTGAACCGTTGCCAAGCGGCGTCAGTTTCTGCGTCGCCTGTGGGAAGAATAACCTGAGCCCGGATGCGGGCGGAGTGGCCATCGGTAAAACAGAGCTGGCAACTGAGAAATCCAAGGAACGTTGGAAACAAATCAAACGCTGGTTTCGATATCGTTACCTTCGGTGATAGGACTTAAGCCAACAGTTCCCTAGACAGAACACTAATCACCTCTAATCCGCACTAATCAAGAACTCCTCAGTACGGCAAAGACGGATTAATAGAACCACGAATAAACACCAATGGACACGAATCAAAACCCAAATTTGTATTCGCGTTTATTCGCGTCCATTCGTGGTTCAAAATACGGCAAACAAAGATTCTCGCTTGATGGATAGCCCACTACGTGACGCGTGAGCGAGGAATCGATCCCTCGCTCACGCGTCGAGTTGGGATTTGTTGCGACCGAAGCCTATTACGCTGGGATTTTCTCCAGCACGGCCAGCAGATAGTCCCAGTACTTCTTCACGCTGGGGATGTGGCATTTCTCGTCTGGACTATGAGGATTTTTGATCGTGGGGCCAAAACTGATCATGTCCAAGCCCGGATAGCGACTGCCTAAAATACCGCACTCGAGACCCGCATGAATGGCGTTGACGGTCGGCTCTTTGCCGTAAAGATCCTGATAGACGCCAATCATCAATCGCTTGATGTCGGAATCGGCGTTGGGCGCCCAACCGTTGTAGGCTCCTGAATTGTCCACCCGAAAATGCTTCTCCGGGAAACTCGTTCGAATCTCCGATGTCAATTCGTCACGACCTGTTTCGACACTGCTGCGAGTCAAAAATTGAATCATCACTTTGCCGTCGGCCACGTCGACCTTGGAAAGATTGCTCGAAGTCTCTACCAAGCCGGGTACCGCCTCGCTCATCGAGTAGACTCCGTTGGGTACGGCGTCCAGTGAGTTCAAAAGCACTTGCTGGCTGGTAGGTTCCATCACAGTTTCTGGTGTCGGTCCCGGCTCAACGGTGACAGTCAGTTCCGGATCGGCCTCGGTCAACGTTTCCTTGATCTGAGCGGTCAGCGATTCGATGGCCTCGCGAAAACTCTGGGCCGTTTCTTTGGGCACGACGATCGTGGCGAATGACTCGCGAGGAATCGCATTTCTGAGACTGCCTCCCTGAATGGCGGCTACGGTAACGCCAAACGGACCGGCGGTTGTCTGTAGCAGTTCGTTCATGATCTTGTTCGCGTTTCCACGACCAAGATGAATCTCGCAACCGGAATGGCCCCCTTTCAAACCGGTTACCGACAGCTTGAGCGTTTCATGTTCGAACTCTATCGAGCTGGCTGACATCGATGTGTAGTCCATCACCACAGTCGTATCGACTCCTCCTGCGCAGCCGATGCACAGTTCACCTTCGTCTTCGGTGTCGGTGTTGATCAAAATTTTTCCGCTCAGCAAACCTTGGTCAATATTCTGAGCCCCGGTCATACCGGTTTCTTCATCAATCGTGAACAGGCACTCAAGGGGACCATGTTGAATATCGGTGGATGACAAAACGGCCATCATCGATGCGGCTCCCATACCATTGTCAGCACCTAGGGTGGTGCCTTTCGCTTTGACCCATTCTCCGTCGATGTACGACTGGATACCTTGAGTCTGGAAATCAAAATCCGTGTCGGCGTTTTTTTGGTGCACCATGTCTAGGTGCGATTGAAGGATCACCGTTTGGCAATCTTCCTTGCCTGATGTGGCCGGCTTTTTGATGATAACGTTACCGACCGAGTCTACGATTGTTTCGAAGTCTAGGTCTTCGCCAAACTTCTTCATGAAGGCGATGACGCGCTCTTCCTGTTTGGAAGGTCGAGGCACGGCGTTGAGCTGTTCGAAGTGATTCCAGACGATGCTGGGTTCCAGATTGGCGACTTCAGTGTTCATAGGTGGTCTTTATTGTGGTTGCAAGACGGTCATAGGTGGTATGACAACGTGCAATAGAATCGGGACCTGCCAAACCACGTTTGTGGTTTTGATTTCGGTTTGATAGGTTGATAAGGCAAAACTCGCTCTAGACGTCCAGTTCGCGGACGTCCAACGCGTGCTTTTCGATGAATTCGCGACGTGGTTCGACTTTGTCGCCCATCAGAATGCGGAACATGTTATCGGCTTCGGCGGCGTTGTCCATCGTGATTTGGATCAAGGTTCGGTTTTCCGGATCAAGCGTTGTCTCGCGGAGCTCTTCCGCATTCATCTCGCCCAATCCCTTAAAGCGAGTAACATGCATTCCTTTTTCACCTGCCGCTCGGACTGCCGCAACAACAGATCGTAGATCCTCGACACCAATTTCCTGTTCACCTCGGCGGAGCACGTACCGGGATTCTTCGGTGCCCGTTCGCTCGATCGGTATCATGGATTCGATATTCAAACTTAGCGATTCCAATTCCTTCAAGCCAGAATTGATTGTCTTGATCTCGTGATATTCGGTGACCTTCAACCGATTGGCCGTTGAGCTTTCCTCGGAGCCGTTGGCCTCGTCATCATTGACGACCAGTTCAGTACCAAGCTCTTCCGTTTTTTCCTTGACGAATTTATCGACTTCTTGGCGGTTGGCAGCCCAGTGCTCTTGATTACCAAGGAACACTCGGAACAGCGGCAGGCGTCCTGTGGTCGGATCGATCCGATTGGCGTGAACCTTGAGACTAACGCCTCGCCGTTCGAGTGTCTGGATCGCGTCTTCCATACTGGCAAGTGTCGTCGTCAGGCGACGCATGTCTTCGCCTTCGACCAGATTTCCTTCGCGATCATCGAAGGACATATTCTTAAGCCCCTTTTCAAGCAACTGGGACCGCATTTCCTCTTCGGTCTGCACGTAGTTGGTCTTGTTTTTACTTTTGACCCGGAACAGCGGCGGTTGAGCCACATAGACATGCCCCGCTTCGATCAGTTGATACATCTGACGATAGAAGAAGCACAACAGCAGCGTACGAATGTGTGATCCATCGACATCAGCATCCGTCATGATGATGACTTTGTCATAACGCCGGCGGCTGAGATCTTGGTCTTCTCCGATTCCGACTCGCAACGCACTGATCATGCTCTGGACTTCTTCGTTGGCCAGAACTTTATCCTCACGAGCCTTATAGGCGTTGATGATTTTACCTCGCAGGGGCAGAATCGCCTGAAACTCTTTCAAGCGGCCGCCATTGGCACTTCCGCCCGCCGAGTCACCTTCGACTAGGTAAATTTCGCACTTGTCGACGTCCTTGCTAAGACAATCTCGCAGCTTTCCGGGAAGTCCGCCGCCGCCCAGCACCGATTTTCGACGCACTTTGTCGCGAGCGGCCTTCGCCGCTTCACGAGCTTCCGCTGCTTGGACGCCCTTTTTGACGATGATCTTAGCTTCTTTGGGATTCTCTTCCAGAAACGTCTTGAAGAAATCACCGAAAGCCGATGACATAATTCCTTCGACTTCGTTGTTACCCAACTTGGTTTTTGTCTGACCTTCGAATTGAGGCTCTGGGACTTTCAACGAGATGATCGCAGTTAGGCCTTCGCGGAAATCCTCGCCCGTGACCGATAGATTTTTCGGAATCAGGTTATTCGCTTTGGCGTAGAAGTTCAGCGAGCGCGTTAACGCCGATCGGAAACCGGATACGTGTGTTCCACCTTCGTGCGTGTTAATGTTGTTTGCATACGAATGTACGTTTTCGGTCAGGTCGGTTGTGTACTGTAACGCTAGTTCGTAGCCGACAGAATCACTTTCACCCTGCATGTAAATCACATCTTTGTGAATCGGATCACTTGAGCGATTAAGGTGTTCCACATATTCGATGATTCCTCGTTCGTAGTAGAACTCATCTTGTTCGCCGTTTCGCTCGTCGCTGAAGACGATCCGAACACCACTGTTTAGGAACGCCAATTCCTGCAGACGTTTGTACAGAATCGAATACTCAAACTTCGTGACTGGGAAAATCTGTGGGTCCGGTTTGAACGTGGTCTTGGTGCCTCGTTTATCCGTTTTCCCGACGTTGGTTATTTGTCCCGTCGGCACTCCCCGTTCGTAACTTTGCTGGTGAACATGTCCGTCACGGTAGACTTCGACCTCACACCATTCGGACAAAAAATTGACGACCGTCACACCAACTCCGTGCAAACCGCCGGACACTTTGTACGGGTTTTCATCGTCTTCGGTTTCGTCGGCCGCTTCACCAAACTTTCCGCCAAACTTCAGCATCGTCATGACGCCCTCAAGCGTTGAGATCTCACGACCTTCTTCTTCGCTGAGCTGTTCGTGACGAGCAACCGGGATTCCTCGACCATCATCGAACGTCGTGACCGAACCATCGGTGTTGATCGTGACGTGTACCTTCGAGGCAAACTTTGCCATCGCTTCGTCGATCGAGTTGTCGACAACTTCGTACACCAAGTGATGAAGCCCGCGAATCGTCGTATCGCCGATGTACATCGACGGACGCTTGCGAACGTGCTCCATATCCGAGAGACGTTTCAGTTTTCCAGAACTGTAATCTTTTGCTTTATCGTTGCTCATAAGTCAGTGAACATTCCCTATGCGAAATCTAATTTCGCGGATTTTATTTTGAGGCAACTGACGGTTTAATTCCGCCAGAAGTTGTTTTTTTTGAAACTCTAGTTGTTGTGTAATTGCCGAACTGGTCACGATGACCTCCAGAACACCTCGTCGAACCGATCCTGTTCGAGTGTAGTCCTTGAGCGGCGTCGCTATTTTTTCCCAGACTTGCTGGAGTTCATTTGTCGATTTTTCTTGTCCATACCCTTTTCGTGCCATTAACTGAGACAACAGATTCGCCGGCTTCTTCGGTTTTCGCGAATACCGCCGCCGCTGCTTGACCATTCGGCAAGCATTTTCAAAATCGATTTCGTCCCAATCGTCCGCCATCTGAAATCCTAGTGATCACTTTCTGTTGACCTTTTTGAACAGCGTCAACTACGTTTCTTCGACTATCGTCGATCCTTCGCCAGCGGCATGATCACATATCCGTAGTTATCGTCCGTCATGCAGTAGGCAGCCTGTTCACCGTTTTCGATATCAAGTGTGAACGTCTTATCGGGTTGCAACACTTTCAAAAAGTCAGCCACGTAACGATGATCCAGCGTGATCGTCAGTTCTTCGTTGTCAAACGGGACCGGCATCTCGATCCGCGACTGCCCTACTTCTGCCGTGCTATTGCTAAGTACCAACGAACCTTGGTTGAACGTGAAATCTACTCCACGTGATTCGTCGCTAGAAACGATTGCCGCCTGTCGCAGGGCCGAATACATCGGCCCGACCGGGATATCGATTCGATTTGATTCTTTTCGGTCAGGTAGCACGTCTCGCCACTTTGGAAATCGACCTTCGACTAGGCGAGTGTAAAACACACATCCCGGTTCGCGAATTAACAGATCATTAGCTCGAGCAGCCAATTGGATTTTTACTGAGTCTTCCGGGAGAATACGCTCGATCAATTGCATTGCTCGAGCCGGCACAATCGTCGCCGATCCCGTTTTTGGGTCACCTGTTTTGGACAACGCTCCTTGCATCTTGGCGAGTCGCCGGCCATCGGTGCCTACCGCCACGATCGAGTCGCCTTCCATTTCCAATAGCACGCCACCGAGCGCGTAGCGACTGCTTTCGGAATCGGTCGCGAACAAAGTGCGTTTGATCAACTCTCGCATCACGCCCGCTGTTACTTCGAAATAATCCTTATCCTCAAAGTCAGCGACTTCTGGAAATTCGTCCGGGTTCTGTGATTGCAATTCGAATCGGCTGCTTTGACCCGTCACCAATGTCTTGTCCGGATCTGATTCGATAAACAGAAACTCGTCCGATGATTCTCGCAGGATCATATTCAAACGCTGAACGGGAATCACTGCTGTTCCAGCGGTGTCGACGTCCATATCTGGGATTGTCAGTCGAACACCTACTTCCATGTCGGTTGCGGTTAGCAGCCCACCTTTGTCAGTGACATCCATCTTCACGTTTTGAAGAATCGTTTTCGGACTACGAGCTGGAGCGACCGCAGCGGCGACCTGAAACACTTTCTGAAACGATTCTCGATTGATTTTTACTTTCACGGATATCCCTTTTCACTACCAGTTTGAATTCTCGTTCTAAAACGAGTTCCCAAAGGTGTGTCCTTAGATGAAATAGTATTTCTTTAAGTCTTAGTATTAAACGGTTCGAAAAATTGTTGATAACTGGGTGCTGGAACAGCTTAAAAGCGACTGAAGTGTTGCATATACATGACTAAACTTGATTGTTTGGTGGTGTGGATAAGTTGTTAAAAAAGTGTTTGAAACATGTTCATTTCCAGTCGACAAAAATGTCACTAACTTGAAAACAAGACAGGTTTGTCAGTAACCCATCAGTTACCAACATTTATTGACATCTTTTAAACGAGTTTTCCATCGACCGAAAATAGCGTCGTCATCTGTTGAGTAAGTTTCTGTATCAGGTTTAGAATTTTTAGTTGAGTGGCTTGGTCATAGTCTTTGTCAGTGCGGTCGGCGTTTACTAACGAGTCTATTTTTTGCCAAGCATGCATGATGGTCGAGTGATCTCGGTTGCCAAACTGCTTACCAATTTTCTTGAAGCTGGTTTTAACCAGTTGCCGGTTCAGCCAGATAGCGACTCCACGAGCCATCACGGTCGTCTGTTTTCTTGATTGGCTGGAAAGATCGGACACTTTCACGTCAAACGCGTTGGCAACCGTCTTGCGAATAAGTTTTTCAGTATCTTTGATGCTTGAATTACCAGCACACAGCCATTGAATGATTTGGTCAGAATCGATCAGCGATGCCTCAATCGATTGGTTTGATTCGTTAAGTGATAGTTTGCACTGGAGCAGCAGATGATTGATGCCGGGCACGGTAAACGGCAGTCGATCAACTAAAACTTGTAGTGCGTCGTCTGTAAATCTCAATTGATGCAAATGAGCCAGATCACGGATGATTTCCAGCCGCGCGTCCGGACCGGGCGGTGAAACGGGCAAAGTGAGTCCAGATCCCAATCGAGAAGCCAGCTGTGAAATTAGCGGTGTTTCTCCGTAAGGAGATTGAGTGATTGTGAACAGAATAGGTCGGTTTTTTGCGACCATTGTGTCGATCAACTGCACGATTTCCAGTTGAGCAGCCGGCTTGGATGCAAGCTCATTCAGGTTGTCGATCAGCAAACCAGATCGAGCCACCAATTTAGATCGAAACTCGACAACAGAATCGGTTTCGATCGCTGAACGAAAGCGTCGTTCAAAGTCAGACGCTGTGATGTACCCCGGTTGGGTATCAGATGATTGAGTCTGTCTTTGCTGGTGATTTGATTGGCTCAAGTTGGTCAAAAAACTCAGCCCGAGCGAAGTTTTCCCGGTTCCAGAAGGTCCGAACAATACCAGCGGCCAAGTTGAGCCCGTTGACCAGTTGAAGCGCTTGGGGTTTTCGTTCGACCGATCCAGATTGAAGACTTCCAATAACTGGTTAGACCGATCACCCACAAAACGATTTAATCCGGTGGGCAGATTCAGATGCTCGGCTGATTCTTCTGCGCAGCCCAACGATGCCACTCCCGAGTTACGGAAGTGATTCAGCGGTACAGAAAAAACGGATTCAGTCGCAGCCGAAGGCATGAAGTGAGGTACCTGATAACCGCTTGCGATGGCGGCAAATTCGGGATGATAAAACGGTGATTTTCCTATGAAAATCCAGTCCCGAATTGTACCATTTTTCAGCCTTCAGCACGACCGGCAGCAGTGGGCTGGCTGGCTTTGTTTTTGCCGCTCAAATGCCGGAAAATACGGATAAAACAAGCGGCGGCCGAATCGACTTCAGCGACCGTCGTCGTTCGTCCAACGCTGATCCGGATGGCACCTTCTACGGTCGCTTGATCAGCCTGCATCGCCATCAGAACCGGTGAAGGTTCACTCGATCCACTGGCACAGGCTGACCCGGTCGAAATAGCGAACCCATTCATGTCGGCGGCCATCAAAAAAGCCTGCCTATCGACGCCCAATAATGACACGTTTAACGTCTGCGGAACCTTTTCGGCCGATCCACCGTTAATGACAATGTCAGCGGCAACGTCTGGAATTTCAGCCAGCAACTGATCACGCAAACGATTTCTCAGTGAACCAAGATGTTCGTGAATTCGATCGGGATCGTCCCGATACAAATCGAGTGCAACCTTCATCCCGGTCACCAGAGCCACATCTTCGGTACCCGGTCGCTGGCCCATTTGCTGGAACCCACCAAACAACATCGGCTGCAAAGAGACTCCATGGCGCACCAGCAAACCACCAATTCCACGCGGTCCATGGAATTTGTGCGCGGTCAAAGTTAACGCATCAACGCCAAGTTGCCGAAAATCGACAGGAATTTTTCCCACTGCTTGAACAGCATCGGTGTGAATTAGGGTCCCGTGATCCCGGCACAATTTGGCGATTTCGTGCACGGGTTGCAGCACACCCGTTTCGTGATTCGCCAGTTGCACGCTGACCAGCGAGGCAGGCTTGGCAAGCAACGCTTTCAAAGCATCCAATTTGCAGACGCCATCGCGGTCAACCTGAATGGTAGCAACCTCAAAACCATGAGCCTTTAAGTAATCCCTAACGCCCAAGACGCTGGGATGTTCAACGGGCGATAAAATCACCCGTTTTGCAACATCGCAGTTAGCCAAGGCAAGCCCAGTCACCGCCAAGTTGTTGCTCTCTGTTCCACCGCTGGTAAAGATCAGCGTGTCAGTATCCATGCCCGTGCATGAGCCACCCAATTGGCCAACGATTGACGATCGAATCAACTCGAGTTCGGTTCGCGCCCGCTGACCCGGCTGATGTTGACTGGCGGGATTCACATAACCCGCAGCGTGGCAATCGGCCATCGCGGCCGCCACAGCCGGATCGATCGGAGTTGTCGAGTTGTAGTCCAAGTAAATTGAATTCATGGCCAGAAGTTGGTCTGGTGATTACGGCTCAGAAGGCTCTTCAGCTTCTGCTTTAGTTTTCTTGGACGACGAATCATTGGCCTTATCCGAATCAGCGTCGTCAGAAAGTGCGTCGTCAATTTCGGCTTTCAGCTCATCAGCCACTTCGACGGCATGCGATTGGATATCATCAAATTGATCCGTTTTGGTTCGGCATTGTTGGATCAAAGCAGCCAACGGTTTAGACGATTGGCTGTCTGATTGACCAGAAGAATCAATCAATTCAGCTCGGCAAAAACGTTTGGCGGCTCGTTGATATTTGCCAGTTTGTAAATCGGATTCGCCAGCCAAAATCCAACCCTTTTGAGTCAACTTGTTTAAATCAGATTGAAAGGATTCCGGTTGATCCTTAGCGACATTCAGCGCCAGACGCATCACGTCAGGAATCACTAGGTACATTTCATTGCGAGCCAAGTCAGCGACGGTTGGCCAGAGAATTTTCGCCGACAGAGGAAATTTTTCGTTCCACTTCAACCAGAACGGGGTCGCGGTCGCGTTTTTCGAATCCCAGTCAGAAAAATCAAGATAGGAGGTCAGAAACCGAGCATCACAGGCATGAGAATCTGGTACGGCCACATCATCATACAAGTGCCACGTCTTTTTTTTGCCTTTGGCTGGCGCTCTGCGACTGATCAAGCCGTCGCTGATCAGGGTTTGTTCTAATTCGGGAGTGATATCGTCGTACTCGATTCCGAAAACCGTCCAATTCACCCACGGAATTTGCTGATAGGAAAAATGGCGGCGAGTAAAATCGTCGGGTGAAAACTCGGATCCCCGCACTGTTCCAAAGAGAAACAACATGATCATGCCGATCGGGATTGAAGCTAACAGAAATAGCCCGGCGACCAAAAAAATGGGTCGCTGGGCGAAATAGCCCGGCTCGTAACTTTGTGTGTTCCCTGAATTCATATCTTTAAGCGTAAATCACAAACGTAAACCACTACACACAGAGTTTAGCAGCACTTTGTCTTTCGACAGATTTGGTCTCACAATTCTGGCAGAACGCTTCATTTGGCCCGCTGGCCACGATCGCTCTTCCAGAGACTGGTTCAGCACCGATCAAGGCATCTTTAATGCCCCGTTCATCGTCGTCCCGAAAACATCTGCCCAAAAGCTAGCCCCACCAACGTATTAGCATATTGAGTCGACCATGAATCATGAGCAAAACGAAGCGGAAAATCCAAATAAAGTACAATTTTTATTGGGAAATAGTTGGCCGAATAAGTAAAAATTGCGGATGAATAACAGCAGCTGTTTTGCCGAAATCTAGTTATATTCTTACATCGTCATGCGTCGTGACATTGACCCATCCCGTCCGCCTCTCAGCCAGAAATCGGATCATCCGTCCGAATCAAAAATCATGCTGGATCCCACCGAGGCAGCCAAAAGAGTGGAAGCAATAATGTTTCTGACACGCCATCCGCTCGCCAGCCGAAAAATAAGTCAGATGGCGGGTCTTGAAGATGGCACGCAAGCGCGTACCATAATCCGCGAATTGAACTCGCGTTACGATCAAGTCGGACAGGCGTTTCAAATCAAACGTGTGGCTGGCGGGTACCAAATGCTTACGCGACCTCAGTTTTCACGATGGATTCGAATGCTTGACCATGTGCCAAGCACCGGTCGACTATCAACGCCGGCGCTTGAGACGTTGACCGTGGTCGCGTATCGGCAACCTATTATCAAGGCTGAGATCGAAGCGATCCGTGGGGTCAGTTGCGGTGAAATGCTCAGGCAGTTGTTGGAAAAAGGATTGGTGAAAATCGCAGGGCGTAGCCCCGAACTGGGAAGACCGTTTTTGTATGCGACGACCCGACAGTTTTTGACTCGCTATGGGCTGAATCGTTTAAGTGACTTGCCAGACGCTGCCGAGTTGTGTGGGCAGGGATTGCCAGAAGAAAATAACCCGACGGAACAGACGCTTGTCGGGTCGACCGCTGAAGAATCATAATTATCATACGACCAATTCGTCACAACTTTGCTGAACAACGATCCGATGGAGATTCAATCATGAACCTCGTAATGGAACAACTGAAAACCAAAGACTCGTGCTCTCAGCTTTCTGAGATGGAAACGGACGTCCTGCTGTTGGATTATAGAGCAATCGATTTTTGCGCTAGCCCTTATGAACAGGATGAGCCCCTGTCTGCGCAGGACATCATCGCCGAGGACGAAGACGATGATGAAGAGTACGAGTATGAGTACGAAGACGATGATGAAGAGTACGAGGACGAATCAGAAGGTGACGAAGTAGAAGAAGAGTACGAGGAAGAAGGCGACGACGAAGCCGAGTACGAAGACGAAGACGCCGGTGACGACGACGAAGAATATGAGTACGAAGACGAAGACTCAGACGACGACGAAGAATATGAGTACGTCGATGAAGACTCAGACGAAGAAGATGACGACGAAGAGTACGAGTATGAGTACACGGACGACGACGACGATGAAGAAGAACTCGACGACGACCTAGACGACGAGTGGGAAGAAGTCGATGACGACGACGAACTCGAAGACGATGACTGGGATGAGGACGATGACGAGTGGGAAGATTGAAAAGCTGTCCAGCAACGCCAGCGACCGCCTTCCCAGAAACGATTTACTCCAGTAACCGAATCCTGCTACCGATCAATCGCCCAGCTGAAAGAGCCGGCGAACAGCCTCCATCAGGCTGCTTGATCCTTTCTCAGAATCATCACGAACCGATTTCAACGGCGAGTGCAACATTTTGTTGACCAGCCGGTGAAATGCCTGCTCAATGGTTGCTCGCTGCTCGTCGCTGATGTCGTCACCGATTCGGTTCATTAACCACGTTATCTCGGCTTCTTTCGTCTCATTGGCTTGATCACGCAACGCCACAATGGTCGAGTTACTCGCAAGACCTCGCATTTCGGAAAGAAACCGATCGGTTTCCTGATCCAATATTTTTATGGCCTTGGGAAACTGATTTTTCCGAGATTCAAGGTTCTGGTCACAAACCTTTTGAAGATCGTCCAACGTGTACAAGTAAACGTTCTGACGCTCACCCACCTCGGGCTGTACGTCCCGAGGCACCGCAAGATCCAGCATGAACAGCGGCTTCAAGTTTCGCTGGGATTCGATCGAGTCAAACAAGGCCACATCAATGACAGGTTCTGACGCACCAGTTGCGCTGATGATCAAATCGGCTGCCGCGACTTCATCGGCAAGCTGATTCCATCCCGCCGTTCGACCATCGAATTGATTGGCCAGCGTCGTAGCATTTTCGGAAGTTCGATTGACAACCACGATGTTGCTACCGCCCTCCCCTTTCAGATAGGTGAGCGTTTCGCTGGCCATGTCGCCCGCTCCGATCACCAGAATTTGTTTGTTGTCCAAACGTTCAAAAATCTGTTTGGCCAGCACATTCACCGCCACACTTGGCACACTGACTCGGGTCGAGTGCAATTTGGTTTCGTTGGCGACGCGCCGAGCCACTTGGATCGCCGACTGAAAAACGCGGTGCGTCATCGGAATGGCTCGATTGCTTTCGATCGCCAGTTCGTACGCTCGCTTAACCTGAGCCAGAATCTGGGTCTCGCCGACGACCATGCTGTCCAGACTGGCCGCCACACCAAACAAGTGACGAACGGCCTCGCGATCGTTCAGCCGATACAGCCCCTTTTCAATCTCAGCACCACTGACACCACGCTCACCCGCAAGAAAATTTACCATTTCCTGTTGGCTGGGTAGCGTTTCGTTCGACGCACCAGCGGCAAAGAACTCCGTTCGATTGCACGTCGAAAGCAGAACCGCTTCCGAGTTCGGAAACTGTCGATAAAACTTGTCCAGAAACGGCTTAATCTGAGCTTCGGTAAACGCCAACTGCTCTCGGATCGAGACATTCGACTGATGATGGCTACAGCCAATGATTTGCAGGTTCATTGGGAACCTCCTAACACCATCATGACGCCAATGCCCGAGTTACCATCCAAGATTCCGGAAACCGAATCGCCTGTTGCGTGCCCAGACCACCACACAATCCCAAGTTCCAACATCAGAAACAGCGCGCACGTCACGACGATGTAAGCGACCTTCCGTCGCTGTCGTTCGGGTCGGTAAAACCGATTCAAAATCAACGAGACCAGCAGCCAGCCAAACAGCAGGGACGATGACCAGATTACCGGGTCCGACCACGCGATGGTTCCCACCGAAGATGTTTCTTGATCGGTCGGCCGGTTGATCAAATTAATCGCAATCCCCGAAATGAATCCGATACCAAGCATCACGACTGAAACGGCCAGCGATCGTTCGCAATTCAGTTGCAACCATTCCAGCGAAGGCAGTCGAAAAAACTTTGACGGGATGGATTTCGCTTTCAATCGACGCGATTGAATCAAATAGACGATACCGAATACAAATCCCAACGCGACGACTGTGGTCCCCAACAACAGCGAGCAACCATGGACCATATTCCATACCGAGCGAGCCTCATTGGTCGAAAACCGAGCCTGATCGTCGAACAGATAACCGACAAAAATCAAAGCCAAAACCAAGGGAAGCAGGAACAGCCCGATCACCGATTGGGACTGGCGAAACGCAATCCAGAAGTAGGCGGCACCCAACAGCCAAGCCGCTGCCAAACACCAGCCAAACCAACTGCCCATCCAAACTCCACTGGCATTGAACTCTAGGCGGTTTTGCATCACCAAGTAAACGATATGAGCGAATAGACCGGCCGCCATAAAGCCAATTCGAATGGCTCGCCGAAAATGCGCGTGGAAGAAGACTCGCGAAATTTCCAGCACCAACGCAACCGCATAACTAGCGGCGAAGCAGGTAACCGTAATTTTGTGTAGCCAGTCCATGTGTTTCAAATAAGACCGCAAAGAGACTTGAAAATCGCGTTCGACAAACCCAGAAAAATTAATCAGGAAGTCGTATCAGAAGAAGACTTGGTCTTGGCCAGCCCGTACTCAACCATTTTTTTGTAAAGCGTATTTCGGTTGATTCCCAATCGCGTGGCAGCTTTCGTCTGAGTCTGATTGCAGTTCTCAAGAATCTGCTGCAACAGTTCCTTCTCGACAGGCTCAACAATCTGCTTGTGAAGATCCCGAGCTTCCGCTTCCGCTTTGCTTAATCGATTGTACACGAATTCGCGAATCAGAGACTGTTCATCGGTCGGTCGAAAAACCGCAGTCTGAGCAGCTTTCGAATCACCAACCACCGCATCAGGTAGCAGATCGGGGATCAGTTGATCGCCTTGGCACAATACGATGGCTCGTTCGATATAGTTTTGCAACTCACGGACGTTTCCGGGCCATGAATAGGAAAGCAATGCGGCCAGTGCATCTGGATGAATGTCGTCAATCTGCCGGTCGTTAACCTGCGAGTAAACCTTCAGAAAATGACGGACCAACAACTCAATGTCCTGTCCGCGTCTTCTCAATGGTGGAAGATAAACCGGCAGCACATTCAATCGCCAGAACAGATCCTCTCGGAAATTACCTTCGGCCACTTCTTTGGAAAGATCACAATTGCTCGCGGCAACGACTCGAACATCAACTTGGATGGATCGAGTGTCTCCCACGCGTTCAAACTCGCGTTCCTGAAGAACTCGCAACAGTTTCACCTGCAGCGTCGAAGAGGTCGAATTGATCTCGTCCAGAAAAATCGTGCCACCATGAGCCGCTTCAAATCGACCGGTACGGTCACGAATCGCGTCGGTGAACGAGCCCTTCACGTGCCCGAATAATTCACTGTCCAACAAACTTTCGGTCAACGCACCACAGTTCACTCGGACGAAAGGACCACTGGCCCGGTCGCTTAGCCGATGAAGGGCCGAAGCAATCAACTCCTTACCGGTCCCCGTCTCACCCAACAGTAAAACAGAAGCCGAACTACGCGCAGCAAGCCGAGTCAGCTCGTAGACGTCTTGCATCACCTCCGAAACACCGATCAAGCCATCGATCGGTCCTCGAAGTTCGCTTTTTGGCACTATGGGGGCGGCGTTCATGCAGGCAGGCAACAATTGCCTAAAAATAAAGCAGCTAATGGTCAACGCCCTATTTCACCAGCAACTGGCAAAAATCAAAGCCCAAAAACGCCTCGATGGCCAGAATGACGCGTAATTCTAGGGCACATCGCCCAGAAAACCGCCCCATTTGTATAGACCTTCCCGGAATCATCCGTGCGCATGAACGCAGAATTGGCCGTCAGAACACCGAAAACCGGGCAGATTTGGCTGGACCAAGCATCGAAAGGGCCCAAGTCCTGATCCTGATGCGAAATCAGGCGATCGAAGCGATCTGAACTTTTACGTACTTCTGGCGATGGCCTGTACGACGCTTGCTGTTCTTGCGGCGGCGGAATTTCTGGATGTAGATCTTCTCGCCCTTGGTCTCGCCCAGAACTTTGGCAGAAACAGAGGCACCTTCGACAGTCGGTTTGCCCAGCTTCAAGCCTGAATCGGATCCAACAGCCAGAACGCGATCAAAGGTCAGTGTGTCGCCTGCGTTTACCTCGCGGAAATCGATTTCCAGTGTTTGACCTTCTTCGACTTTGTATTGACGTCCGCCGTCAGCGATAATTGCGTACATTTTTGCATCCGTATCCGGTCTTTTGTTACTTGAGGCTGAAAACAGCCGGGCAAATCGCCCTTGGGATTGGCAGCCGACGCGTGCCGGAATCTACAACGCGGCTGCCGGAAAAACGAGATCGGACCACGTCGAGTGGACAATTCACCGTTTTTCGAGCCACGTATCTTATCGACTGTTTCCGTCCCAGTCGAGGCCCAAAACGGGACGATTTTAGGCAGTTTCGGGTGAATTTCAGCTCTGGTACACCAAGCCGGCAAACTCACGTGAGAA
>CAZLYM010000058.1:0-14665 GCA_964563475.1 uncultured Pirellulaceae bacterium
GCGTTAGCCCCTGTAGCTCAGTGGATAGAGCACAGCTTTCCTAAAGCTGGTGTCGCAGGTTCGATTCCTGCCAGGGGTGCTTTTGTTGTTTGGGTTTGCATTGAAGATCCAATCAGGTCTAGCCGTAACAACTGGGCAACCGAGGTTTAGGGCTGGACCTTCGGCCCGATCGAACGTTGGTGGGGCGTTTCCCCCGGACTGACATAGAGCTGGACCTTCGGTCCGGTGGATGCTTTGCGGGTGTTGAGGCGAACGCCCGGTCCGGAACTGTGCCTGCGACCGAATAAATCCCCTGATGCTCTCAAAAACGAAGGCGGTCAAACGGGTTCGCGGGCAATTTCGTATCGCTTGATCTTGCGATCGAGCGTCGAGCGCTCAACGCCGAGAATCTGAGCGGACTTGCTTTTGTTCCAACCGGTTTCGGTAAGCGTCGCACGGATGTGATCGGCCTCCACTTCGGCAAGTGATCGCTCTTGGTACGCTTGATCAAAAGAGACTTGCTCGATGCCGGCATCGGCTGAAGGGCCTAGATTCGTCAGAATGAGCTCGTCCATTTCGATCGTTTCACCGCGAGCCAATACGACGGCTCGTTCGACGACGTTTTTCAATTCGCGGACGTTGCCGGGCCACGAGTACTTTTGCAACCGCTGTTTGGCCTGAGCCGAATAGCCTCGGATCTTTCGTCCGGTTTCGCTGTTGAATTTTCGCATGAAGAAGTCCGCTAGTTCCAACACGTCTTCTGGACGATCTCGCAGTGGCGGGACGTTGATTTGGATGACGTGCAAGCGGAAGAACAAGTCTTTTCGAAACGTGCCTTTGCGAACGGCCGCTTCTAGGTCTCGGTTGGTCGCCGCGATCACGCGCACGTCGACCTTGATGGCTTTGCTGCCGCCAACGCGTTCGAACGGATGCCCTTCTAGGACTCGCAAGAATTTTGCCTGAATCGAAGGGCTCATTTCACCGATCTCGTCGAGCATCAAAGTGCCTTTGTCGGCAGCTTCGAATTTGCCCATTTTGCGATCGGTCGCGCCGGTGAACGCTCCTTTTTCGTGGCCGAAGAGTTCGCTTTCGAGCAACGATTCGGAAAGAGCGGCACAGTTGAGGCACACGAACGGGGCCTTTTTCCGGTCGCTGGAAAAGTGAACCGAGCGAGCAACGAGTTCCTTGCCGACACCGCTTTCACCTCGTATCAGCACGGTCGCCTTGCTGGGCGCTGCTCGCGCGACTTGTTCGTGAACGGCAAACATGGCCGCACTGGCGCCAACGATTTCGCTTTCGAATCCAAGCTGGTCTCGCAGTAGGTCGATCTCGTTGCGTGTTTTGGAAAGGTCATCGACCAGTTTTTGCTCACGGTAACGAGTCCGCAGGGCCATGGCGACCGTTTCGGCAACGGCGAGGGTGAACTCCAGGTGGTCGGGCGACAGGATCACGTCGGGCACGGTCGAGTACAAGTGCACCAGCCCGATCGACCTGTTGTTCATGCGAATCGGAGCGCAAATCACGCTGGTGGCATGGATTAAGCCTTGGGCATCACGCAGGCCTAGCGCTGAGTCGTCTTGGATGTCTCGTGCCAAGACCGCTTCGCCGCGTCGGAGCACCGTTTCCGCGAGAAAGCTGGACACGCGTTGGTAGTCGGGGCGTTCATCACTTCGCGACGCGAGCAATTCCAGTTTGTTCGGGTCAACTGTGGTGGGGCGATTTCGAGGAACCATCAACACGGCGCCGGCGTCGATCTGGATGCCATCGATCAGGCTGTCGATCGCCATCCGCGCGATTGCGCGAGGGGTTGTTTCGTTGGCTAGTTCGAATGCCAAACGACACAATCGCGTTGCTGCGCGCTCGGTCTGTCCGGCTTCTTCGGCTCCGTCATCTTCTGACTTACTTTCGTCATCGCCTTGAAGGAACTTGGTCTTCTGCCGGCGGTGGGTAATATTGGTGGGCTCGGTGACTTTCAAGTCGAGAATCGTTGCCGCGTCGTCGTAGTTTTCGTCGTCCTGCTGCGACATCTTGGACTCGCGCATTTTCATCGCCGAGACCGCTTCCTTGCTGTACGCGGTACTTAGGTCGTTGACGAAAGCCATTTGAGTACTGGCGATCCAGATGATATCGCCCGGTTTCAATTTTCGATCGCCCGTCAATCGCTCGTTGCCCACCGAGGTGCCGTTGCGACTGTTCAGGTCACGCAGCGTCCATCGGCCGCCGGTTTGAAAAATCTCTGCGTGCTGGCGGCTGGACTGATCGTCTTTGATGACAATTTGGCTGGTGGGAGATCTTCCGATTGCGACGGTTCTGCCGGGCATCAGCTTGAATACGTCGGACCATTTCTTGCCGTCTCGGATGACCAAGTAGGCGACGTTTTCATCGGATTGTCGATTTGTTCGGTTTTCCATAGTGTCCGAGTGATACACCTCCCGTTGTGGGGGTGACAATCAAGATGAAGTGGCGTTTTACGACCTGTAACTATAGCTCGCGTCAGTCCCAAATCGATGAATCTGATTCCAACTAGCCAATTTTCCGCAGTGTCTAGGAAGTTCGATTATCTGATTATGCTTCAGATCGACCATTTCCTCGGTCGTTTATTGCTTTTAATTGGAGATCGGATTAGCCTGAGTGTTCGGCCGAGCGTACCGTTTACTCATATCTTACAGGGTATTGGGGTGCTTTCGCCAGACTTTCGCAAAAAGAGCCGCAAAGTTGGGTTTCTCGCGTTAAAATCGGTCGATCATTCAACCGTACCTATTTAGTCAAGCCTTCGACTGGACTGCGACGAGTTTCGTTGTCATTGGTCGAGCAGGTCCCAGGAGTCGAAGCCATGTCGGCACGCTTTGTTAAGTTCTCAATTCTGTTCAGTTTGGTGCTGGTTATCGGCGCTGCTCAATCGGCATCCGGCCAGTTTTTGCTTAGCCGTGTTGGGGGAGTCAAGATCGACGCCCAAGGCGTTATCCAGCAGGGCTTTGAAAGCCTCGACGAGTCGACTCTTAAGCAGGTTCAGGACTATCTGAATGCCGCAGATCAAGATATCAGCAAGTCGACGTCGATGCGAATGATTTCGCTGCGTGGACTTGAGGAAGCGATCAGCGAAGCTCATCGCACTGGTAAACAACTTCCGGCCGAGGTTCAGTACATGGCGGGGCTGCAGCGAGTTGAATTCGTCATTCTTTCGCCCGAGACAAACGACGTGATTCTGGCTGGGCCAGCCGAAGGTTGGAAGGTCAGTGGAGACGGATCGATCGTGGGAGTATCCACAAACCGTCCGGTCATTCATCTGGAAGATTTTTTGGTGGCCATGCGATCGGTTGACGCGGCGAACCAAGGATCGGGAATCAGTGTTTCGATTGATCCGACCCAAGAAGGAACTCAGCGATTGACTCAGTTCTATGCAGAGCTGTCGAAGCGTCGTGAGTTCAATCCTTCTATGAAGGGCGATATCGAACAGGTCATGGGTGACCAGCAGATTCGTTTGACAGGCGTTCCGCAGGACAGCCGGTTTGCTCATGTGTTGGTCGCGGCTGATTACAAGATGAAGCGAATCGCGATGGGACTTGAAGCGTCGCCGATCAAATCACTTCCAAGCTTTCTTGATCTTGCGGTCAAAGGAAAAGCCAAAACGGTCAGAATGGCTCCGCGTTTCTGGATGGAGTGCAACTACCAGCCTCTGGCCAAATCAGAAAATGGCCACGTGTGGCAGCTGCGTGGTCAGGGCGTGAAGACGCAGTGTGAAGAAACGGTTATCTCGCGTGACGGAAAACAAAAAGTCAAGCCGAACCGTTTTGCAACAAAATGGTCGGATTTGATGACAAAGCACTTTGATGAATTGGCAGCCGCCGACGCGACGTTCGGCGAACTGAGAAACGTGATGGATCTGTCGGTCGTTGGTGCTTTGATGAAGCAACAGCAGATGACGAAGGCCGTTTCGCTTGATATCCCAAGCATTCTGGGCTTGACGGAAGTCGCAACGACTCCTGCTTGGACTGTGCCCAAGAAAGTGCCTACGCAGTGCAGCTTTGCACGCCTAACCCGATCATGGCTGGTCACCGCGTCAGGCGGAGTCACGGTCGATTCGTGGGCAGTAGCGGACAAGTCTGAGGTGGATGCGAAGGTTGGAGAAGTCGCTCAAGTCGCTCTTAAGCGTAGCACCGATCGCTGGTGGTGGAACGCGGCGATCAACTAATCGTGTGTCGGTCTCGATATTCGTGACCGAGAACACAGCTGAATTTAAAATTCAACCGCAGGTCGAGCTTATGCTCGACCTGTTTTTTTTGGGTGACCGCCCTACACTGGTGGCAGGCTGCGAAACGTCCGTTTTGCAATGCCTGCCAGTCATCGCCCATCCGTTTTTTGATTGCACTCAGTTTGAATACTCAGAATACAAGCATTGAAGCTCGCGAATTCTGGGTTGCGTCTCGTGACAATCCCGTGATTGATGTTCGGACTCCCAGTGAGTTTGGAGCCGGGCACATCCCCGGCGCGATGAATGTTCCACTGTTCAGTGACGATGAACGGGCAGCGATCGGAACGCTGTATGCGAATGAGGGACACGATGCCGCAGTGATGGAAGGGTTAAGAATCGTCGGGCCAAAAATGTCTGTGCTGGCTGAATCGGCTCGTGCGATCGTTGCGGAGCACAAGCCTGACGAGCGGCCGTCAGAAGAGCAGCAATCGGATAGTGCCAGCGAGCTGCCCAGTGTTTTGGTGCATTGCTGGCGAGGAGGAATGCGGAGCCAGTCGATGGCGTGGCTGATGGGTGTCGCTGGTTTGCAGCCGAGAGTTCTCACGGGCGGCTACAAATCGTTTCGCAGGTTGGCCCAAACTTCGGTGAACCAGCGTTGGAACCTTCATGTTGTTAGTGGGCTTACTGGCGCAGGGAAGACACGGATTCTGACCGCGTTGCGGCAGGCGGGTGAGCAGGTTTGTGATCTTGAGGCGTTGGCAAACCATCGCGGATCGGCTTACGGAGGCATCGCGCAGGGGGATCAGCCGACGACCGAGCAATTTGAAAACGATCTGTTTGCTTGCCTTGACCGCTTTGCCAACGATCGACCTATCTGGGTTGAGGACGAAGGGAATCGTATTGGCAGGGTTGTGGTGCCTCAGACTTTTTACGAACAAGTCCGCCACGCGCCGGCCGTGTTTCTGGACGTTGATTTGCCACGCCGCGTCGACAATTTGATGGTCGACTATCAGCAGTTGCCGGTGGATGGGTTGATTTTAGCAACGCAGAAGATCCGCAAACGCCTTGGCGGGCGAAAGGCCGACGAAGCCATCGCTGCGATTGAAGCCGGCGACCTGCAAACGGCAGTCGAAATCACCCTTTCGTATTATGACCGCACCTACACTAAAGCGGCCAACAAGATGCCTCGCGCGACGATGAAGTCACTGCCAACGGACAACTTGAGCGACGAGCAGATTGTTGCTGAGTGCCTGAAACTAGCTGGGATGTTCGACGGATTTCAGGAAGAATTTGTGTCATATTCCACACAACGAGGCAGCCAACGTCCACGAAGCACCCGCCCGAAAGTTGATAGCACTTTGTGAAAAGCTTGTTTTTTGCAACAGAGGGTAAGACTTCCCGGCGTTGAGCGTCATAAAACGGTTGAGTTGGGACGATGTAGTTTCTGTAAAACACTGATCGAAACCCTAGATTCGACTGTGGCTGTCAGAAGGAATTCTGTACGGTCGCACGCATGTTTTTTCCAAAATGGATGTTGGAATCATTTAACAGGTTATCAGGATGATAATGTCTCGTTTTTCACTTCGTTGTTTTGCTGGCGTTGTGCTAGCCACTCTCGCGCTGGTTACTGTTGGGTGCGTGAAGCCCTCGGTACGCGAAACTGCGACGGATTTGCAATCGGCCAGTGGTAGTTCGTTGACGGTCTGGCACGATTCTTTTGAGGCAGCTAGGCAGCAAGCGTTGGTTTCAGGTAAGCCAATTCTGGCGGATTTTACTGGAAGCGATTGGTGCAGCTGGTGTGTCAAGTTACGCAAAGACGTGTTCAACAAGGCTGAATTCGAGGAGTGGGCACGTGAGAATGTGGTTCTGCTCGAGCTGGATTATCCTCAGCGTTCTCATCAAGCTGAAGAGATCAAGGTTCAGAATGAGAAACTGGCCAGCCTGTACAGAATCGACAGTTATCCGACCGTCGTCTTGCTTGACGCTCAGGGGAACCAACTGGCTCGCACTGGCTACCAGCGCGATCCTGCGGCGTTCATTGAATCGCTTCAGTCTCAGGTGCAATAGTGGTTTACCACTTAACTGCCACGCCTTACGTTTGTGTAAGGCGGAAGAGACGGTTTTTGTTCCGCTAAGCGTACAAGCATGCTCACGCAAGCGTGAGGCATGGCACCCGTGATGCACCCCCCGTCAGATTAGGTGTAACGTTTGCCGTGCTGGAAATCCTTGCAAACATTCCGGCGTTAGATCTTCACGCGCCGGCTCATTCAGTCGACTTTGGCTCGAGCGCCTTGACGCTGGTTTTGTTGTCGTCCGACGACTCGTTGGCAACCGAGTTTTCGGTGGAGTCGTCTTTGCCGGCGGCTTTCTTTTTAGGTGCTTTTTTCTTTGTTGTCTTCTTAGCGGCTTTCTTCTTGGTCGTCTTCTTTTTTGTAGCCTTTTTCTTAGTCGGCTTCTTCGTCGTGGTCTTCTTTTTAGCCGCTTTCTTCTTTGCGGCTTTTTTCTTTGCCTTCTTCTTGGCAGTCTTCTCGTCGCCCTCCCCTTCTTCGTCCTTCTTGGCGTTCTTGCGAGGCGCAAACTCAAAGCCGAGCTTGCCTTTGACTCGGTCCAGCGTCAAATGAGCGGCGAATTTACGTCCTTTTTTGGACAGGAAGCCGGGCATGAGGTCGGTTTTTCCTTCGACGAAAAGCTTGATCGCTTGGTCGGTCGGAATCTCTTTCTTGAGAATCGTCTTGCTGATTCGGACGCCACGTTCATCGGCTTTTTTGGCCATGTCGGGAGCGAGGTACGCTTTTTCGTTTTCGTAAATTTTGATCATCGTTTCTGAACCGTCCAGAATCGGCGCTTCGCAGATGATCATTTCATCCGATAGGTTTTTCAGTTCTTCTTCGCGGCGGTCGTCGCCCTCGAAGACGAAGGTTGGTGTCCATCCTTTTTTCTTATCCTCGACCAACGCAATTTCAGCTTCGAAGGGTTGCCCAAAGCGATTTTTGAAGTCGGTGATTGGGCCAATCTTTTTGGTCGTCAGAAGAGCGTTTGCTTCTTCGGCCGTAATTTCGTGGCTGGCAATATGCTTGTTCAGACGAAACTTGCATTCCGGATTCAGGCAATCATAGATCCCGTCTGTTTGCTTGAAAACTTTGTTTTCGCACATCGGGCAAACGGAGTGCAGGTCAGGAAAGACCGCATTCACTTTTGCTTCGGTATAGTCGCGTGTCTGGATAACCAGTTCGGTTGTCAGCTTCTTGATTTCGTCCATGAAATCTTTGCGGCTAAGGTTTCCTTGCTCCATCTCTTTGAGCTTGTGCTCCCATTCACCCGTCATCTCTGGGCTGCTAAGCGTCGAGATGCCAATGTCGTCCAGCAAGTCAACCAAGGCCAGTCCTTTGTTTGACACGACTAAGTCTCGCTTGTTCAATTCGTGGCGGAACAAGTACTTTTGCCGGATCAGGTTTTCGATGATGGCGGCACGAGTCGCAGGAGTTCCCAGTCCTCGTTCACTCATCGCTTCTTTTAGCTCTTCGTCGTCGACCAGTTTTCCAGCGGTTTCCATAGCGGAAAGCAACGAACTATCGTTGTAACGGGCTCGGGGGCGAGTTTCGTTGGGGCGGATTTCAATCGCGGTGTTCTTCGCTTTTTCGCCATCGCCAGCGACAACGAGTTCCGTTTTGTCCGCCGCAATTCCGGCTTTGCGACCGTACACTTCCAGATAGCCTGGCACGACAAGGACGCGACCGTCGGTTCGAAACGCATCAGCATCGATGCGTGTGATCCGACGCGTTACCTCGAATTCGGCGTGAGGGTAGAAGATGCCCATGAAACGGCGTAGTACCAGTTGATAGAGTTTCTGGGCTCCATCGTCCAGCTTTGCAGGCGGGACTTTACCGGTCGGCGAGATGGCGAAGTGATCACTGACCTTTTTGGTGTTAAATACTCGCTTGGTCGGGCCGATGCGATCGTTCTTGACGATCCATTCTGCGCAGCCTTGTAGTTCGGGAGTCAGCGTGTCGGACGACTTTCCTGACGCCAGCGTAGCCATCGTTTCCTTGACCGTGTCGACATAGTCTTCGGGTAGGTATTTGGAATCGGTACGCGGGTAGGTCAGCAGTTTGTACCGGTCGTACAAAGCCTGAGCCAGTTGCAGAGTTCGCTTGGCGCTGAAGCCGTGCTTGTTTCCTGCTTCGCGTTGCAAACTGGTCAGGTCAAACAGCAGCGGGGGGGCCTGCTTGGAGGGTTTTTTGCTCTCTTCGACAATCCCGATTTTGCCTTCGCAACGTGCGACAACCGCGTCGGCGTCTTCTTTGGACCAGAGGCGTTCGGCTTTTGCTTGGTCGTCATTTTCGTCTTTTTCAAAATCCTCACGGAACCACCTCCCCGCGTACTCGCCCGCCGCGACTTCGAAATCTCCGTGGACTTCGAAATATGGTTTGGGAACGAAGCTACGAATCTCTCGTTCACGTGCAGCAAGGATCACCAAGGTGGGCGTTTGGACTCGCCCGGCCGAGGTCACGTTGAAGCCACCGTTGCGGGATGCAAACGCGGTTAATGCTCGAGTCCCATTAAGTCCGACCAGCCAGTCGCTCTCACTGCGGCAGATGGCGGCGTCGGCCAAGTTGTCCATCTCTTCGCCGGATCGCATCGAGTTCCAAGCCTCAATGATGGAGCCGTCGGTCATCGACTGCATCCACATGCGGCGGATGTCAAAATCTTTCTTGACGTTTGCCATCTGCATCAGATAGCGAAAAATCAATTCTCCTTCGCGCCCGGCATCGCAAGCGTTCACGATGGTCGTCACTTCCTTCTTTTTCATCAGGCGGACGAGCAGCTTGAAACGAGACTCGCTTCGTTCGATGGGTTCCAGTTCGAAAGATTTTGGAATGTGAGGCAGATATTTCATGCTCCATGGCAATTTCTTTCCATCCTCTTTGGTGGGCATTTTCAAGCCCACAAGGTGACCGATCGCCGAAGCAACGAAGGCGGTTTCGTTTTCGAAGTAATCCTTTTTCTTCTCGAACTTCCCCATCTCGGGCAGCTTGCCCAGAACACGAGCCAAATCGGTGGCAACGCTTGGCTTTTCCGCAATAATGAGCGTTTTGGACATAAGGTTGAAAGACTTTCGATTGGATTTTTTGAGGTGTTCTTCGATTTTGCGACTGCCATCGTGTATCGGCAGTTGAGATTTATAAATTTTTGATGGGTATTAAAAGTAACGTGGTTTACTCAGCGGAAGCGGCAGTGAGTTCCCAGCGGCGAGTTTCAAAAACTGGATCTTGGTGAAAACCTTGCTTTTTGGACCGTAAACGCGGTCAAACGCGTCACTTTGGCATTGAATTTAGCTTTCTACGGCGATAAGCTCCGTCAACTTCTGGTGTTGAATCGGCCCGCGAGCCGAAAATTGATCAGGTTTTACGCTCAGACAGTCTCAAAACCCTACGTTTTTGAGTTTGTTTTGGGTAATTTTATAGATCGTTATCGATCATGGTCGACCGTCAACAACCTGAAGATGATTAATCGTTGGCGATTGGGCTTGTCAAGCCCCGCCACAAAAACCAAATTTTATTTCTCGCACAGATAGTCGCTTACAGGCGCATTGAAATATGTCAAATCCGTTACGCTGGTTCCGTCAAAATTCGAAAATCCTAGTCGTATTTCTTGGCATTGGAGCCATGGCAATTTTTGGTCTGGGGCCAGTTTTTGATGTGCTGTCACGATCAAGCAGCTACGAATCTGGCGATCAGAACCCGGTCGTTGCCAAATGGAAAGGTGGAACGTTTAAGCGTTCTGACTTGGATTTATTGCGAATTCGACACTCTGAGGTGCTTCGATTTCAACAAGGGGTCGGGCTGGCGGCCGCGGTTAAGATGAAAGAGAAAGGCGAAGATTACAGACCGCTGGTTACTCCTGTGCAGCCGATTGAAGGCGGCCCTTCGACTTCTCAGGCTCAGATTGACGACGAGTTGATCGAACGAAAAATGCTGGCTGAGAAAGCGACTTCGGAAGGCTTCGTGGTTTCGGATTCTATGATCGATGAGTTTCTTGGCCAACTTTCCGGTGACGCCGGGTTCAGTCGAGCCGACCTAGAACAAATCAACATTGACGCAAACCAGCGTCGTTGTTCGTTGGCTCAGATCAGGCGGCAGTTGAAATCAGAATTGCTTAGCCGTCAAATGCGAATCATGTCATCGGGCGGCAAGCCATTTCTTCCCAACCCGACTGAGAGCATGGAGTTGTACTCGAAAATTTCCAATCGGATCGAGTGTGAGGTGATTCCGTTCCCCGTTTCGCAGTTCGTGGACGAAGTTTCCGAGGAGCCCTCCAACGCAACGCTTCGCAGTTTGTACAACGACGGCAAGAGCAGATATTCGGATCCAACGGGCATGAAGCCTGGCTTTAAAATTGGGCGTCGTGTGGTGGTCCAGTACTTCACCGCCGACTTTAAAACGTTCGAACAAAATGAGATCAACAAGCTGACTGACGCTCAAGTGGAAGCCGAATATGATCGCTTGGTTGCCGAAGAAAATGACCTAGTGATGGAAGTCATCCCCGAAGATGTGGAGGATGACGTGGTTACGCCGGATGAACCAGCCGACCTGAAAGAAGAGCCGAAAGTTGAAGGGCAGTCTATCAACATCGGAAAGATGAAACAGCGTCGAGTATCAACGCGTTTGCAAGAAACAGAAGGCGGACAGGTCGTTGACGCGGTTGGTGAAGTCGTCGACGCGGTTTCCGGAGCGGTAGTGGAACCGGCGATTGTCGAAACGCAGGTGACGGAAGCACCCGCCACAGAAGTAGTGGAATCAGTCGACGTTCCGGCTGTTGAAACCGAAGCAAAGGTTGGAGACATGGCAACGAGAGTTGCTGACGAAATGTCTCAAGCAGCCGATGCTGCGGAAACTGCTGCCGGTGACACCAAGGAAGTGGTGGAAGGTTCTTCGGCAAAGCCGAATGAAATGAAAGCCGATGGTGAATCGGAAGCGGGCAAAATGTCCGACGCCAAAAAGGTCACCGAAGATGACGATTCGATCGGCCCATTGCTGGGAGACACACCAAAGTTGAAAAAGCGTGCCAAACCGCTTCGTGAAGTTGCCGATGCGATCAAGAGTAAACTGGTGGGCGCTGACACAAAGAAGGCGATGGCAGAAGCGATGTCTGAAGCTTTCAGTCAAGTCAGTAGTTTCCGAGGTGCTCACGCGGCTTGGAAAAATCGTCAGGATACAGGATCCGACGATATTGAGCCTGTCTTTGCTATCAAGGGGATCGCTAAAAGCCTGAACCTGACCGCCAACGAAACACCTCTGGTTGACGACGAAGGCTTGATGCAGGAGCCACTTGGCAAGGTGCTGTCAATGATCATGGTCGCCACACGCAGCGGCCGAACTCAGCCGCAACTTGTTCCGGTTGCCCATCGTATCTTCAATAGCTATGAGCAATTGGAAGAATACGAAGCGGAAAATATTGATGATTTCCGAAGCCAGTCTCAACACATGTTCTGGCTCTCGGAGAAACGCGAGCCCGTCATTCCGTCGTTTGACGAGTGTCGAGATGAAGTTGTCGCGTTCAGCAAGCAGCAAGCCGCATACGAACTTGCTCAGAAGAAAGCCGAAAGTCTTGTCGAAGCGATGAATAAGGATCGAGGGAAGAAGCTGAGCGATTTGCACGCCGACCGAACAATCAAGACGGGCGAATTCACGTGGTTTTCAAACCGTGGACAGCCCGCAATTAGTCCGGTGATTGGTGTTTCGAACGCGAGTGATGAATTCATGAGCACGGCGTTTGGTTTGACGAAGCTTGAGACCGGCATCAGCTCGAATTCAAGCCGTGACACAGTCTACGTGATTCAACGAGTGTCGGATGAGAAGCCGGTCGACGAAGTTGCAACCGATTACATCGAAAACCAGTTCTTCAAGTTCAAACGAACACCGCCACAAGTTCGTAACACGGCCGCATGGTACGGTAGACAGTCAGCCCTCGATTGGAACGACAAGTTCGTCGATCAGATGGGTCTAGAGTACATCGGCTACTAACAAAAGCTGTTCAAAGTGATTTGACGAACATGATGCGGTTCAAGGTTCTTGGGCTCCCGCTGCGGATGAGGTGACGTTCGTCGTTCATGGGATGCCTGTTAGTGCTCATCCCCGGCGACGTGCGGTTGGAACACCGTCGTGCGGGGATTGGTGTGAGCCGCGTACCGATCGCCTGCTTCTTGATAGAGGATCTCTTGGCTTCGCTTGAGGCCCTTTTTCCGTTTGCGAGTCACTTCTTGGTACTCGCCGTCACTATTGAGCTTGAACGCACTCACGTTGTCGCTAAAACATGTGCGCAGGCTATCCAGTACTCGCGCTTTGCAATCCGGGTCTTCGACCGGGACCATTAGCTCAACCCGCTTGTTCAGATTCCGGCTCATCCAGTCCGCGCTCGCCAGATAGGCAAGCTCTTCGCCACCGTGGTGAAAGTGAAACACACGCGCGTGTTCCAGCAGTCGATCAACAATGCTGATGACTTCAATGTTTTCGCTCAAGCCTTTCTTGCCCGGCACTAGGCAACAAATGCCGCGGACGTTCAAACGAATTTTTACGCCGGTTTGTGACGCTTTGTAGAGAGCGTCGATGACCTGTTTGTCGGAAAGCGAGTTTACTTTGGCGGTGATCCAAGCCTCGGCGCCCTGTTGGGCGTTCTCGATTTCGACTTGGATCAATTCCATGACGCGCTCGCGCATGTTAATCGGTGCGGCAGAAAGCTTGACCAAGGTCTGCGGCACCGATAGTCCGGTAATGGCATTGAACAAATGAACCGCGTCCATTGCCAGTTGATCGTCGCACGTAAGCAGACTGAAATCGGTGTACAGTCGCGACGTCGATTCGTTATAGTTCCCTGTGCCGAAGTGAACGTATCGTCGGATGCCGACTGCTTCACGGCGAACGACGATGCAAAGTTTCGCGTGAGTCTTGAGACCCCGGACACCGTAAATCACATCGGCGCCCGCATGTTCAAGGCGTTGAGCCCATTCAATGTTGCGAGCTTCATCAAAACGTGCTTTTAACTCGACGATGACCGTCACGTGTTTGCCGTTCCCGGCTGCACGTTCTAGCGCTTCAACAATTTTGCTGTTCTTGCTGGCTCGATAGAGTGTCTGCTTGATCGCAATGACTTTCGGATCGTCCGCCGCATCATTGATGAACTTGACCACCGGATCGTAAGCTTGGTAGGGATGAAACAGCAGCTGGTCCGACGCCGCGATCGTCTTGAATACGTCCGCCCCACGTTCGAACTCCGGCACAGGATGCGCGGGCCACGCGACGTCCTTGAGGTTGTTGAATCCTTGGATGCCGGCCAGACTGAAGTAGTCGGCTAGGCCTAGCGGGCCACTGATCGAGCCAACTTGGTCAGGATCGACATCAACTGACGTGCGAAGGAAGTGGAGCATTTCATCGCTGGCGTCTGCCGCCAGTTCGAGCCGTACGCACTGGCTGTACCGTCGTGCCGCCAGCACTTCTTGCATTCCTGAAAGCAGATCCGCCAACCCGTCTTCTTCAAGTATTAGGTCGTTGTTTCGAATCACGCGAAACGGCGACACCTCAATGATGTTCTGGTTTTCGAGCAGGTCGGAAAGGAACAGCTGGACCACGTCTTCGAGCAAGATATACCGAAACCCCTGATCGGCAGGGATGGTCAGCAGACGCGGTAGCGAACGTCCAAGCGGCACTAGCACAAAACGCGAATCTGGCTCAGGAAGTCGCTGAGATTGCTGTTGTTTTTCTTTCGACGGGTCGTCGGCGGATTTCAGTTGGTTGCCATTTTGAACTCGTACGCATAGACACAGCCGAGCGCCGGTCAGTAGGGGAAACGCGTCCGCTCCCGAGACAGCAACCGGCGCGATGGTGGACAGCAGTTCTTCCTGAAACAAATTGCGAAGATATTCGATCTGAGAATCGGATAAATCCTTCTCTCTCATTCGAACGATCGATTTCTTTGCGAGTTGAGGCTCCAGTTGCTCTGCTAGGCATGCCGCTTGGTCTCGGTTCATTTTCTTGACTCGGTCGCGAATTCGATTCAACTGTTCATCCGCGCTCATGCCACAGATGTCGGAGATCGCAGAACCAGAGCGTCGCACGATCTCTAGGCCTCCAACACGAACAGTCAAAAACTCGTCCAAGTTGGCGGCGCTGATGGCAAGAAACTTGACACGTTCAAGGAGCGGTACGTCTTCCATCATCGCGCGATCAAGGACTCGCTGGTTAAACGCCAGCCAGCTAAGCTCTCGATTGATATACTTTTTGTTCTTTTGGCTTTTCATCTTGATATCGTTATCAGTTGACGACTGCCGGCTGCGTCGAGGCCAGCATGGGTTGGTTTATCGGTCCGAACTCGCGGCCGCAGATGTCAATACGACTCGTTTGCCGAACACATTTTCAAAAAGTCTGGACATTTGTTTGAGTTCGAGTTTTTCAACGGTCAAGTCTTCGACGTTGGGCGCCTGTAGTATCAGGTTGGTGC
>CAZLYM010000058.1:14765-17430 GCA_964563475.1 uncultured Pirellulaceae bacterium
AGTTTTTCAACGGTCAAGTCTTCGACGTTGGGCGCCTGTAGTATCAGGTTGGTGCCGCTGACCTTCGCCACGACGGACCCTACTCGCTGACGTCGCCCAGTGTCGAGTGCCTTGGCAATCCGAAGGATTGCAGCCAGTTTCGCCACAACAATCCGTTGGTCTCGTTCCAGTCGGGAATATGGGGCATGGCTTGGTTGAGGGTGCGCGCCACGATGATATCTGGCGACCAGAGAGACGAGTGTTCGTTCTTTGCGGCTGATGCCAAACAGATGTGAATTTTGAATTAAATAACTTGCGTGCTTATGTCGCGATCGGACGGAGATAAACCGACCAATTTCGTGTAGGATCGCCGCCAGTTCGAGCGTGCTTCGGTAGTGCCTTGGCAGCAGGTGCAGATCTTGCAAGTCGTCAAATAGAGACGTTGCCAGCTGCGCGACATGTTTGGCGTGCGTTTTGTCATGTTTGAATTTTTTGCCCAATTGCATTGCCGACCGCAATATTTGGTCGTGAATTGCAGACGACCACTGTCGCCCCTGTGCCATTTCAAGCACTAGGCCGTCACGCAGGTTTGTGTTGGCAACGTGAATCTTCTTGATCCCCAGTTGGCTGGCGTACATGGTCTGGGTCAATAACGCGGGGCCTAGTGATTGAGCATCCGGTAGGCTCATGTGATAACGAGCCGCAATCGTTGCCGGGCTGAGCGCAAGCAGTGATTCGGTGAACGCGTTTAGTTGATCCAAAGCGATAGGGACTAATTGATTGGCGACCGCCTGTTGCGATATTTCACGTGCAGCGAAACGAACTTCGCCTCCCATTGCCAGCATGGTATTGGGTTTGGGTTGTGCTCCCTCGACCAGCAGTTGAGCAATAACGCGGTTGATCTGAGCTTCCATCAGCGATCGTGATGCGAGCAAGGGGGCGTCGTAGGCTTCGATTCGCTTACGCAAACGCAACGAGCCAAGGGGGAAGGTCCGCGCGAGCGACACGTCGAGCCCGTTGAGTAGTAGGATTTCAGAGGTCCCGCCGCCCACTTCTAGGACAAGCGTCTGGTCTGAGAAAACGTCAGGCGCCTCTAACAAAAACGGCAAAACACCCAAGTAGGTGACTCGGTGTAGTTCGGCTTCGTCAAACGGTTCGATTTCAAAGCCGGTGGCTATAAAGATTCGATCGCGAAACGCCAGTCGGTTCGCGGCTTCATTCAATCCACTGGTCGCGACGACTCGGATGTCTTCCGAGTGTTCAATTCCGTAGGCTCGAAGCTGGTCCCGATATCCCGAAAGAACTTTTACACAATCTTCGATTGTGTCCAGCTCAATCGTGCGTTTTAAAAATGAGTCTTCCCCCAAACTAACAGCTTGAGAGAAGGATTCGATTCGACGTACCGACCTGTCCGGATGAATTTCTGCAATTTGCATTCTGAGTGAAGTCGAACCGATATCGATAACCGCAACCAAACGCGGTTGGGTTTCAGCGGAATCGATTGGGTTGATTGGCACGTTTTTCATAATCCAGAACGATGTCAGAGTTGACCGTGTCGGTGTCGAAAAAGCAATGCGGAACGCGATACGGGCTCGCACTCGCGAAACTGCTTTTGCAATCAGGCGACCTTGCCGGAGCGATAGAGGCTCGAATTCGTCACGCAGGTCGACGCCTTCGTCCTAATTATGACGCCTTTTTTAGGCGTTTTCACAGGGGCGGTCACGAATTCGATGATTCTGACATCAATTAGAAGGGATTGATCGGTTCAATCCGATTTGACCAGACAGGCATATGCGAATCACCGGTTCACAGGCAGGGACCGGTAGTTACTTGGCACGCTTCTTATCCGGCGATTCGGAGTCTTCTTCCGAGGTTTTTGACTTACGGTGCCTAGCATTCACCATGGCCAAGTGGTTGATCGTTTCTCCTCGGCTGTATTCGAGTTTTCGCTGGTTAAGATGTTCTCGATATTCAGCCGCCTGAGCACTGTTGGCATTGAGGAATCTTCGACTTTCACGCTCAGCTTCAATTATCTCACGCTTCCTGTTCTGTTCACCTTTTCGAAATGCGGTGCTGCTAACTCTTCGACGCGTGACATTTTGCGATTCCTTGCCCGCTTTGTCGAAATCTCGATTGCGTCGTCCTTTGCCAAAGGTTGGAACGAGCAACAGGGCGATTTCTTTCGTACTGTGAAGCAAGTCAATCACACCGTTGAAAATGAATCTTACCGGTATGACGAAGAATCGAAAGATCGACTTCCTTTGCGTTCGATTTTTGACGGATTGCGACATAGGGCCTAATCAGTGAGAAGAGAAGCTGATTGGAACAAGGAGGGAGGGCATTGGTGTTCACGATGTTAGACGATGAGTCTAAAGCCATCGCCACCACACCGGCTCATCCTAAATTCTAGTCATCATTGTCAAGAAAGCCAGTCTTTTACGGCTAACAGAGATGCAACGGCCGGTTGCAGGGAAGAGAAATGTACCAAGAGCCACTGTAGGGGATTCCATCCGGCTGCGGAGACCCGAACTTCGTAATTGTTCCCAACCGGACACTTGGTTTAATCGGTCATTAAGAAGCTGGGAGACCAAGTGTTCGACTTTGGCAGGGCAATGCGCGGCACTTGTTGCTTGCGTTCATTCGTTCGATTCAGGTGCCGATTCAGGCGTCGATTCAGGTGCCGATT
>CAZLYM010000058.1:17530-20483 GCA_964563475.1 uncultured Pirellulaceae bacterium
CGATTCAGGTGCCGATTTTTGCTTTGGCTTTCGAAGCTTTGCGTTCATCTTCGCGAGGTGATTAACCGCGTCTCCCCGGCTGAACGCCTTGTTGCTTCGTTCAAGCTGTTCTCGATATTCGGCTGCTTCTGCGGAGTTGCTGGTCAAAAACTTCCGACTTTCACGTTCGGCTTCTATTAGTTCACGCTTTCGTTGCCGTTCACCTTTGCGAAACGCCGTTCCGCTGACTCGTCGTCGTTTCGCACCACGCGGCTGCCGCCCCGCTTTCTCGAACTCGCGGTTCCGTCGTCCCCTCAAAAAAGGCAGTCGAAGTCGGAAGATTCCGAGGTCTTTAAAACTGCCCCACAGTTCTACTAGAGCCCCGAGCAGAGAGCGCCCCGGTATCATCAACGTGAGAAAAACGCGTTGTAATAACCCTCGTTTTTTTTTCGAGCTCGACATAGTTCGTAGACAAAAAGTTCGGAGAACCGGTTAACAAACTTACGACTAATTAGTATTTGCTCTGATCTCACATTAAACGAGTTTTTTGTGGCAGAGTCTATACATTTCTAATGAACCTTCAGCGGTGACGAATTTGTTCGATGCTTATGTTACCAAAACACGTAATACAGGCATCCAGTTGCAATGATGACTAAAATTCCAGCGAAGTACGCAAGACCACTGGATTTCAATTCAATCTCTTTATTTTCTGGTAAAACGACTGGCGATTTCATTGGAGCAACTATCGTAACAATAATTCCTGCCAATAGAACAATAAAGAAACAGATCGCCATCCGATCGAGAAACGCGATTTGCTCTGCATACCACAGACCATTTTTAACCAGTAGCGGGCCGATCAACCATTTGAACGCTGAGTAAGCGATCACGTTCAGTAAGATGCCTATTGTACCAAACCAGCGTGGCGTTTTGGGTGAGAAGAAACCAAAAATAAATACCGCGAGCAAGCCTGGCGAAATAAACCCTTGAAACTCTTGGATGTAAGCAAAAATGCTCTCGAAGTTATCCAGCGAAGGTGCTACGAGTCCTGCAAGAACCACAAAAACAACAACAAAAAACCGACCGACTCGCACAAGCGTTTTCGAATCCGTTTGACCGGTGAACTTCGCATACAGATCCATTGTCGCAATGGTCGACGCTGAATTTAGCATCGACGCAAGTGAACTGATCACCGCACCGCACAACGCTGCGAGAACAAACCATGAAATCAGTGGATAAGGTTTGATCAAGTTTCGAACTAGCACAGGGAAGGCAGCATCGTAATCATATCCCTTGAGCTCCCCGGCACTTATTTTAACTTTAGAGTTCTTAACGGCAGTTTCATGCATCTCGTTGATCTGGCCTTCGATCTCGGAAGCAGCTGCAGAGGCATTAAAGACTGCGTTCGAACCGCTGGCCTGAACATTTTTCGCAAAAACTGCTGCGGCTAGTTCTGGTTGGCGCTCTACGAAGGCTTGGTCAACTGTGAAGACCTGACCAGCTGCCGATTCTTCGACGACTGAGTTGTTCTTTGCTGCCACCCCAGCGTGAAGGTCGTCCGAAAACAGGTTAAACGCCAGAATGCCAGGGATTACGACCACAAACGGGATGATCAGCTTCAGTGCGGCGGCGAAGACAATTCCCTTCTGGCCTTCGGCGAGCGATTTGGATCCAAGTGTTCGCTGAACAATGTATTGATTCAGTCCCCAATAGAAAAAGTTGGGAATCCATAGCCCGATCAAAAGAGCGGTCCATGGAACATCCGAGTCTTCTTTCGGGCGAACCATATGAACTTTACCGCCGGACTTGTTGGGACCGTTGCGCGCTTCTGCCTCGCCATCGACTCCGTCATTGAGCAGTATGAACCGTTCCCACGAACTTGCTTTTTCGAGATCGGCCACCGTCGCGTTGGAGTTTTGGACCTTGGTCTCCAGTAGTGCTTCCGGCGACGCAGATGCAAGGTGATCAAATGCCAGAAACATAACGATTGCACCACCAAGGATGAGTGAAGCCCCCCAAATCAAATCAGTCCAAGCACATGCCTTTAGTCCACCAATGAAAACATAGACCGCCGCCAAAACCGCGATCAGCCAGCAAGTCGTATTCAAGTCATTCAGAATTGGGACCGTGTTGTAGTACTCTGAAACGAATTTTGCCCCGGAAAAAATAACCGATGAAGTCGTGACGAATACCAAGGTAACGATCGCAGGAATAGCCATCGCTAAACGAGCAACACCATCAAACCTGTATTCCAAGAATTCAGGAATCGTATACAACCCCGCCTTCAAAAACTTGGGGAGAAACCAGAACGCGACGAAGACCAGTGTCACGGCCGCCATCCATTCGTAGGATGCAATTGCCATTCCAAGCCAGTTTGCCGAGGCGCCTGACATCCCCACGAACTGCTCGGTCGAAATGTTCGCTGCGATCAACGAAAAACCGACCAACCACCAAGTCAGGCCTCGACCGGCCAAGAAGTAGTCCGAAGCGCCTTGGCCTTCGGTTGCTTCGTCGTCGCGGCTTTTCCAGATACCAAGTGCGATCACTCCAACAACCGCTGAAACGAATAGAACGACTTCTAGAATATTCATAGCTCTTTTTCTTCAATACCAGTTCGCTGAATGAGGAGCCGTAAGGCACACCAGCTTCGACCGACCGTTGAAGCAAGCCAATTTCAGACGTGGACGTTCAGTCAGGTCGACGGATGAGCGCTGGCTGACGACCTCATCCGTTCGCAGCACATCACTTTTCCAATGCAGAGTTTAAGTCAAATATGAAGCCCAGCAATCCCTAAGGAATGGCATGAGGCAAAATTCCATCCCTTTGAGCAGTACTCGCAGGCCTATGCATTAGTTCGTGCCGACCTGGAAAGTTATACCGACTGTGAAAAAGCAGAAAGCCGACCGCATAGTTCCCTACTCGGGCAGTCGGTGGCCTAACTTGTCTCGCTTGGTGTTTAAGTACCGAGCATTGTGCT
>CAZLYM010000059.1:0-6725 GCA_964563475.1 uncultured Pirellulaceae bacterium
TTCTCCATGTCCACATCCACACCCGCTTCATGAAGCAGGCTAAAAGCGACACAGGCATTGGCAACGTTGACCCCTAGGTGTACGTAGCCGCTAGATTTTGGGCTGATTTTACCGTGAGAGAACCAGTACTTCGGCACAGGCTCTCCGCGGTCGCCGCGGCGTTTTCGAAGAGCTGTCACGTGAGCAATGGTTTCAGCATCCGCTTGATGAAACTGGCGGTGATAGATTTCTTGGTTGAGAAATTCTAGGGCGGGAAAAACCGATTCGTCATTCGTGGCAAGGTAGTATTCAGACAGAAAAATGGCCGCATAATTCAAAGACCACAATTCGAGCGTGCCGTGCTCGTAGTGGCCATCTGCGTTGACGTGCCGCTTTAGAAAGTTAACTTCGAAATCGACAAGTGCCTTCAGTGGTTTTCTGTAGCGTTTCGCATCGCAACCGAGCATGGCAAGGCCGCCAACGGATGAGAGTACAAATACACTGTCTTGCCCAGTCCCAGCCCTTTCAAGTCGCCCATTGGGTTGTTGATGCGTGGCTAACCAATCGCATGCGTCCTGAAGAATACGATCCGATTTTTCGCACTCATAAGGCCAGTGTTTGGAATAGCTGCCGATTTTCCTCAACCTAAAGGTGATTTTTTTCTTGCGCTTTTCACGCTTAATATTCAGGATCAGTTTGCCGTTGCTGCCTTCACTGCGGTCAATCGCCTCCGCAAGTGTCGCTGAAAAATCGTTGTTGAATCCCCTGCCATTGACTCCGGTAATCACATCGCCAATCTGGAGTTTTCCCTCGGCGAGAGAATTTTCAAAAATGTACTCGACGGTCGCCGAACTACTTTCACTCCGAGGTAATTTGGGCACTCGGTGGTCGGTTTTTACTCGTACTCCAATCGGGCCGAGGTTCAGCAGCAGTGGTTCTTGAGTGTCTTTGTCGGCAGGGATGAACTTCTGGGCTACGACAGGCGTGCACAGCGCGAATCCGAATGTGACCAACGCGAGCAGGATGCAAAAGGTACTTGAAGATGTGTTTGGGTTTTTCATCGTGATTGGAGTCTGAGTTGAGTTAACGTGTTTCGTGTGATGAACCATAGTTTGTTGACCGAATTGACCGAGGCTTAACTCGCTACGTCAGCAAGCGGTGAGCCGTGTCTTACTTGCCTGCTGAGTTAGTTGCGATACAAGATGTCAACCTTCGATTCATTTAGTTGACCGAGGTAACAAGTCGGTCTTTCTAGTTTTTGGCAGACTAACCGTAGCGATCGCCAAAACGGCTAAAGTTTGCCTCACCTAGCGATGGAACGGGAATCCTTACCAAGGGTGGTTTAACCGCCTCATTTTGTGACGAGACAGCGGGGTGTCGCAACAGCAAGCTTTCCCCGGACCTTATTTTTTTGACCGCTTAGTCTCTTGTAGAAAGCCAAGGTTTGTCGATTTAACTCGCAATTGGTATGATAATGTCATCAGTGGGGCCATCCGTACGTTTTATTATTCGATGGGACGACATTCCTTCAATGTTGTCAATTCACTGATTTCCAGCTTTGGATCTATCTTATTCTTTATAGATTTTTTATTCAGTTTGGGTTTTGAAAGGTGATGTTATGGCGAAGAATTTTCGGCATCGATCCGCGTTCACTTTAGTAGAGCTTTTGGTCGTCATTGCGATCATTGGGATTCTGATAGCCATGTTGTTGCCTGCGGTCCAGCAGGTTCGCGAAGCTGCAAGGCGAATTCAGTGTGCCAACAACTTACGGCAGGTAGTGCTTGCCGCTCACAACCATGAGTCTGCGTTGCAAATTTTTCCTCCCGGTCGAATAGGTTACGACAGTTTTCAGGCTAACGTGTGGAATCTGTTTGGAGATTCTAAGCAGGGGACCACCTCAGTGACTGGTTTGGAGCTTGGTAGAGAAGGAGCGAGTGCATTTGCCATTTTGTTGCCGTATATGGAGCAGGACAACGCCTTAGGATTAATGAACCTCGAAGAAGTCCCGATTTGGTCGGCAAATACTAGTTGGGCTCCGATGAGTGATCCGATAGTCGCGGCTTGTTTAGAAATCATTGGTCAACAGCAACCAAGTTACGTTTGCCCAAGTGACAATCTTGAACCTGTTTGTCGGGGAAATCATGGCTCGGGTATTGAAGCAGCGACCGGAAGCTACGCGTGTTCTATGGGAGATCCAAGTCCAGGGGCTCAGAATGAAAAGAAGTACATCGGTTTTGGCAACCCAAACTTGGCAACTGGAGCGTTTCATTACGTAGTGGGGCTTGGAATACCAGCATTCGTTGACGGGACAAGCAATACCATCTTTATTGGCGAAACGATCGAGGGGCACCGTGGCGGTCAGTCGAACATCTGGTCAAACGGCAACCGTTTCACCTCGTCGCTGCGGTCGACATCAACCCCTCTAAACTTCCCGCTTGAGCCTGATGGCGAAAGCGGTATTGTATTCACCACTTCTGTTGGCGGTGCTGGCAGCGGGGTGTCTAACGGCGGATTCGCTAGTTCTCATCCCGGCGGTGCAAACTTTGCCATGGGCGATGGTAGCGTGTCCTTCATGAGTGAAGACATTGACCTAGACACCTACCGAGCACTTTCAACTCGAGACGGTGGCGAAGTAGTGGGTGTACAGTAATCGTTGCATCGTTGTTTGAGGGGGCAGTGAAAGATATTTCATTTTCCGTCCGTTTAGTTGTTTGAGTAGAAACAGTGAAGTTACAGTTGATGGGTAACGTTTGCCATAGCCGGTTTGCTTGGTTGGTTCTGCCAATCATCCTGCTTCCATTGTGTTTGGGGTGTGGTGATGGTCGAGAAACACGCGTGCCGGTTTCTGGAATGGTCACGGTTGATGGAGAGCCGCTGAAGTACGGCTCCATCACGTTTATGCCGGTCAAGACTCCGGGGGCGGCGTCCCGACCCGGAGGTGGCTCTCTGGAAGACGGACGATTTTCGGTTTCCTCGTACACCGCCAATGATGGCCTGTTAAAGGGTAAGTACGAGGTCATGGTGAACGCTATTGAGCCGATAGGTGACACTGCACAACGTTGGCATGCCCCAAAAAAATATGCGAACATGAAGACTTCTGGGCTGACGGTCGACGTTTCCGGTCCTATCGAAGACTTGAAATTCGACTTGTCATGGGAAGGCGAAAAACACTCAAAACCGTTTGTTGAAAAGTTCTAACGATTTGCCCAACAGTAAATTACCCACAGCCACTCACGGCTTGAGAGCGGCGACTGGAAAACGGATTGTTGGCTCGGCGAGCGGTTGTTTGTAACGACCAAACGCATGGACAGTGGTCACGCAATGCATCGATCGTGGCAATGTATCGACAGTGGTTACGCGCCACCGTTGGCTCGATCCCAACCCGACATTTGACGCCACACCAATTGCGGGAAAATCCACGCGTCTTTGGCGTAACGCTTGACCAATCGCTTGGGTTCGCTGCACATGCGATGCAGCCACTCAATCCCGGCGCGTTGCATCCAAACCGGGGCTCGCTTTTTCTCACCTGCTAAGAAATCGATCGTTGCGCCAACGCACAGCGCGGCTTTGGCTTGCATTTCTTGGTGGTGCTTGTGGACCCAAAGTTCTTGCTTCGGAGCACCCAAGCCAACCACGACGACATCAGGTTTCGCTTGAGCGATCAAGTTCAAGATTCGGCTGTTCTCGGAATCGTCTTTTTCAAAACCAAGTGGTGGGCTGTAGATCCCGACCGTTTTTACTCGAGGCCATTTCTCTTTCATGTTCTCGGCAGCGCGGAATGCAACGCCTTCGGCGGCACCCAGCAAGAAAACACGCAAATCACCCGATTCCTGAAACGAGTCGAATAGTTTTGGCACGAGTTCCGAACCCGGCACACGCTCAGGTAGCGGTTGCCGAACGAGGTGTGATGCCCAGATGATCGGATGACCGTCGGCCAAAATCATTGCCGCGTCGTCGTAAGCGGCTTGTAGGGCAGGGTTTTCTTGCAGCAACACCGCGTGATCAACGTTGGGTGTTACAACGAACCGGCAGCCGTCGGCAGGGACATCCTCTTCGACCCATGTTCGCAGATGGTCAACCGCCTCTGGCATCCGCATGGCGTCGATATCAATTCCGAAAAGAGTTTTTTTAGGGATCATGCCAAATCAATCATTTAGGTGGGTAGTCGTATTGTTTCAGGGCTCAGGACACCAACATGGGCAATCACTGCAATGGAAAGTACGTCGGTTTGTGTCTCTCTGCACCGTCGACATAACGTGGCGCGTTGAATCGCGGGAAACTCATCCGGTTTTGACGCCTGTGACGATGGTGTGGCGCAACTTGTAAGCGCTCAAAAGTTGTTGATGGCAAATGACTGGTTTCGCCTTTGCCATAACCAACACTCTAAAAGGAAGCGTCTCAACATTCGTTGGTCACGTTCCAAGATATCCTTCCGGCAAGAACACCTTTCCGGCAGCCAAAGAATCACTGGGGTACCCGTTGCCGCCCAGTCCGGTTGCCAGTGCGATTTGCTCACTGCTTTCCCTCTGATTTTATCCCTTCACTTTAGTTTGATCAAATGCCCAAGTGGAAATACAATGCGATCGACCTGTATCGAACGTTGACTCAGCCTCTGCGAGGTGTGTCGGTTCGTTCGATGAAGAGTCGCGGTAAGTTGCCCGTTTTCATACTGTTTTATCATCGAGTCAGTGACGATAATCTGAATGACTGGACGATCACGGCCAGCAAATTTGCTCAACAGATGCAGTGGCTTCAGGAGAATTTCGACATCGTTGACCTTGAGGAATGCCAGCGTCGAATTTCCAGTGGCCACAACGACCGACCGACCGTGGCGGTGACATTCGACGACGGTTATCGAGAAAACGGTGAATTTGCCATCCCCTACTTGATCGAGAATCGAATTCCAGCCACGTATTTTGTTACCACCGAGCATACGTTGGGACAAAAACCGTTTTTGCATGACGTGCAGCGAAACGAACCTTTACCGACCGATGACGCAGAGTCGTTGCGAGCTTACTCTAATGGTGGAATCGAGATCGGGGCGCATACCCGGACTCATCCCAGCATGGGTGATGTCAATGAGCCGGAACAAATTGTCGACGAGGTGATCACGGCGACTCGAGAATTGGAAGCAGCGATTGGAAAACAAATTCGATACTTCGCGTTTCCGTTTGGCAAACCAGTCAACTTGAACCCAGTCGTGTTTCACCTGCTCAAAGAATGTGGCTTCTTGGGCGTTTGCAGCGCGTTTGGTGGATGGAACGAGATCGGTGGCGACGCCTTTCATTTGCAAAGAATTCACGGCGATCCTGTGTTTGCACGTATCGGTAACGCACTGACCTACGATCCTCGGGTGGCACGAGTCCCTCCTTACGATTACTCAATTGATCCTGAAGACAAAGCCACGCTGGAGCGACTACAAAAGACGCTGGAGCTTGCGAAAGCCGAACTAACCCCATCCCCTATGCCGCTGCCCGAATCATTGGGCACGATCCCTGCCTTCACGCCAACGGAACAACCATGACTCAGTCACCCGCGCCAAAAACCAACGACAACCGACCGTTGCGAATCATGTTCGTAATCACCAGTATGCCCGTTGGTGGCGCCGAAACGTTGTTGGTCAACATGGTGCGACGGATGGATCGCAATCGTGTCGAGCCACTCATTGGATGCATGAAGGAGAAGGGCGTTCTGGGAGAAGTCCTCGCGAACGAGATTCCGGTCTTCGATCACTTAATCAACCACAAGTTTGATATCGGCGTCGTTAGCCGGTTGGCTAAACTGTTTCAAACGGAACAAGTCGACGCCGTGATTACGATTGGAGCAGGCGACAAAATGTTCTGGGGCCGTCTGGCAGCTCGGCGTGCCAAAGTTCCAGTGATTCTTTCTGCGTTGCATTCTACAGGCTGGCCCGATGGAGTTGGGCGACTAAATCGAATGCTCACTGGGATCACCGATGGATTCATCGCTGTTGCGAAAGACCACGCTCGGTATCAGGTTGAACAAGAGCGTTTTCCAGTAGACAAGGTTTTCATGATTCCCAACGGAATTGATACCGACCGCTTCCAGTTTTGTCAGGCGGACCGCGATCGCTGGCGAAAAGAATGTGAAATTCCCGCGAGTTCGCCCGTGGTCGGAATTGTTGCAGCGCTCCGCTCGGAAAAAAATCACGCACAGTTTATCGATGCGGCGGCGAAAGTCCTACAGGAACGAGCCGACGCTCATTTCGTGATTGCCGGTGAAGGTCCGGAACGTGAGCTGATTGAAAGCAAAGTCGCCGAGCACCAGATCCACAAAAATGTTCACCTGTTGGGTTCGATTGACGACATCCCGGGTGTGCTCTCGATGATCGACATCTTTGCGTTGACGTCTCATAACGAAGCGAGTCCGGTCTCGATTCTGGAAGCCATGTCATGCGAAAGACCGGTTGTCGCACCGAATGTGGGTTCGATTCACGAATCCGTACTGGAAGGGAAGACCGGCTATCTCGTCGATGCGGGCGATACCGATGCGACTGCAGATCGCTGGCTGCGTCTGATGAACGATTCGGAAATGTGTGAGCAATTTGGTTCTGCCGCACGGCAGCACGTGGTCGCAAACGGGTCTCTGGCCAGCATGACCGATGGTTACATGGATCTGGTAGAAAAAATCTATTTTCAAAAGCGTGGGAAGCAAGTTCGACCGCATGAAAACGCGAATGCGATCTCCTGTGGCGTGACGCAAAGCGTAGCCACGCCGCCATCGAC
>CAZLYM010000059.1:6825-20257 GCA_964563475.1 uncultured Pirellulaceae bacterium
ACGCGAATGCGATCTCCTGTGGCGTGACGCAAAGCGTAGCCACGCCGCCATCGACTCCAGTGAGCTGAATATCTTTAGCCAACTGACGTTTGCCAGCTCGGCTTATCGGACGCAGCCCGTTCGAGCTTTGGGCGACTCCAGTCACTTGGAACGGTGATTCCTTGGAGTTCGCGGGGCTGATACAATCGGTGCTCCGTTTACCCGGCAATGCATGTCGATCGAATCATGAAGCAAATCACCGTCCTATTTCTCGCAGCGCTTGCGAAAGTCCTGAGTGGGGCGACCGTGCGCTGGGTGGATTGTGAGCCTGACACGGTGCAAAGGGTCTACTTTGCCAACCACACCAGCCACCTCGATTCGATTGTCCTGTGGACTTCGTTGCCCAAGAGCATCCGTGCGGTGACGCGACCAGTCGCTGCCGCCGACTATTGGAACGGCGGACCGATCAGACGCTACCTGGCGTCGACGTTCAACGCGTTGTTGATTGATCGCAAAAAGGTCAAGGTTCGAAATACGCCGATTGACATCATGATCCGAGAGATCGGGTTCACGGATTCGCTGATCGTATTTCCCGAAGGCGGTCGAAATCTCTCAGGAGAATTGGGCGAATTCAAAAGCGGGTTGTTTTATCTTGCCAAGAAACGCCCAGATCTTGAGCTGCTGCCTGTGTACATCGACAACTTGAACCGGGTGATGCCAAAAGGCGAGTTTCTGCCGGTGCCGTTGCTGAGCTGCATTTCCATTGGAGCTCCGATTTGGTTGGAAAGTGGCGAGAAAAAGAACGAGTTTTTGCAGCGTGCGCGAGAAGCGGTGCTGCGTCTGAAAGCAGACTGTGATAACGTGTCATAGCTGTGTCTCGTGCGAAAAAGTGCGAATCACTGGCCAGTCAGCGTTTTTTCTTTCCAGCCCAATTTGTTCCATTCCGCCGGGAATTTTGTGATCGCTTTTTTCAGCCCAGTCCTTGCGATTTTCGGATCGGATCTGCTTTACGATACCGGCACGATCGCGTTGGTGCTGGTGGTCGTGATCACGTTGGTGATTTTGCTGTTCATCGGACAGTGGCTCAAGCGAAAGCCAGAATCACATTTCGACCCTGCGATTGTCCGGACGTTCAACAAACGAGTTTCATCGTGGTTAACGATCAGTTTGATGCTGGTGCTGGTGCTGCTGACCAACAAAGTCGTGACCGTGATTTTGTTCGGACTGGTCTCGTTCTGGGCGTTACGCGAGTTCATTACGATGACTCCAACGCGAAGAGGCGATCATCGGACGTTGTTCTGGGTTTTCCTTGGCTTCACACCCGCTCAGTACGTGCTGGTCGCGATGGACAACTATCAATTGTTCACGATCGTGATCCCCGTTTACGCGATGTTGTTTATTCCTGCACGAATTGCCTTCACCAGCGATCATAAACGCTTTCTGGAAAGGTCGGCCAAGATTCAATTTGGTTTGTTGATCTGCGTTTATGCTCTCAGTCATGCCGCGGCATTGCTGAATCTGGACCTTGTGACCTATGACTACACGACGTCGGACTACGTCCCGTGGAAAGGTAAGCCTGCCGGGTTGCTGTTCTTTTTCGTGGTGATTGTTCAGGTCAGCGACATGCTGCACTTTGTTTGGGATCGGCTGTTCGGTCGGCACGTGATCGCTGCGACTGTGAATTCAAGCAAGACGTGGGAAGGCTTGATTGGATCGGCCTGCTGCACTGCATTGGTGGGATTGGTGATCCAGTTGCTGTTTCCCGTGACGCCCTTCACGTGGTACGGAGCCGGTTTCATGGCTTTGATTATCAGCACTATGGCTTCTTCGGGAAGCATGACCATGTCGGCCATCAAACGCGATCGTGGACTGAGCGATTATGGAACGTTGGTGACTGGTCATGCGGGAGTGCTTGATCGAATTGACTCAGTGTGTTTCGCCGCGCCGATCTTCTTTCACGTGACGCGATTGTTCCTAGACGCGACTTCAGGTGCCTATTTGACTTAGGAGTGATTTATTAGGGGCGGCTTTGATCGATGCGGGAGCCGTATTGGGGTCTTAGGTCGTGCCGAACGACCGTTGCGCTGGATCGGTTTACTGATGGATGACTGAGCGAATGCTAGGAACTTCTGGGCGTGTCGATTTGGAGATGGATCCGTTTAAGGGAAGGGAATGTGAATTGTGGGAAAGCTAGAAAAAATTGTAGTTGGCGGAGTGCCCGAGCACTTCAATCTCCCGTGGCACAACGGGATCGAATCCGGCGCGTTTTCTGATACGGGAATTGATCTGCAGTACGTTGACTTTCCTGGTGGCACGGGTGCCATGACCAAGGCACTTCGTGCCAGCGAACTGGATGTTGCGATTGCACTGACCGAAGGGTGTGTCGCTGATATTCTCAATGGCAATCCTTCACGCATCGTGCAGGCGTACGTGACGTCGCCACTTCTCTGGGGGATCCATGTGGCGGATGGTTCCGAGATTGAGCAAATTGATCAGATCAATGGAAAACGATATGCGATCAGTCGGTACGGGTCGGGATCGCATTTGATGGCGATCGTCGATGCGGCTCAACGTGGTTGGTCAACCGAATCGATGCAGTTTGTGGTGGTGAAGAATCTTGCCGGTGCACGTGAGGCTCTGGCATCCGATGAGGCAGATGTTTTCTTTTGGGAGCGATTCACGACCTCGCCCTTCGTTGCCAACGGAGAATTTCGAAGACTGGACGTGCGAGAAACTCCGTGGCCTGCGTTTGTCGTTTGCGTCCGCCAACAGGTACTTGAGCAGTGTGGAAAATCCATTTCGCGAATGCTGGATGTGGTGAACGAGCAGTGCCGCCAATTGATGGAGTCCTCTTCGGCAATCAAAACGATCGCTGACCGATACGACCTTGATTTAGATCAGGTGAAGCAGTGGTTTTCGATGACGCAGTGGAGCACGATATCCACAGAGCCCGTTGATAAGCTTGATCTGGCGATCAGCTTTTTGAAAAAGTTGAACCTTGTGCCAGACCGTGAACACGGGGCTAACGATGTCTGGCAGGATGTCAATGCGTGAGTGAATTGTGACCGTTCACACTGGCTGAGAAGGCTTTTGAAAAATTGCAAAATTGGCCCAAATCGGACGGAAAGCCCCACTTTAGTCGCTAACGTTGAACTCTTGTCCGCAAACACCTTTCTGATGTGAGATAAGGTTGCGTTAGAGTCTTTTAGCAACTTCTGAATTTCGACGAATTCCAGCGTCCGTTGGAATAGAGGTTTTCAACAGAAGTTCTGGCGGTAAGTTGGGCGGTGCTGAATAGCAAGGATTTGCGGCTCAGCGGACTTTGTAGTTTGCAAAGTTCGTTGGCAGAGTTCCTTCCCGTAGAGAGGGGCACTTTGTCGAACGTCTAGTTCGAGGCCGTGATAGCTTGTTCACGTCAACATTCCCCCGGCAGGATCGCAAGATGCATACTTCGAAGTGCTTTGTTGGTTTGTCTCTGGTTTTACTTCCTCTGTTGTCAACTACTTTCAATGCCGCATCGGTTAATGCAGCAACTCTCACTCAAGAAGATTCCACCGTTCACACATCTCACTCCCCGTCGGAAACACAATCGACGGATCAGTTCTCTCAGGCAGTTCAGCTCGCTGAGAAGGGTCGGACTGAGGAAGCTTTTCAAATTGCCAAAGAAGCTAGGCAGTTGGCGAAGCCCGATCGATTTGTTTCGGTTAACTACGTGAACACGCTTGTGACCATCGCCGATCAGAAAGACGAAAGTCACGACGTTAAAATTCTTAACGAAGCGATTCAAGAAATTAACCAAGTCAAAGCCGCGAAAGTCGCGACTGGTGAACGCGACCCTGAAGTCGCTTACCACACGATGGTTGCCACCGGGCGTTTGGCCGAAACCTTGATGCCGCGCAGCGAACAGGTTGCTAGCAGCTTGATGATCGAAGAGGGTGCGATCGCGAAGAAGCTCAAGGACAATCCAAAGTACCCGAAGCAGTCGTTAGCTAGCCTTGCGACGCCGGTTTATCATCAGGCGATTGCGTATGCGATCAAGGAGAAGCCCGAGGACGCGTTTCGTTGTCTTGATGAAGCGTTCGATTTAGGGTTCGTTCAGTTTGATGAAGTCTTGTCGAACGAGCACTTAGCTCGACTATCGGATCAAAAACGTCTGGCAAAAGTTACTCATGACGCGGAAAGCTCGTACATGATGAAGGCCGAAATCTGGAGCCGAGGGGTTCTGGCTGAGTTTAAGCCGTTCCCTTTTAATCTGAATGTCAGCGGGCTGAATCAAGGCCGGTTGAAGAGCGAAGATTTCCTCGGCAAGGTATTGATTGTGGACCTGTGGGCGACTTGGTGTCCTCCCTGCCGTGAAGCTCTGCCACACTTTGTCGAACTGGCCGAGCAATTTGATGGTGAAGGCGTGCAAGTCGTCGGTGTTTCCATGGATAACCCAGAGGATCCTGCCAGTGCTCGTGAAGCGGTCAGTGCTGTTCAGAAAGAGCAAAAGCTGAACTTCCCGATCGGACTGGGTGACAACGCCGTGACGGATCAGTTGCCGGGCCAGCAGTTGCTGCCGACAACCGTTTTCGTCGACCGAGCGGGCAACGTTCGCTATATCGCGACCGGCGTTCAAGACATCTATCGTTTGTCAGCTATCGCGAAAACGCTGTCTGATGAAAGCGAAGCGATCTCGGTACAGCGTGTCGACTGATTTGATCGATCAGTGACTCGTAGGCACGCGTTTGTCGTGACCGGCGGATTTTCGACTTTTTAGGTATCAAAATCATAAGACTCTCGCCATTTGGCGGGAGTTTTTTAGTGGACGTGCTGGCTTGAGTTGCCAGCGGCGATGAAGCTGACACAGATCGGCTCTTGCGATAGCATGATGGCACCATGGCTCAGGAAAAAACAACCGCGATCGTACTGCGTGTCATCGAATACAGTGAAACAAGCTGTATCGTGACGATGATGACTCGTACGCACGGCAAGATTACCGCGATGGCAAAAGGGGCTCGGCGGCCCAAGAGCCCGTTCGAGGCTGCTCTTGACGTGCTGTCGGTTTGTCGAATAGTGTTCATCCAGAAGCGTTCCGGAGCCATGGATCTGCTGACCGAGGCTAAGCTGGACCGCCGTTTTCGCGCGGGTTCGTCGTGCCTTGAACGGTTGTATGCCGGGTACTACGTCGCCGAATTGCTGAATTTGCTGACCGATGACGCAGACCCTCACCCGGAACTTTTTGACGTCGCAATACAAACGATTAACAAAATTGACTCAGGTGAAACGAAGACAGATTCCCTTGATGAAACGATATTGGATTTTGAATTGATGGCACTTTCCTGCCTTGGGCATTTGCCATTGCTGACTCAGTGCGTCGGTTGTGGCAAAGAGAAGACAACGCTCAGCCGAGTCAGTTTTGGGATGAACTCGGGCGGGATTTTGTGTCAGAGTTGCCGGCGCGGCAAGCGAAACGTTATCAGTCTAAGCCCGTCAGGGTTTGCGTTTTTGCTTGATCGTACCGACCAGAAGCAGCAGCGAGAGTATGAAGTTTCGAACCACGTAGGTGTAGATTCAGTACAGGAAGAGCAGACAACCATTTACAACAATCAGTTCCAAACGCCCGATAGATTGACAAGAGGTCAGTCAGGTTCGGAAGCAATGTTGGTTGAGGATCCGGTTCCGGAGGTCCGCAGCCTGTTGCGAAGTTACATTTCGCACTTGATTGGCTACCAGCCTCGGCTGCAAAAATTTTTGAATAACACCGGACGACGTACCGCAAAGAGTAAGATTTGATTGAATACGGTTGGCTCCGTATTCGAGTAATTTAACGTGATGTTTTCGCCGGATAAGATTTTGGCGAAAACATGTAAGCATTCCATCACGACAAGGAAGTCGAAATGCGATTGTGGCATCTAACCAATCGAGTGCTCATTCTTGCCATCGCCTTTGGCACGCTGACGGTGTGCATGTCCGGCTGCAGCTCGCTTCGCGACCGAGGCTTGAAATCTGAGCAATCACTGTTGGGTTTTAAAAAGGATCAGAAGCCAAAACAGTTCGAAGAAGATCTTTCGGGCGAGTATCTGGATCCTCTTGGAGCTCGAAATTCGAATCGCTTGGTGCTTGACGACTTGTCGCCCAGCCAGATTGCCACGACGTTCAAGACTCGTTGGTTTTCTGGAACCGATCGCACGTCGGCGTCAGACGAAATCGCCAATGGAAAAAGACTGTTTTCCAACGCCAGCGCACAGCATCAGGCAAACCCCGAAGGCGACACTCACATCGAGAGTTTTACCGACGCCGCGAACAAGTTCCGAATCGCCAGCGCCAGTGCTCCTGGCACTGCCGTTGAAGAAGAGGCTCTTTATTTGGAAGGCGAAGCGTACTTTTTTGCCAACCGATACGTGCAGTCTAATCGGGCGTTTGAAAAGTTGATCTCAAGATACCCTGCCACTCGATTTCTTGACCTTGCCGAGCAAAAGCGGTTGGCGATTGCTCAGTACTGGTTGGAGCTAAGCGAAACTGGGTCGAAGATCGCATTCAACGATCCGCAACGGCCAAAAACAGGTATGGCCGGAGAAGCAAGGCGAATTCTGCACCGCATTCGAGTCGAAGACCCGACGGGGACGTACGCCGACGATGCTACCGTCGCGCTTGGAAAAGCATTCTTGCGTGATGAAAACTATTATGAAGCGGCTGATACGTTCAAGGACATTCGTAACAACTACCCCAAAAGCCGATACCAGTTTGAGGCTCACATGCTGGAGCTGCAGGCTCAATTACAGGGATATCGAGGGCCAAGCTATGATGCGACACCTTTGAAAGCCGCTGACGAAATCCTCGATCAAATCGTCCGGAAATTTCCAACCGAATCGCAGGAGCAACTCGGTTACCTCGAACAGCAGGCAACTTTAATTCGCAACCAGCTTGCCGAACGAGACTACTCGCTCGGTGAATACTATGCTCAACGCGGCCAAAATCGTGCCGCAAAACTGGCTTATGAAAGAGTTGCCGAAAACTTTTCCGACACACAGTTTGGGCGTAGCGTCGTTGACCGAATTGCGGATGTTTCCAATAAGCCGCCCGTTCCTGCTCAGCATGCGGAATGGTTAGTGAATTTGTTCCCGGACGATCAGCCGGTCAAGCCTGTGATCGCGTCGCGTGACGACCGAATTATCCGCTAGTTGTTCCAAGGTGAATTGCGTGACTGTGAGAAGAGACCCGTCGACCAATGCCACTTGCCAGCGGAGCGGTTGCTTAGCGATCAAGTCGTCTGCCAATCTGGTGTGGTCTGGATCACTGCGGGGCCGAATATTACTGGTCTGTCTTTTCAGTCTGCTGATGATAACATTCTCAGGTTGCGCAGGGTACAACTTGGGAAATCAAAACTTGTTCCGAAACGATATTCGTTCGGTGCACGTGCCGATTTTCGAATCGGATTCGGATCGCCGGTTTCTGGGGCAGCGATTGACCGAGGCGGTCGTCAAGCAAGTTGAGCTGGGGACCCCGCTAACGATTACCGATCCTTCCATTGCCAACAGTTTCCTGCGAGGCCGTTTGGTTCGCGAGCAGAAGAGCACCGTCACTGAGAACCAGTTTGACGACGGCAGAGCCATTCGGACATCCTTCCGCGTAGAGATTGACTGGGTCGATCGAGCCGGTGTGCCGCTGATGCCGCGGCGCAGTGTCATCATCGATCACAATGTTGATTTTATCCCCGAAGGCGGTCAATCGCTGGCGACGGCCCAACAGGAATTGATCGAGCGAATTGCCCGTGAGGTCGTTGGTCAGATGGAAATTCCCTGGTGATTCATGGCGTTGCAGCAAAAATCTGCTGACGCTGACACAATGGCGTCCAGCTCAAGCCGTCCACTTCGGTTGGCGATGAGGCCCGACGTTACCTCGGTTCGGCAAAGCTATCAGGGACGCGACTATTGGGTGGTCAAAGATCCGCTCAGCCTGAAATATTACCGCTTTGAGGAAGAGGAGTATCGGCTGCTGTTGATGATCGATGGCAAACGAAGCCCGGATCAGATCAAGCGGCAGTTTGATTACAACTATGCGCCGCAGAAGCTATCGCTGCAGGAGCTATACCAGTTTGCGGGAATGCTGTACCGAAGTTCTTTGCTGATTTCCAACACGCCCGACCAAGGGATTGAACTTAAAAAGCGAGGCGAGAAAACTCGGTCGCTGGAATTTCGGCAGTCGTTGACCAATGTGCTCGCGATTCGAATTAGAGGCTTCGACCCAGATGCGATGCTGACTCGCATGAATGCGTGGACTGCGTGGTTCTTTACATGGCCAGCGTTCTTTTGTGTCTTGCTGCTTGGTGGAAGTGCTTTGGCGCTGCTGCTTACTCAGTTTGAGACCTTTCAGAACAAATTGCCATCCTTTGAGAATTTCTTTGCGTCCAACAACTGGATCTGGTTAGCGATCGTCATGGCGCTAACGAAAGTCGCTCACGAATTTGGACACGGCCTCGCGTGCAAACGATTCGGCGGCCAATGCCATGAAATGGGGGTCATGTTTCTGGTGCTGACTCCTTGCCTGTATGTCAACGTGAGCGATTCGTGGTTGCTTCCCAGCAAATGGCAACGTGCTCTGATCGCCGCGGCGGGAATGTATGTTGAACTGGTGCTCGCCGCGATCGCAGTGTTCGTCTGGTGGTTCAGTGAACCCGGCTTGGTCAATCAGTTGGCTTTAAACGTGATTTTTGTGTCGTCGGTCACGACACTGTTATTCAATGCAAACCCATTGTTGCGATACGACGGTTACTACATTCTGTCCGATCTACTTGAAATCCCCAACCTTCGCTCGAAGGCCACGCTGTTGCTTCAGCGGACAAGCGGACGTTGGTTGTTGGGTATTGAGAATCGGGATGATCCGTTTCTTCCTGTGCGGCGGAAGTGGTTGTTTCTGACCTACAGCGTGGCGGCGATCGCTTACCGTTGGTTTATTTCGATTTCAATTTTCTGGTTCGTCTACAAGATCCTTGAACCCTACGGCCTGAAGATCGTCGGTCAGTTGCTTGCCCTTTCTGTAATTTACGGCCTGCTTGGACGGCCGTTAATGAGCTTGATCAAATTCTTTTCTGTACCCGGAAGGATGGGGACCGTGAAGTCCGTTCATTTTGCTACCTCGGTCGCCGTTTTCGCGGCGCTCGTGTTTGTGATTGGTTTGATTCCAATCCCTCACCACGTCCATTGTTACTTTCACGTTCAGCCCGATGCGGCCGCAAACATTTTTGTTCAAGTGCCCGGGACTTTGGTAGAAATTCATGCCCAAGCCAATCAACCGGTGAGCAAAGGTCAGCCAATCGTGACGTTGCAAAGCCCGGAACTGGTTAGTGAGCTGGCATCTATGGAGACACGAGTCAACGTCGCCAAGTCTCAGTTTACGATGGTGTCGTGGTCGGCCGCGACGGATCCGACTGCCGCCGAAAGTTTGGAAGAGGCAGAAGCCACTTATCACAACGCGGTCGCCAGTTTGTACAAACGTGCCGAAGATCTGAATCGTCTGGTCGTCCGAGCACCGGCGGATGGATTGCTGCTGTCTGCGCCGGAAGTGCCGGGTGAGAATCCAGAGTCCGGAAAGCTTGGTAACTGGCACGGAAGTCCACTTGAGCCCCGGAACCTTGGCGCGTGGGTGGATCGTCAGACCTTGGTTGGAAAGGTGGTTGCGAATCCGGGAAAGATGGAAGCGATCCTTGCGATCGATCAATCGGAAATCGAGTTTGTTCAATCGGAACAGCCGGTCGAGTTGATTGTGCACCAGCTTCCGGCGGTTATGCATCGCTCGGTCACGCAGACGATTTCACCGACAAAGATGTTGGATGTGCCCAGCCAGTTGTCCAGTCGCCACGGCGGTGATTTGCTGACTCGGGTGAACTCAGACGGCAAGGACGTGCCGGAAAGCACGACCTACTTGGTGAGTGTGCCATTGGAAAATCCGGAATACAAAATTGTTCCCGGCAGTACTGGCGTGGCGAAAATTCGCGTCGGTTCTCAAACGATCGGTCGGCGACTCTACCGCTGGCTCGGCCGCACGTTTCAATTTGAGCTGTAATCAGGCAGTGTGTTGCCTGTGTAGCGTTCCCGTTTGTCTTCACGGAAGCCTAAAACGTTACGCTGATTAGATCGTTTCCTGTATTCAGTGGGCACGCGACTTTTGACTCTAATCCCTTTATCACAGCTCTAGTGTCAAGTCGTTTGCGCCACTAACGATCGATTCCTTCAAGCCACTCGTCTCTTTGCTCCAGTACTTTTTGGGAATATCAGGGCGGTCGAAGTTAATAATTTCTGTATCACCGCCAGGAGCTGGGCGAACTACAATTTCATACTCTCCCGCTGGCAACCCGTTCCCAGTGCCCGCCTTTACTTGAAAGCGACCGTCCTCACCTGTTATTGCCCCGCGAGAAACGCCGGGGCCATAGAAAACTACCTGCGCTTTAGGCACTGGCTTTCCTTTGAAAGTGACAATGCCTCCAGATTCATGTCGAACTGGTCCGGTCGGTTTCGAGTCGCAACCACACAGAAGTAGAGACCCAGCGGAAATCAATGTCGCTATCCCGACACACAGTAAGTGTTTGAAGAAATTCAAAACACATCCCCTTCAATCAATAGTCCATCATCGCGGTCGGCCAGATTGAACAAGGCATCGAGTGACAGGTTTTCATCCATGAAATGCACCGATCCATCGACTAGTCCTATATTTGCACCGCCGAAGTGTGGCGAGGTAATTGGACGATTTCGCCCGCAATTCCCCTGAATGCCATCGTCAACATCATCTTTATGATTGATCGGATATCGGACGACCGTTGTATTGAAATTACGTTCCCATTGAGGGTTGTAACCAGCCAATACTGAGTGTGAACAATCACTACGCTGATCCGAGAGTTCACCATTAGCGTCGACCAAAAAGTCACTCTGTTCGGCTACCAACATTGTGTTTGAAGTTCCATCACTGATTTCGCCCGTAGAAATTGCATCTCGTCGCTGAAATGCACCGTGTTCAGACATCAAACCTAGGGTCGGCATCGATAATCCATCAACCGTAAACCCATCGCGAGCGGAACCATGGATTCCTGTGTAGAACGGCCTTGGGCAATCCACACAACTTCCCGTAACGCAGAGCTGTTCCAAATCACTTGAGGGGCAAATCAGCATCGGTATGATATTGTTTAGAATCGCATTTCTGTTTTGTTGTGAAGCCCCTGTCCAACCGCGGTCTACACTTTCATGCTCAAGGAGTTTGAAAATGTTTTCATGATCCGCATAGGGAAAAATGCGAATTTGCCATGAAAAGTCCATTCGCAATCGAGGAAATTGTTTTATCTCATCTCCACCACACGATGGCAGCGTCTCAAACGCACTCTCGTAGTTAGCACAACCGAGAGTCATTTGCCTAATGTTGTTCATGCATTGTGTTCGCCTTGCCGCTTCGCGAATCTGCTGAACAGCCGGTAATAGCATCGCAATCAAGATACCTATGATCGCGATGACCACAAGCAACTCCACCAGAGTGAAGCCTCGTGTTCTTCTGTAATTCACAATGAGTCCTTAAGGTTAGAGATTCGAATGAAGGGTGGCGAAAAAGGCTGAGGGGGATTGGCTTTTCAAACTAGGCAGACTTCTGAAGATGTTAATCCGGCACGGAATCAAACGAGTGAGAATTTCCACTACTCCCTCGCTTATCTTATCACTGATTAGGATTTTGCATCAGGCGGTGAAAATCACGTCGGGCTACCACAACCTCGTTTTAAAACTGATTTGTACTGTGACTAGAAGGTGGAGGCAACATTGCTTTAAAAAACGTAACTTGCAACTTCCACTTGTAGCGTTACGGGAGACTATTGTACCAAAAAAGTCGCCGAGAAAGGCCCCCAAAACTGTAACTTACGCTGCTATTGTCTGCCGCCGCAATCACAATTATCCTGCGTTTGGAAAACACTCGAACAAACCAGCGCTGGTGTGGCGTCGCCACGGAGTCACATTTGTCTTATTCAACCGAATCGGCGTCGTCGCACAATTCTTCGAAACACGCCTCGTTTATTTGGAGCGTGTTGTTATTCGCTTGGTTCCTTTTAATGTGCTTACTTCCCGATCCGCGCCCGCTAGGTGCGCCAGATTGGGCCGTTAACACGATCCGGTCATTGGGTGGGATTTCTGAGCCAGCGGCGCGGGCTTTGGCAACCATCGTTCTTCGGGCAAGTGGAATCGGAGTGCTTGGTGTCCTGTTGTCACTTTCGCTGTTGAACTTTCACGTGCGCGTCTCCGCCCCCATTGTCTTGATTGGAACGGTGGTCTTGGCGGTTAGTAGTATGTGGATCAACTACGGATATTTTCCGATCACGATGCAAATTCAACTGGCGGTAGTCAGCTCGATTGTTGGTGCTTTGGTCGGCTTGGTTTTGCGACGCAGTACCATTTCATTGGCCGTTCTGATCGTATTTCTCGTCGGGCTCTTTGCTTGGGGAACTTCCACTGGGATTTCCAATCATTTGGATCAGGCTGCCAGAGCCACGGGGCTGTACTTGCTCGAAAATGCGGATGATATTCCTGACGGAGACGAAGGCTTCAAGGATATTTTTCAGAAGGCGTTTGAATTTGCCAAAGACAATTCCGATGGAACCGACGCGATTGAACAAAACAAGGCAGCGATCCTTGCGCTGGGGGTCATTCTAGGTGAGGAACATGTCGCGAGCGTTGCGGGGCGAGAAATTGATGGTGGTCGCCGAAAAGAAATTGCCAAGCTTGATCAGCGTCTCTCGCTTCGAGGCCGCATGGATTTGATTCGGCATTTTTGGTTGAGTGCGGCGTTAACGGTACTGTCCGATCAAAGTCGTTCGATGGACGTCGGCATCACCAAGGAGTTGATGGATGCGACGGCGGGCGGTTCCGGATTTTCGTTTGTGGATTTGACTGCCGATCAGGCCGGTACTTTGTTCGCGGGGGTGGCCACGCGAGACTTGCAGTCGGCACGCGATCTGCAACAGAAGATTAGTCGTGGAATTGAAATTGACGAAATCTTTCCCGAGATCACCGGCCTTCCCGAGGGCATCTATCGTGATGAATTCCAAGCCAAGTATGGCGGGCTTGGTGGGGTGGAAACCACCAAGATTCTGAAGGAGATCCGGCATCGTTTAGTTGGATGCCAAATTCTGGATCTCGACGGGGGTGCCGACGATTAGCGCCCAATGCCACTTGCTTTGGGCCCGAATCACGATTCGTGAATAGTTTCACGGTAGGCAAAAGCTATCAGGCGATCCTGTTTTTCCATCTATCGTTGACCGCCGACGCCTGCCGGCTAATCGAGGAGCCTTCGTTTTCGCACAGAGAGACGACCGTTGAAAAATGCCAAGTCATGTTCAGGAAGGTGAAACAGAGAAATCTGCCCGGCCGACCGCTTCCACAGCAGCGACTTAGAGCCTATCCCAAATCCTCCCGTTGCAATCATAACCCGACGCGTGAGCGAG
>CAZLYM010000060.1:0-11731 GCA_964563475.1 uncultured Pirellulaceae bacterium
GACATCGTCTTGGAGTCCGTTCCCATATCCGGCGCGGGAATGTCTTGGTCTGGCCCGATGATTTCGTGAATCTGATCGACAAATTTTCGGCTGACCTTTTCTTTTTCGCGCTGCGAAAGTTCTCGTGGCGCAACACACACACCGCCTTTGGCTCCTCCGTAGGGAAGATCCACCACGGCGGTTTTCCAAGTCATCAGCGAAGCGAGGGCTCGAACTTCATCCAGCTCCACTTCATGGTGATAGCGCAAGCCGCCCTTCATGGGGCCACGAGCGCTATTGTGTTGGACGCGATAACCAACGAATGTCTCCAAGCGGCCGTCGTCCATGATGATAGGTAGCTCGACCGTGATCTCACGCTGCGGCAGTTTCAGTAGCTTGCGTTTGCTTGCGTGTAGATCCAGTTGATCGGCGGCTCGTTCGAAATAGTGGTCGACGGTTTCGAAAGCATTCATGTGCTGACGAGCGGGAGTCGGATTGTTAGTAGAAGGCTTGTTCATAGTCATTTGTAAAGTCTGGTGGTCTGGTGGTTTAAAATGTGGTCGTCGTTTGAGGCTGGTCTGATTTTTTAAGGCTCTAAGTGTATCAAGAATGGTGGTTCGAGCATTCAAAGTGATCGTCGTTAATTGTGCAAAATCTTGCAGAAATTGGGAAGGAATCGTTCAGACGGGTGCGATTGCCTTAGATTGCCTTAGATTGCCGTATTGAGGGGCAAGATCGTTCGGATCCTTGGTCAGAAGTTGGACCCTTTGCCAAAGAAATGCTACAATGTCTCGTAAAGGTATTTTTCACGTGAGAGAGTATTATGCTTCTAATCCAGATAAACCTTCAGCGTCTGCAACTTCGATGGGCGGTTCTGTTCATGCTGAGCTGCGTAGGCGTGGTGTCCGTTTTTGATAGTGCTGATGCCGACGACCGAGGGATTATGCAAGCTCTTGCAGATCACGTGCAGCAGCTGGACGGTGTGAAGCCGGCGGACAAACGGGCGGCCGAGCAGGCGTTGGCAGATGAATCACTCGATCCGATCGATCGTCTGACCGAATCGCTCAGTCGTCTCTATCCGGCCTATGCGGCTGCGATTTCGACGTCCGATCAGGGCGACGTCCAAGCAGCGGTGGATCAGTTGATGCCACTGGCTGATCAGGATGATTTATTTCTAGCGGCAGACGCCAGCTTCTATCTGTCGCGAGTGTTGATGAACGACGAGCAGTTCGAGCCCGCGTTGCCGTTGTTGGAACGTTTGTCAGGCGAGCTGTCAGATGTTTCGTTGCATCATGACGTGGTCAGCTATTATATCGGGATCGCTCAAGCGGGTTTGTTGAAGAACAAGAAAGCCGCGGTTTCGCTGGCTGGGTTCCTTGAGGACTATCGGAATGCTCCTGAACGTTTGCGAGTCAGTGCTTGGCGAAAACTGCAGGAACTGGAAGCGATTGAAGCAGGGAAATTAGATGATGTCTATCAACGAATGGACTTTTCACGCCGGCGACTAGAGCACATCAAAACGGATGAGGCGACGCAGGAGCAGCAGGAGAAAATTGTCAAACTGCTCAACCAGATGATCAAGGAAGAAGAGAAAAAAGAAGCCAGCAGTAGTAGTAAGAGCAACACAAAGGATCAGCAACAACAGCAGAGCCCACAGGCTCAGAATAAACCCCAACAGGGCAAGCCCAGCAACTCCAACAAGAGCAGCAAGCCAGGCCAAAGCAGCAATCCCAATGGGATGGCTGTCGACAAGTCGTACGACGATTCTCCGGCAAGCCCTTGGAGTCGCTTGCGTGAACGCAGTCGAGACCCGGCCAACAATGCTGTCAAAGACAAGCTGCCAGCTCGCTATCGTGACATTGTTGAGAAGTACTACGAGGCAGCCAACGGCAATTCGGGCAAATCGGAATAGGCAACGGTACCCGTATGAATTTTTCTCGCTGCTTAGTCGCACTCACTGGCTTGGCCGTTTTTTTGGTCTCGATCACGTTCCCGGCCGTTCTGGTTGATGCCCAAGATGGTTTCCGATTGACGCGGGTCGACGGTTCGATCCTGACGTCTTCGAGTGTCTCGATTGACGTGCAGGGACGAGTCACGGGGGCGTTTGAAGGTGGGGCGGTGCCGATCGATGACTTGGTCCGAATCGAATTGGGCGAGCCGAAATCGAACAACGAGTTAGGGGAGCCTCGATTAATTTTTGTCCGGGGTGGTTCAATCGCGCTGAGCGCTCCAGCACTAAACGAAGGACGATTAAATTTTACTTCGACCAGTGGCATGGCCGACGTGCCGTTGGAATCTGTCCGAGCGATCGTCTGGGAGTCGTCGGATGTGGTGACTCAATTGATTGAAAATCCATCGATCGACAACGACGCGGTGGTGGTTCGGCAGGGAGATCAGTTGCGGGGCGTCGAGGGCGTCGTCGAAGATTTGACTCAACAGCATGTAACACTCCGGTTCAAAGGCAAGTCACGAAAGATCGGGCTAGGTAAAGTCGCAGCGATCGTGATGGCCGACTTGCAGTCGGAGGTGCCGGAAAATCGAGTGGCCGTGAACGTGACGCTTGGGAGTGGCGACTCGATCAAGGGCTGGCTCAGTCGCTGGCATGACGGCCAGATCTTTCTCGCCATGGGAGGCGGCAGTGAAGTCGTGATTCCTGATGGATCGATTGCAAATATGGCCATCGATAATCAACGGTTGATCTACCTTTCGGATCTTGATCCCGTGTCGGTGCAGCAACGGGCGATGTTCACGACCGAACGACCGTGGCGTCGAGACCAAAGCGTGGAAGGGAATCCGTTGACGATTTTCGATCCGAAGCAAAGGGAAAAGAGCACGTTTAACAAAGGGATCGGGACGCATTCATGGTCCAGTTTGGTGTTTAAGAACGAGCGGTCGCTCGACCGATTTGTGGCGACGGTCGGTATTGATTCAGAAACGAAAGGTCGCGGCGATTGCCGGATGGTCGTTCGAGGCGACGGGATCGAGCTATGGTCAGGTAGAGTGACGGGCAGGTCCGGGCTTCAGGTCGTTGATGTCAGCATTCGCGGAATTGACGCGGTTGAATTGGAAGTTGTTCCGGGGGAAGAGTTTGATCTGGCGGATCACGCAAATTGGTGCGATGCCCGATTTATCAAGTCGAAGCAGTAGCGCTAGATTAAATGAACCAGTTTAAAATGCGCTAGATTAAATGCGGTTGAGCCGACACGCCGTGTTCCGTTGTTTTACGTTCAGGATCCATCGAAGTGGCCAACAGAATTTTTCTCAAATCGATCATGCTGGGCCTGTTACTGATCGGTTCGGTACTCAGTTCCCCTTTTCGTGTCCTAGCACAGGACGCGGCAGAGATTTCTGATGACGAACTGAAGCTTGCCGAGTCGATTGAACAGCATCGAATCGCGGCGATCGAAAAGGTTATTGGTAGTGTCGTGGCCGTTTATGGCCTTGGTCGCCAAGGCGGTGGTTCGGGAGTGATTATCGATCCGTCCGGAATTGCCGTGACGAACCATCACGTCATTGCCGGAGCGGGCATCCAAGGATTGGGGGGATTGAACGATGGGCAGTTGTACCCTTGGACTTTGATCGGGACGGATCCGGGTGGTGACGTGGCGGTGATTCAGTTGACCGGTCGCGATACGTTTCCCAGTTCACCTTTGGCGGATTCGGACCAAGTTGAAGTTGGTGACTGGGCTTTGGCGATGGGAAACCCGTTTCTGCTGGCCGAGGATCAGACTCCCACGGTGACGCTGGGAATTGTCAGTGGCGTTAAGCGTTACCAGCCCGGCGCGGGAGCCAATCAGTTGGTGTATGGAAACTGCATCCAAGTAGACAGCTCGATCAACCCGGGTAACTCAGGCGGTCCGCTGTTCAATATGGCTGGCGAGGTGATCGGGATCAATGGTCGCGGTAGCTTCCAAGATCGCGGGCGCGTGAACGTGGGGTTGGGCTACGCGATTTCCTCAAACCAAGTCAAAAACTTCTTGCCGGAATTGTTGGCGACCAAGTTAACGGAGCACGCGACGCTGGATGCCGGATTCAGTAATCGTGGCGGTAAAGTGGTTTGCTCCACGCTGGACCGTGAATCGCCGATCGCTCAAGCCGGTCTTCGGTTGAGCGATGAGTTGTTGGAGTTTGAAGGGGTTCCGATCAAGTCGGCCAACCAGTTTACAAACCTGATCTGTACGTTGCCCGAAGGCTGGCCTGCCGCCGTAAAGATTCGCAACGCCGAAGGAGGGTCGAAAACGATCCGCGTTCGTGCGTTTGGACTTCCGTACCCAAAGAAACCTCGGACCAAACCGCTTCCGTCACCTGCGCCGCCAAAAAAAGGGGATGGGGATGATGAGTTCGACCCGGAAGAAGGGCCAGCCGACCCACAACAGAAAAAGCGGGCGGAGGATCTGAAGCGAGAGATGGTAGCGCTGCTGTCGGCGGTGCCGGGGTCGGTTCGCGATGCGGCAATCAACCGGAAGTATGCGACTATGGTCGTGAAGCGTTGGTTGGAAAATGATCACCTTGAGCCTGCCGATGCCGATGCCGACGGTGACGATGACGGAGTTTGTTTGAAGGTGGTGGGCGACGTCATGCAGGATGGTCAGTCGATTGGCAGCCAGACGATGTGGTTGGTTGCTGGCGGCCGTGGTCAAGTGATGCATGAACTTGACGCGAAAGACAAATCATCTTCGTTCCGTTTCGATGCGGAAAAATGTACAGTTCGGTCTGGTCCAGATGGCAAAGCGAAGGAGATTCCTCTTTCTGAGGCGCGTGATGCGTTGCCCGCTTTGCAGGCGATGTCCTTGGCGGAGTTATTGCACGATGGGGCGGGCTTGGCGAAGGACCAGCCGGCAAACCGCAAATCGACCGTGTTTGCTTCGTTCGGAGACCTGACGACTGAAGGGGCAGGAAAGACCAGCGAGCAGTTGGCGTGGCGGTTGAAGCTGCTGGACTTTGATCTGGATGAAACTTATCTGTGGTTTTCGATGGCGACGAAGCGAACCGGGTTGCTCCCGCGATTGGCGAAGGTTGCAAACGATAAAGATAACGATGCCGGGGCGATCCGGTTTGAGGACTGGCGTCCGCTGGGCAAAGGCCATTTTCCCAACCGGTTCGTGTACGTGAAATCTCTTTCCGAAGAAGAAATTCTTCGGGTGGAGGTGAAGCAAATCGAATGGGTGGGTCTTGATGCAATCGATGGGGAGCTGGATTGGGGGAGCGATGAATAGAGAGTCTTTCAAAATCTCTAGTGACGGCGTTCGCAGGAAAGTCTTCAAGATTTTTTCAGCATTTGCTTGGTTGAGGCCAACGCGACGTGCCGCTTTAGAGACGGCCACTCGTTCAAGAATCGCACCCGTCTTGTGGGGCGTGGTTTTGGTGCTTCAATTCGCTTCGTATAGCCAGGCGGACCAATGGAGTTTCCTTCGTCCCGCGATTGATGCCAGTCAGCCAAAGGTGGTCAAGATCTTTGGTGCCGGAGCCGGTCGGATCGAAAGTTACGGCACGGGAATCCTCGTTTCTGACGAAGGTCATGTATTGACGACTCAGGGTGGAATTCTGGACGGGCGTCGAGTCCGAGTGCTGACGGCGGATGGTACCAGTTACGAAGCGAGTGTGCTCAAAAGAGATCGCATACGGCAGTTGGCGTTACTTAAAATTGATGCTGAGAACATGGATCATTTTACGCTTTCGGATCAGCCGGTCGGTAAAAAAGGAGATTGGATTGTCGCGGTCAGTAATGCGTTCCGTGTCGCCGACCAGGACGAGTCACTTTCGGTGATGATGGGAATTGTCTCGTTGAGAACCTCCATGACGGCCAAGCTGAATTCACGCGACATTGCTTATCGAGGAGATTTGGTTTTGATTGACGCAATCACCAGTAACCCGGGCGCGGGCGGTGGCGCGGTCGTGACTAGCGACGGGAAGTTGGTGGGAATGATTGGCAAAATCATCAATAGCTCGGACACCAACACGCGATTGAATTACGCGGTCCCCAACGACGCGTTGTATCGATTCGTTAACGATTTACCTGATACTGAATCAGTCGAGGACGATAAAAAGAAGCTGGCTCAAGGGGCGGTGGTCGATTGGGGGATTCGAATCTTTCGCCTTGGTGGGAAACGTGACCCGGCGTATGTCGACCGTGTTGTCTCAGGTTCACCCGCGGCCAAAGCCGGCATCAAGCCCGATGACTTGGTGGTGTCGATCGCAGGAGAAAAAATTGGCAATGTGCGTCAGTTTGATCAGGTGATCAAGCAACCCTCCGACAGCCCAGATCAGATCGTGGTTGTCAAACGAGGCCGAGAGTTGCTTCGGTTGACGATCAGCACTCAGGAGTCAGACCAATGAGCGTTGTCGGTGTTTTCTCAATTGGGCGTTGGTGGCTTGCCGTGGCAGTCATTCTGTTGTGTCTGACAATGGGATGGGGGCAGCCGGTTCATGGTCAGCAGCAGGCTTCAGCGCCACAGGGTCTGCGAGTTCTGCCCGAGGTTTTTCGTCGGGCCGAGCAGGCGGTTCGTCCGGCTTTGGTAACGATCGAATCGTTCGGTGGCGTCAGTGCGGTCGCGGGAAAGATTGGTGGGATACGCTCTCGTGGCGAAGGGAATACCACGGGTGTGATGATTTCACCTGATGGCTACGTGGTTACCAGCACATTCAATTTTATCACTCGACCGCCCGTGATTACGGTGATCACGTCCGACGGAAAACGGCGTGTTGCCACGTTGCTGGGGCAAGACAATATTCGAAAAATTTGTCTGTTGAAGCTCGATGATGTCCAAGACATGCCCGTGCCGGAGATGATCGATACCGAGCAAGTGTCTGTGGGGCAGTGGTCGTTGTCGCTTGGGGTCGGATACGGTGACCTGAGCCCAGCGATGTCGATTGGAATCATTAGCGCGAAAAATCGAGTTGGCGGCCGCGCAATTCAGACGGACGCGAATATCAGTCCAGCGAATTACGGTGGGCCTTTGATTGACTTGAAAGGTCGTGTGATTGGAATTTGTGTGCCGCTGAGTCCTGGATCTCAGTCGGTGGGGGCGGGCGTCGAATGGTACGATTCAGGTATTGGTTTTGCCATCCCGTTGGCGAACGCGAAGGACTTGATTGAGCGTTTAAAGAATGGCGAAACGATCGAGCCGGGGTTCTTGGGGATTCAGTCGAAACCGAATGAGCGAGGAGAAGGGATCGAGGTCGTCGAAGTACTACCCAATACTGGCGCGCAGCGAGCCAATATCGTGAAAGGTGACGTGATTACTAAGTTCAATGACAAACCGGTTGCCAATCCGGTCGAGCTAGGCACCATGATCAGCCGACAGGAATCGGGCGACAAGGTGACTTTGATGATTCGGGGGATAGGCGAGGAGAAAGCGTTTCCGGTTGATGTTCAGCTTGGTTCCGCGCCGGCTCCTAAGGGTAAAGTGAAACCGCTTGAACCGCCGCCCATTCGTTAGGTGAATTAGGCGGATGTGCGGACGTTCGCTAGAGGTGAGCAGACGCTTGCCAGACGTGCAGCAGACGCAGCTTTGCCGCGTCATCCGAGGGGTGTTTGAGGCCTGCGTTGTCGGGATTTGCTTACCGCATCGCGGGATTCGCTTACGGCATTGGGATGTCTTGCAGATCCACTTTTGACTGAATACTTAGAATGGCGGCCGCTGTCTGGTACACAAGCGTTCGCTCGCCCGGATCGTCGGCAAAGTAATACGTAACCGCGACACGATTGTTGTCCTGGCGAACGGATTCGTAGGTCAACGGAGTCACTTGTTGCCCCTGTTGGTCTTCTAGGTAAATCGGATTGTCAAATACCCACGCTTGATGCGATTCGAGCGCATTGAGTTCTTCGTTGAAGGCCAAGGAAAGGGTAATGCCGAACAAATCTTCATTCTTGTCGATGCCTTCGAATGTCACCGTCGCACCCGCACGCGCAATCTTCTTTCCGGCGGGCAACTTACCGACGCGTTTGAAACGAAACGTTTCGGTTTGACCGGGTAAGGTCGCGTCGAGCGAAGCGATCAATGACTTAATTTTTTCCACATCGCGCGGAACCGACTTCAGCGGAATCGTCAGTTGAACTTCAGGGATCTGGGGCTGAATCATCGCCGTGAAGACTGCCGCATCTTGTCGAACCGAAATCGCTTTGCCGTTTGATCCCTTTCCTGTGACACTGTTGGCCGGTAATTTGATGGTGATGGGTTTCAGCCGAGGCTCCCAGCGGATCAGCAACTGTAAACTGACGTGATCTAGATTGGGATGAGTCAGATTTTTGGTGGCATCAACACGCGTTACTCGGACGTGAAACATGTCGGCCGTTGCTTCAACGGCGGGGTTCTCTTTCATGAACTGTGCGGTGTTCGGATCCGCGGGCACTAGCCGAAGCGTGGAGCTGTCAGCGGCGTAGGGATCAATCGTCAGTCCACTTTCCCGTTGAATTTTTGTGACGGCATCCCAGAACGGAATTTCGTTTCCCTGCCACGTGATCATCCCCTGCCCAGCTTGAACGGGAGACTCATCACTTAAAGCGACATCATTTTTGGTCTGACGCTTGATGCGTTTGAGTGACTCTTCGACCGTCAGGTCCCCATCAAGCGTCACCATGGAAGGTTGAGAAGCCGCTCTAACGGCCATCGTCTGAAGTTTGGTGCGGATTCGCGCCAGTCGTTCGATTTTGTCCAACGGCATGTCGTCCGATGGATCGTCAAGGTGCTCTAGCGTGAAAGGGCCGAGCTTGATCAATTCCTGTTCCGCCACATCACGCTGGCTAATCTGTTCGGCGTCAAGCTGGTCCTGCAATTCAGAAACTCGCTCGATCCTATCCATCTCATCAGCCTGCTCACTCTGAGCGATGGCGAGGACGAACGCCGGTGAGAAAAGGAACAGAAAGGCAAAGAACGAGATTATTGACAACCGGTGCACGAACGACTCCTGTATGTTTGTCGGGGAGCACTATTTTACCGTTGCGCGATCGGTGAAAGCAACGATGAACTGGTCGAGCGGTCTCAATTGATCACGAAGTCTTCAAATATAGCCGCTTCGGACGGCCCAAACTGCCGCTTGAGTGCGGTCGTTGACGTTCAGTTTTCGTAGAATGTTTTGAACGTGTTCCTTGACAGTTTCGACGCTGATTTCCAATGCCTTGCCGACTTCTCGGTTACTCAGACCCATCGACACGTGTCGCAGAACCTGCATCTCACGGCTCGTAAGCGGGTACTCGGGATCTTCGGTCTCGTTTTTCTGTTTCATTCTTGCCCGGGTCGTTTTCAGCGGGCTGGTGTCAGGCGTTTCCGCCCCGGAAGCGGCACCTTGGATGGCTTCGACTAGGATCGAAACATCGGCAGACTTACTGACAAATTCATGACAGCCTAACGCGCTGGCTCGTGCGACGTGTGAACGATGGGAATGAGACGTGAAGACAACGACCTGTTTTGCTTCAAACGGTTCGGGCAAAGATTCCAATGTCTTCAGAGAGTCAACATTGGCCAAGCGTACCTCCATGATCAACACTTTTGGTGCATGCGTTTTGATTGCAGTGCAGATCTCGTCAGCAGTTTTGATGCAGGCTACAACGTTGAAACCGTGGGGTTCGAGAACATGCCGGAGACCTTCGGCTACGACCGGATGTTCATCAGCAATCAGAACGTCAACAGGCATTGGTTTGGAATGTGATTGAGTGAAAGGAATCGCCGTGCCAATTGGTTCGGCACCAAAGTTGTGTGTCATTAAGCGGTAGTTCGTGCAAGCCGATGAAGCCCCTTCTTTCAGGGGATTCTAGGAAGCAAGCACAAACTTCGGTGTGGTCAACTTAATGGTGATTGCTTTCGCGTCAGTCGAAACTGGCTACAAGTATTTTATCATCGATCGGTAATTCAAAGGATAGCGCTGCCGAATATTTTGGAATGAAATCCAAATAATATCTCTTACAGAGCGGTCACCGAATGACTTTGATCGTTCGTTCGATCATTGCGGTCAACATCAGGACAATGATTTAAGTTTGCGCCCGATTGCAAAAGATTATGTGAACCACGGTGGGGAGCTTTTCAGTTTGCTCATCCGTTCGGGGGGTCCGGTATGGACGGTTGTACTACCTATCCGAAATTGAGCCTCTGTAAGTAACGAACGACAGGAAGAAAACTCTCCGTTATGTCGCGTTGTTTTCTTGAAACAAGTTCCATAAGGCCAAAATTTCGCCAGTTTCTCGCTTTTTCAACCACTAGGTGACCAGAAGTAACCTAAATATGCACAGCGTGTTGCCCTAGTGACACGTCCTATTAATCCCGCCGCCTCTGTAAAAACAGCGTGTTTTGGCTATGAAACCGAACGATTCCAAGCGCCCTACCAGCATTCTACTCGTTGATGATGACCAACATTTGCTCCAATCCATGGGAGCGTGGTTGGGTGATCAAGGGTATGACGTCCAATTAGGTGCAGACATTGCTTCCGCTACCAAACTGTTGGGTAGTCAGTCCTTTGACTTGGCTTTGGTCGACCTACGGCTTGGTGCTGATGACGGTATGGAGCTTCTTCGGCACTGTCGTAAGCACTTCCCCCACGTTGTGGTGGTATTGATGACCGGCTACGCAACGGTGGATACCAGCGTGGAAGCAATCCGCGAGGGTGCATTCGATTTGCTAACCAAGCCATTGATTGATGATGAAATTCTTGTCGCCATTGATCGCGCTTTGTCTCAGCAGAAGGTGATCGAAGAAAACGAACAGTTGAAGTGTCAGTTGGACAAACGCTTTGGACGCGACAGCATCGTGGGAAATGATTTCCGGATGCAAAAGACGTTCGACATGGTTGATAACATCGCTGACACCAAGGCGACGGTATTGATCACGGGCGAAAGTGGGACAGGTAAATCATTAATCGCGCGAGCGATCCATCAGCGATCCAACCGCCGCAACGCTCCATTTGTTGAAGTCGCCTGCGGTGCTTTGCCAGACAATTTGCTTGAAAGTGAGCTGTTTGGTCATGTTGCAGGTGCGTTTACAGGCGCCAATACGAACAAGATCGGAAAATTCAAGCAAGCAGATGGCGGTACCATCTTCTTGGACGAAATTGGAACAGCGTCTCCTGGATTGCAGGTCAAGCTACTTCGCGTTTTGCAGGAATTGGAGTTCGAGCAATTGGGTGGCACCGAGACCTTCAAGGTGAACACTCGAATCGTGCTGGCTACCAACGAAGACCTTGCCGAAGCGGTCAGCAATGGCAGTTTCCGTCAGGATCTGTACTATCGAGTCAATGTTATCAACATCGAATTGCCATCGCTTCGCCAGCGAGTGTCAGATGTCCCGATGCTGGCGGCTCATTTCATGCAGCGAGTGTGCGAAGAAGAAAACAAACAGATCCAAGGATTTGAGCCTGCGGCTGTTCAGGCATTGCAGGAATACGACTGGCCAGGCAACGTTCGCGAACTACAGAACGTGGTTGAACGAGCCGTCTTGTTGGGCAAGGGGCCGCTGCTTGGACTGCAGGATTTGCCGGCGCACGTTGCCAGTTGCAGTTCCAGCACGCTGACCATCCGACCATCTGGAAGTCCACAAACGTTGAAAGACGCCTTGGAAGGTCCTGAGCGTCAGATCATTCTGCAAAGTTTGCGCGACAACAACTGGAACCGAAACGTGACGGCCGATCAGTTGGGCATCAACCGCACGACCCTCTACAAGAAGATGAAAAAGCTTGGCTTGGAAGATCCTCGCGGATCAGCCGCTCTGCCAGCCAGCCAGTCGGGTAATACTTCCAGTTTCGATGCCGCTCAGCCGCCCGTCGC
>CAZLYM010000060.1:11831-19972 GCA_964563475.1 uncultured Pirellulaceae bacterium
TACGGTTTGGAGACGATCTTAACGGCGTCGATGTTCGTGAACTTTCCGATCTCCATGTTGGCACCTCCAAGCAGCAACATTCGCGATGTTCCGGTCGGCAACATCCGGTGAAAAAATCGAGCGGGCTTCATTTCGGCGACGGTCAGCCACTGACTGCCGTCTTCTGAAAGCTGATGCACGAATCCACCTAGAGAGCTGACATACAATTGTCCATTGCACTCAAAAGAGGCCGCTCCGAATCCCGCCATGCCTCGTCCTGGCAATTCTGGACCGTCACTCCATTTATCTGTCGCCGGATCATAGACGCCCGTTTTCACGGTGGGGCCTCCCTTTTCTTGCATGCCACCGATCACAAATAGTTTGCCTTTGTGCGCCGCGATGCTATTGGCACGACGCTGAAACGGAGGATTTGCGATGGCTTCCCAAGTTGCGTTTTCATCAGCCAGATTTAAACGCCACGCGGTGGAATGCCATTGGTTGTCTGAGCTTTCGCCACTAAGTTTCCAACCACCGACGACGTAAACGAAGTCGCCAAGAATTGCTGCATCAAGGGACGAACGTGGTTCGGGCAGAGCTGGTAAGTCGCTCCATGTTTTCGTCGCCACGTCAAAAGCCGCCACTTGGTTTTGTGAATGCAAGTCGTGATCGTCACCTTCCTTATTCATGGCGGTGAAGCCACCGATACGAATTAATTTTTCCTTCCATGCCACCAAGCCAAGACCCTGCAGTCGAGGCCCGGTTGAAATCTTTTGCCATCCGGATTCTGGATTCTGCGTATCTAGGGACCACAGCCGATCCGACTGTGCGGCAGTTGAGTACGAGTGAGCGCTGCCGGTGTGGCCCCCGTACAGATAGACCTTCCCGCCTGCCGCCGCAGCACCAAAGCTGGTCAGAGACTCGGGAAGCTCAGGCAGGTCGGTTGGCACGACTGAAACAGGGCTGTTGGGAATGACGGTGGGTTTCGCAGCTTTCGCTTTGGCTTCTGGGCTCTTGGCTGCCGCTTCTCCGTTGAAGAACGTGGCGGTCAAGTAATTGGCTTCTCCTACATAGGATTCGCCTTCGTACTCACCTTTGGCAGCCTCATCATTGAGCCCAACAGAAACGGCGTTCAAACCTTTTTTGACTTTGTCGGCGGCGAAGGTGACCATGCCAATGGCATCCGTCTTGGCGGATGCTTTTTCGGAGTCGCTGTCCTCACCGCTTTGCAGACTGACCTTGGCATCCTTGACAGGTTTTCCGTTCTGAAGCACTGTCACGTTTACGCCACCGTCAGCAGACGGAATGATGATCGTTTGCAGCGGTACGTTAGGCCGAGGTTCAGTTGGCCAGTCATCAGGATCGCGATCAGAAAGATGTTCCACGTGATAAGTTAGCTTCATGCCATGGTACAAACCGTAGGTCACGACTCCGGCAACCTCCGTTTCGGTGTTAACCGTCGATTGACTGCGGATTCCAACGAAATCGTCCGCATCAATCGTCTTGGTAGTCATCGCAGACTCGGGGCCTTGAGCCGAATAGGGGATGAGTTCGATCGTCGCGATCGGGCCTGGCAGGTGGTAAGTCCGGTCAACTGGAGATTCACCAAACCAGAGAATCGCGTGTCCACTTTCATCGCTGGCCAACCAAGGCATGTGAGCTTCGGCGTTGCGAGTGGTCAGTAAAACGAATGCGGCGATCGTCGCCAATGTTTGCAGGGCGATAACAAATGCGGTTTTCATATCAGAAACCTCTTGTCTTTCATCAAAAAAATGGATTTTAGGTCGTTGTTTGGTATAACGCTGAACGTGTGAGTTTGTTGGTCAGATGGGTTAAAGTATTTTGGTTTGCAAAAGTCAATTTTGGATCCGGAGGACTTCTCCACCACTACGAGTTGCAGCGGCACGAAGTACTTCCGGAGAAACGGAGTCGGGTACAAATCGCGTTGAACCGTCGACGAAACAGAAGTTTGCACCACCTGGGTGGTCGCTGCGAAACGTTCGGAACGGCAATGTCTGTGCCGCTCCGCCCAAGCCTAATGGGTTTGCCGGTGCTGGTACAGGTTCTTTCAAGTTGAATGTTCCTTCCAAGTGGGATTGCGAGTTACCCCAATAGCCCGAGGCCCACGAGTAGAATCCGCCGAAATCATTGGAGAAGTCCGTAACGATACTGTTGTCCATCTCTCCAAAGAAAAATGTATTACTGGTGCCGTCAGCAAATGCCTCGAACCCCAATTGGTATTTATCCTGTCCGTTTTCAGGGATTTGCTCGAACGCACCGTCGACCTCCGCCGTGGCGGGACGGAAAGTCGTTGCATAATTGATGATGTAACTACCTTCGCCAAATTGCGTTGAAGCATTGCTGTTTAGTTGCATGGAAGGGCACAGGTAGATGTCAAGTGTGTCGGATGTCAGTTCTTCGTTGTTAGGATCATTGATCGGCGCATCAATGTCGTACTGGTCGTAGCGACCTTGTTGATCGACAAACGGGAGCAGAATAACAAACGTTGATCCAAGGAAGTTAAATTCACCAACCCCAAGTTTGGGCGGTGGCAAATGGCCGCGACTTGACTCATAGGAGTGAGCCGCCAGTCCGATCTGACGTATTTTGTTTTGGCATGAAGCACGCCGGGCGGATTCTCGAACCTGCTGTATGGCCGGAAGTAGCATGCCGATCAGAATGCCAATGATCGCGATTACGACCAGTAGTTCCACCAGCGTGAACCCCGCTTGCTTTGGCTTTGTCGGGTTACATTGAACCATCTGTTTCTCAATTATTTCAATAATTTAATAGTTAGTTAACTTAATACGCTTTAGTTTTCCTTTGCGTCACCGAAGCGCCACGAAGACGCTCCGGTAAGCAGGTTTTTTCCTAAGGATTGAGGCGATCGGCACCAAGATTCGCGACCAGTGCGAATGCGTCGTTCAAGACATCCACTTGGCCGTCACCAGTCACGTCACCGTCGGTCCAGCTCGAAACGAAACTGCCCAGCGTACTGACCAGTTGAAACGCATCATTCAGCACATCCACAGAACCGTCCAAATTGACATCTCCCTGCAAAGTGCCCTGCCCTACACCCGGGATCTGGATGCGTTGGCTGTAATGCTCTTCGAAATCTTCGGCGTCGATGATGCCATCCGCATTTAGGTCCAGTCGGTCTTGCATGCCGTTGGTGTCAGTTCCAAGCTGACCGATGTACTGATTCAGGTCATCGACATCCACATCACCATCAATGTCAAAGTCCCCCGGCAACGTTAATGCACTGGCGGCGGTTGCATTGACCAGCGAATCACTGGTCAGATAATCAATCCGAAATCCACCAAGACTGATATGCGGTGTTGTGCTGAAGGTGATCTCAAATGAATCCCTGCCCTCGCCCTCCAGTTGCCATTCGACCCAATAGAATGTGGTGTCGAATTGGCTGTCGACCGAAACCGAATTTGAAGACAATGCATTTTCCAGTCTGGACGCTCCTGGATTCGGTCCGAATCTAGTTGTTGAAGTGGCCAGTGCAGTGCCTGAACCTAGTTCGATGACCCTGTTGATTGGCGCTCTGGCTCTTGGCGCTGCTCGACGGAAACGAAGCTAACTTCGGTTCAGCAGGCATAGAGTGACCGGGGCTCAGGCCCTGTTCCTCAACAAAATTAGGACCGCGACCGGGTTTACTTGAACTCTGTCGCGGTTTTTTATTTCTTGTTGGTTGCTGAAGGCAGGCGAACTGCCTGTTCGACAATGTCGACGCCAACACTTTGCGACCAGCGTTTGAGCAGTTGATGGAAGACTGGGCCGGGGTGGCCGGTGCCAATTTTTTGTGAATCGACTTGAGCCACAGGTAAGATTGCGACGGGCGTGCTGAGCCAGAGTATTTCATCCGCCGCCTTCAACCGAGTTGGTGAAATTGGCTGCCGCACAACTTCGATGTTCTCTTGTTCGCAAAGCTCGATCATGTATCTCAACGCGGTGCCGGGAAGAATCATTGCCGCTGGAGGCACTATCACCCTGCCCTGCTCGACCATGACGACGGTCGCCACGGTTGCCTCGGCGACGTTGCCTTCCATGTCCAGCAGCAATGCTCGACTGCCCGGCTGTTTCTTGGTGGCTTCCTGTTCGGCTAGGTAGTAGTGCATTCGACTTCGGCACTTCAGTTGACGCGGCACACAGGCGTCGGGTATTTCTCGTGTTTCCACAACCGACAGTGACATTCCGTTGGCATAGACATCAGCAAGGTTGGAGAAATCCAGTGGGTAGCCGTAAGCCAGTACGGTTGGCTGAGCCGTTTCGTTGGCTGCCAGAGGTGCAAATTTTGTCAGCGAGCCAGGTGTGATGCAGATACCGACTCCCATGTCACCACCTGCTGGAATCTGGTCGATGTTTTTCTTAACCACCTGCGCGGCGAGTTCGATCAACTGTTTGCGGTCGAGCGGAGATTCGAGGCCGATAATCTTTAGTCCGTCGAGCAAGCGATCGACGTGCCACTGGCTGCAAAACAGTTCATCGCCAAAGGTCCGCAGTTGCTCGGTGACGGCGACTCCCATCACGAAACCGTAATCCCATGGTGGCACGGAGGCGGATGAGTATTCAATCCAATTGCCGTTTTGATAGGCGAGCATGTTATAAGGCGGAATTCGGAATTCGGAATTCGGAATTGTGATCGAGTTCCGCATTTACCCCGTCGTCGGTTGCGGCCGTTACATTGACGTCGACCAGTTCGTTTTCAATCAACCCAGTTCCACTGGCTTGGACGGTGGCATAGCGGCACGAGGTTCCTCGTGCGATTCCGTCGTCATCAATGCCTTCGACCAACAACTGCAATCGTTGACCGACCAGCGAATCGAAATACTGACGCATCAACTGTTGCTCAAGTTCGCGCACAATTCGACCTCGTTCGGCTTTCACTGATTTTTCAATCTGATCGGGCATCGTGGCGGCCGGAGTTTCTCGGCGGGCACTGAATGGGAACATGTGAATTTTGGAAAATCCGATCTGACGGCACACGTCCAGCGAGTCCTCAAAGTCCGCTTCGGTTTCACCCGGGAAGCCGACGATCAGGTCCGTGGTGAAGGCAGGAAGATGCAGTTGCTCGGCCACGTGCAAGCAGCGATCAATCATGTGCTTTCGTGTCCAGCGGCGTTTCATCCGCCGCAGAATTCGGTCGCTGCCGCTTTGCACGCAGACGTGCAAGTGAGGGCAGACGCGATCTTTAAACTCACCCATCACGTCGATCAATTCGCGAGTGACTTCGGTGGCCTCGATACTGGACAAGCGGACTCGTAGAGTTGGCACTTGCTGGCAGATGGCTCGGACCAAGTGTGACAAACGAGTCCATTCGGTCTTTGGTTTGCCCTTATTGAAATCGACTCCGTAGTGCCCAAGGTGAATGCCGGTCAGCACAACTTCGCGAAAGCCGTGGTCGGCCAGACGCTGTACCTCTTCCAGCACCTCAGCCAGCGGGCGGCTGAACATGTCCGGGCGGACGGTCGGAATAATGCAGTAACTGCATCTCAACAGACAGCCGTCTTGGACTTTCACGTAGGCTCGATGGCGATTGGAGAGCCCCGAGATACCGTTGGGAATATCGACGACGCCAAACCGGCCTAGCAGATCCGGCAGTTCACGTTTATCGGTGATGACTTCTGCGACGCCCGGAAGATTAGCGACCGCTTCGGGTTCTCGCGTTGCATAGCAACCCATGACAACCAGTCGAGCGTCCGGGTTGTCTCGGTTCATGCGGCGGATGATCTGCCGACTTTTCGAATCGCCCTCACCCGTGATCGTGCAGGTGTTGACGATGCAAAGATCGGCAGGCGTGTCTTTGTCCGCGTCTTCGTAGCCGATGCTGTGCAATCCTTCGCGCACGAATTGCGTTTCGTACTGATTGACTTTGCAGCCCAACGTGACCGTTTTTAACTTGGCACCCAAGCGAAGATTCCCACTGACGAGATCAGAAAATTTTGACGGCTGACATTGGAACAGGCAGGCGACGAAGATTCCAGAGCCAAATGGAGACGAAAGGAGTTGAATTTGGCCCAATCAAAACGAGCGATCAGGATAATCCAAAGAAATTCAATCTGTGGCCTGTTTCGGCCGACTGAATCAGCGGTCTGGTTTAGCTACCCGAGTCTGCGTTTATTCTCCGGGAACGGGCTCGATCGACGCCTTCATCGATCCGCTACATCGCTCGATCAGCGAATCGGGGCCGAACGCGTGGATCTGATCTCGTTTTAGTTCCGCATGTTCCATGGTCGTCGTCAGGCAGACGGCTCGACCGGAAGAATCCACGGTGCGAGCGATGGAGTACGACAGAGCTTTGGAGTGCCCAAACAACTGCCGCATCATTAGCTCGACATAGTCGTACGAATGGTCATCGTCGTCCCAGAGCAAAACATTGTATTGCGGCTGGCGCTTGCGTTTTGAGGATTTCCGAGTTTCGGGTGAACCTTGTTCGGCGTTTTGTCGCTCTAAGGTAGCGTCTTCGGTCGCAGGCATGGTTGATGATGGTTGGTCGGTCATGAAAACAGGCTCCGGCTGGGGGCATGGAGTCCGGTCATCGATCGGAACCGCTAAAATCGGCTGAAAAGCATCGATAGTACGACCGGGTCACACTCAGTATAGTGTAGCAGCTGACGGCGAAATTCAAACCTAAAATTAATCACGTTGTCGTCGACGGATCGGATCCGTTTTGCGCGTTTCCGTGCCATTGAGACCTGTGGGACATGGTTCCCGGCCGAGAGCTTGCCTTAATTCGCGAAAAGTACTCCACTTAAATTACCTGAAAATGCTCGATCGAAAATATATCCTCGAAAATCTGGACGCAGTCAAACAGAATTGTGCCAACCGAAACGTATCGGCTGACTTGGATCAGTTGGTGACATTAGAAACCGCTCGCAAGGAAAAGCTGGCTGCCGTTCAGGACTTGAATACTCGCGCGAATCAGGTCTCCAAGTCGATCGGCAAGGCGTCGAATGACGAAGAACGTGAGGCCCGCAAAGAAGAGGGCCGGCAGCTTCGGGCCGCCAAGGATGCGGCTCAGGCCGAACACGACGAACTGGATGTCCAGGTTCGAGCGATCCAGGTCGCCATCCCGAATATGGCTCATGCCGACGCACCGGTTGGGGAAGACGACAAAGCCAACTTGGAAGTGGCGCGGGGGCAGCATGAGCCTCGCAGCTTCGACTTCGATGTGTTGGATCATTTGGAGTTGGGCGAAAAGCACGACTGGATCGATTTCGAGGCGGGCGCTCGAACGACCGGAAACGGATTCTACTTTTTGAAGGGCGATCTGGTTTTGCTGGATCTGGCGTTGCAGCAGTTTGCCGTCAGTGAACTTTCCAAACGCGGGTTCACCCCCACCGTCACCCCGGATCTGGCTCAGGATTCGGTGCTCGAAGGCATCGGCTTCATGCCACGTGGCCCGGAGACACAAATCTACAGCATCGAAAACATGAACCTGTCGCTGATCGGAACGGCCGAGATCACGCTCGGCGGTATGTACAGTGGTAAGACGCTGACCGAAGAAGAGTTGCCGATCAAGCTTTGCGGAATCAGCCACTGTTACCGGACGGAAGCGGGAGCGGCCGGTCGCGCATCACGTGGTCTTTACCGAGTCCACCAGTTCACGAAGATCGAGATGTTTGCGTTCACGCTGCCGGAACAAAGCGATGCCATGCATGACGAACTTCGCCAGATCGAATGCGATTTGTTTGATGCGATTGGCGTGCCCTATCGAGTAGTCGATACCGCGACGGGTGATCTTGGAGGCCCGGCCTATCGAAAATTTGATCTGGAAGCATGGATGCCGGGTCGCGGTGATGCGGGCGAATGGGGCGAGGTCACCAGCACATCCAACTGCACCGACTATCAGGCTCGCCGGTTGAACATCCGCTACAAGCAAGCGGGTAAAAAGGGCACGCATTTTGTGCACACCCTCAACGGCACCGCTTACGCGCTCAGCCGAGCTTTGATCGCGATTTTGGAAAACCATCAAAACGCGGACGGAAGCGTCACGATCCCCGAAGTCCTCCGCCCGTTTGTGGGTAAGGATTCGATCGGCTAGAGGCAATCGTTTAGAGGGCGATCCCATGATCGCCCCGCGAATTTCAAACTTCGGCTGGCTATCGAGACATGCCCAAGTTTCCGACCAGTCGAAACGCATCGCCCAGCACATC
>CAZLYM010000061.1:0-11791 GCA_964563475.1 uncultured Pirellulaceae bacterium
CAGCCAAAAACGTCGCACCTCTAATTGAGCGAAAGGCGACTATGGCGCTTACATACTTTCGTCAGTCGCTTTCTTTTCGGCTTCCAAGCACCTTTGCATCGACATCAATGCGAATGCCGTGCCATATTCTTTGTAGTAGCTGTAGAGCGTATAGTCCCACCAGCAACCATTAGGCTCCTGATGCTTGATCAGAATCTTGGCAAGCATCGCCTGATACTCAGCGCGATCTTCGGGCTGCAACTGATCAATGCACAGCCCTGCATAATAATGACCGTAGTAGTAAAAGTAACCCGCGACTTGCATCCAGGCCTCATGGGGGATCGGACGTTTGCGACCAATGTCCAGCCAGCCATTGCGAAGATAAAGCCGATACAGCCAAGCCTTGAGAACGTTGTCTGTAATCTGCTCATCGCCTTCCCATAACCGTAGCCCAAGATTGCAAACTTGCGAGCGACCGAGTGAACCGCCGGGCCGGTTGATACCCCTCATGGGCGTGCGTTTGAGATACTCGCCGTAGAGGTACGTGAAATCCGGTTTCTGTTGCCGCTTTATCGAAGCAACCGCGCGGTCCACGATCTTTTGAGGAATATCGATCCCAACATCGGCGGCCTCTTTAAACGCGACCAGAACCGTTCCGTTTACAAAGCTGATCGAACTACTGGTCGGCTTGGCTCCTTGAGCATTGAAGTCGTAGTAACCCCAGCCTCCGTCCACCGATTCGAATTCGACAAGCCTTTTGACTTGAAGATTAAGTAGCTCGTCGATCTGGGCGATACGCTGCTCCGTAATTCCCTTGCGTCCCCGCAGCCTCACCAGCGCCTGAATCCCGAAAGCGTGGGCCCAAACGTTGTAGATCGTGTCGCCTTGGGCGCGTTTGACACGTTTGAAATTTTTAAGCATCCATTGCTCGGCCGCGTCAATCGACGCTGCCGCGGCCTTAGCGTCCCCGCGAGTCTCAACCAAGGCGCTGACGGCTAACGAAGTCGTAGCGGCGCGAAAGGCGTGATGGGAACCAGGAAGCGGCGCGAAAATTTCTCCGGGGCGACTGGAGACATGAGAGCCAAATGACCCGTCTGGATTTTGCGCGCCGAGCAAAAACTTCACGCCTTTTTCTATGGAGGCTTCGATTTCGCTCGATGAAGGCCCATCGATCGGTTCGGTTATCTCGGGAGCCGAACTGAAATCCATCGGTTTGCTCAAAATCGCAGGCTTGGCCGGAGCTTTTTCCTGCTCCAGAACTTGCTGCTGTGCCCGCGCTGTGCCCGCATTCCACAAGCCAGCCAATACCAACGCGCCTAGGAATGGCGCTAACGCAACGATTTTCGCAATTCGAGTGTTCACTTTATCGCCTCAACAAAACACGATCGGTTCGTAGACAAATGATCAACGTTATTCTGGCTTCTTCTCCAAGATCTCCTGTCCAGCTGAAAGCCCGTCAAGAATTTCCAAGTCGCCATCTGACTCCATCCCAACGGTCACCATGACCTTCGAACCATCGGCGAGAAAAACGTAATGGTTGATTTCATCATCAGAAAACACGCTGGCTTTGGGGGCAACGAGTTGATTCTTTGCTTCGTGAACCAGCAAGCTGACTTTACACGTTGCACCGGGTAGCAAACTGACCCCTTGGGCCGGCTGGAATTTCACATCGAACTTGCCATTGTCCAACGGAATCGCCATTGGTACGTTTGCGGTCACGGCAAAAGTCTTTTTGGTCGCCAACATCTTAACGGTCCCGGGCATTCCCGTTTTGACTAATCCGACCAGTTCTTCATCGAGGTCGCCGCGAATCACGACCGACGCTGGATCAACGATCGTCATGATAACTTTGTTCACTGGAATCTTTTGGCCCGTCTTCAATTCGCGCTGCTTTGTTCCGCCTGCGCCTGACCACTTTCCTCGTTTACAACTGCCGTAATAAAGCAACCCGCCTACTGTCGCCTTGATCGACATGTTCTCACGATCACCGAGAAGTTCTTTATGTTTTTTCTCCTTTTCACTGAGTTCGAATTCGGATTTCTTAAGTGCGATCTCCTTGCGGGATTTTTTAATTTGCGATGTAATCACAAACTTCTCGTGCTCCAGTTTAGCGAGCGTTAAAGCGTTTTCTTTCTCGATGTCGTCGCGAGGCAGTTCGAATTCTTTTTCATGTTGCCGCCTCGTCTTGCCTCGTTCGGAATAAAATCTCGTGCTTTCAAGACTTCGCTCAGCTCGCTTGAGTACGATCATCTCTGACTCTTCGGTGAGTTGATCTTCGTTGTACATCTTTTTCAGTTGGTCCAGTTCTTCCTGAGCATTTTCGACGCTCCAACTTGAACTTCTGTCGCTGAACTTAATGGACTTGATTCGTTCGGGCTTCGCCGTTTCAAAATAATAAGCGTGATCTTCCTGAGATTGTTTCCATTTGGTATCGGCGATCTTCTTGTTGAGTTCCGCAGTCTTGTTGACTTCGTCCATAGAAAGATTGGCATCTTCGGCGTCGAGTTTTGCGCCAGCGAGGGAGAATTCGGCTTCGGCCAGAGCTTTGTCAATCTTGTCGGTTTCGAATACGACCAGTTCGTCGCCGACGCTCACGGTCCCTTGAGGCCGAACCGAATCAATAACAAGGTTGGTCCACTGTTCAAAACTGGTTTCGACCTCGGTCACGCGAGTCGATTCGACGACTCCAGAAACCGTCTTGTAGACGACCAGATCTTTTGTTTTAAGTTTGACAGTTTTGGGCTCTTTAGGTTCTTCTTCTTTTTCAGGCTTCTCTTCTGCAGGTTTTTCTTCCTGGCCTACCTCTTGAGCAACCTGGGCTTCTGAGGCTTGCGCGAACGCCGAACGAGCGGGCTCAAGGCAGAGCACGGTAAACGCAAACATCAGAAAGAGCGACAGATATTTCATTTTGGATTCCTCTAATTCAAAGCTAAATTCTCTCAGTTTAGGAGATTGTACCCGCTCAGTGTACTTGGAGCACTGAAAAAACGCTCGTTCCCAGAATGATGAAGAGATATTGTCAAATGTTGTGTTTTGGAAAAATCCCAGGCGGCATCCTGCTTGACTCCCTCGATGAATTTAATTCCTTGAATAAGTGGAATGATTTGTTTATATCTTCTAACAGCCTGTCCCAAATCTTCGCTTTGCAATCATAACCCGGCGCGTGCGCGATCGAAATCTTCTTCCGTTTTTTCAAACAAATCTTGGGCTGCAGGCACCTGCTGAGCCAGGATCAAAATGGCATTGAGATTCAGACGTGCTGCGCGATTATCGCCTGCATGTTGATTGCATTGTGGACAGGGAAGAAGCGAACGCTTCGGACATACGAAATGATCTGTTTCTACTTCTGCGGGATGGCGGACCAAGACGAGCTGATTGCACACATCGAAAAATTGAATTCGTACCAAGCGTAAGGATCCCGTGAGCGAACCTTGGTGTTTCTAAATGCTGCGCGGTGCAGGTCGGCAACCTTGCTTATCGAACACGGAGCCTAATGCTCGACCACTCACAGGGGCAAAAGATTCAAAAATCCCGCCCGGAACCGTCCAAAAAACCGACATCAACAATCGTGACGAACTCGATTGGGACGCAGCTCATTGATTGAGCTCATCGCCGCGCGATAGACTTGCCCGGAGCAAAAACAAAAGGGTCAGGCTAGTGCCAAAATCGCTCATCCTAAGACTCAGCGATCACACAGCAGTAGCCTTCTGATACCCGCTGGGATTGGCGGAGTGCCACGCCCAAGCAGTGGCGATGATCTGCTCGGGGTGCGTGTACTTGGGGGTCCAGCCAAGCTTCTCCCTCGCGAGGCTCGCATCGGCGACCAGCTCGGGTGGATCGCCCGGACGTCGCTCGCCCTCGATCGCTGGAATATCGTGACCGGTTACCGCGCGACATGCCTCAATAATCTGCCGAACACTGAAACCGTTGCCGGTGCCAAGGTTGACGCATAATCCTTTTCCCAGCTCCAACCGCTCCAACGCAGCAAGGTGAGCCGAACCAAGATCGTCAACGTGGATGTAGTCGCGAACGCAGGTCCCGTCGGGTGTATTCCAATCGCTACCATAAATCGTAACGTGATCGCGTTGGCCGAGTGCCGTTTGCAGTACGATCGGAATCAAATGAGATTCGGGATCATGGTCTTCACCGATGCCGCCGTCAGGTGAAGCCCCCGCGGCATTAAAGTACCGAAGCGCTGCGTAGCCAAAATCATAGGCCGTCGCATAGTCCGACAACGCTCGCTCGATCGCCAGCTTCGTGAATCCATACGGGTTCACTGGCTGCTGCGGTGTTTGTTCGTTGATCGGAACCACTTCGGGTTCGCCATAAGTGGCACACGTGCTGGAGAAAACGATCCGCTTCACGTCGACCGCGCGCATCGCTTCGAGCAATTCGATCGTGGCAGAAATATTGTTCACATAGTACTTTGCGGGATCAATCACAGACTCACCGACCAACGCACAGGCAGCAAAGTGCATCACGGCGTCGATTTTATGGTCCCCCAAAACCTGAGTCACCATTGCACGGTCACTCATTTCACCGACTATCAACTCGCCCGCGGTCACCGCCTGCCGAAAACCAGTCGACAAGTTATCTAGGACAATCGGCACATGCCCGTCCGCCGCCAACAATCTGACCATGTGCGATCCAATATAGCCCGCACCACCTACCACTAGAACATTCACTAGGTTTCCATTCGATCTGAACTAACACGGACCGCTGCCGAGTCACTAATTGTACATAAAAGTCAATCACTTTTCACGCGACGCGCGCCGACGACTCACTCAAGTCAAACATGCGGTCGATCGTCCGCTGCGGGTGATGTCGGCGGAGCCATTCATGCGAGAACTGCTCGGCCGTTTTTCGATAGTGATCAATGTTCGTCACCACCTCAGTCACACACTGAGGCAGCTCATGTCGACTGGCCGCAATGACTCCAACGGCCCCGACGGGACACCCGCCGGCGATCGAGTCGGTCGAGTAAAGCATCGTCGAGAAATTTCGAATGGTCAGAGCGCCAGTCCCAAATGCGTTGGTCATTCGAAACTCAACGCGACAGCATTCTGGTTGAAGCGGAAACAATAGCCCGGGCGAACTTTCCTTCCGAGAGATGCCGATCGCCTGAGCGGTCATTGAGATCGGTCTGTCACCGGCATCGCGTTGAAGACATTCAACCCGAGCATAAAGCCCGTGCAGTCTTGGCCAATGCCAGTCGAATTGAATCAATGCCGTTTGATCACAGGCATCACAATCGACTGCCGCAATAAACGGGTGAGCTCCCTCGTCGAACGACCAAACGCCGCCCGGCCCGGGCACATTTTCGTGATCGAACTTGAAATCTGAGTGATCGAATTGAACCCGCGCCACATTTCGCTGTTGAAAACGACTAGCGTGTTGGTGAATTGGGCCCTGAATCTGATCAGCAAGCCACGTACCCGCCGGGACAATCACCGGCTTTCCACACGCCAACATCTCAACCAAAATTCCAGCACAACGGCTGAAATAAGACCGCGCGTCATAGCAGAACAAACCAACGTCCGCAGATCGCAGCAACTGCCGGTAGTCGTTTCGCGGCAGCGGATGCGGCACGTACTCGATTGGATTGACATCCGAAGGCACAAGCTCGGATGAAGCTGTATCGGAATCGGAATTGGAACCGGGTTCGCTCGTCGCAGCAGGCCCGTCGTCCAAGTACAGCTCCAACCAAGGTTTCCCAAACCGTTTCTGACTGGGTCGTTGAACGAGCAACCTTGCCTTGCCGGTCAGGAGCAACGGTTCCTTGATTTTGTCAATCAAGCCCTGCAATTGGGCCGCTTGGCCTTTCTCTCGTCGAGTGGCTCCGGCACAAACAAGTGAGATGGATGAAACGGGTATCCCATCACAACCCAAGTTCGGCGCCATGTCCGATTGCTTTGTGCACAGCGCATTGTGCTCAGGCAAAAAGTCGTTGGAAATCGGGTAGGGCAGGGGAGTAAAGGTTGCGGTTTGTAAACAATTAAATTGGTCCGCAAGCGTCTCGGTCGTGGCATGGAAATGCAGCGAATTGCTAGGCAAGCTCCGGATCGCCTGACGCAGATCGCTTCGCGTTCGCATCATGGCAACTCGTTGGGCCCCGTATTCCGATGTCCAGCCGTCCATCAAATTGAAGTGAAATAGAAAATGCCAATCCGCATTGAGTGCCTGCGGGTGAGCCCTCAAAAAATCGACAACTCCGGCCACTTCCAGCTCCGATGCAGCAGCCACCAACACCTGATCGCCATAACGGGGCTCCAACGATTGGAAAAAATCTCGACAGCCGGCCGAAAAACAATTCACGATGCGTTTTCGCCGTCGCTCAGCAAGCCGATCCTTGAACGAGTGCAGCCAACGGCCGACACCGCGTCTTCCCGAACCGGCGTCTAATTGTGCATCAAACAGCGGCTGCTTTCGTTTACTACGTCGTAAACCGGCCAGCCAGCTTTCACCCTGATAAACGGTTTCTGGAAAAACGGCTCGCACGTCTCCCAGTCGCTGCAACGCTTCGCTCAAATCCGAATCGGCGTCACATGATTTTGTCGCCAAATCCCGATGGCAACCGACGATCACGTTGACGCCAGACTGCTGCGCAGCTTGAGCAACACTGCGCACGTAGTCGAAGTGATGCCCGCCGGTGTCCCGCAGCGAGTGATCGATCAAAAAAAGTCGGTCCATGCCCGCATACTAGCGGCGTTTCCAAAGAGTGGTCAAGCGCAAGAGAGCTCCAAATACTCAACCACGAACACAATGCTAGCACCCGTTGCGATTGACCCCTCGATATGGATCGAAGTACAAGTTCGTTGCAAAGATTGAGTCGCAACAAACCCGGGTTCCATTCCAAAGTAATCCAATGCCCAACGATCGCCGAAACGTCGTCATCCTGCCCTACTTCTGCGAAGAAGAGGTAACTCGTTATCTGAAGATTGCAGATAAGATTTCGACATTCTCGCCCTCGCATGAACCATGCGAATTTTTGCTGGCCGCAAGTCCTCGGACAACCATCAGCCAGCGATTGGTGGATGCCTACAGTGCCTTGGGCAAGACAACCGCCTTTCAATGTCCGACTCAGATTTTCGGCTATCCCGAAGGCCCAACCGCCATGTTCTGGGACTGCATGGATTTTCTCTCTGAGAACTATTCCACCAGCAGCGGATTCGGTTTGTGGCTGGAGTCCGACATGGCTCCGACGCAGCCTGACTGGCTGGACCGACTGGCGTCCGAATGGCATGAAGAACCAGAAAAACCAATCATGATGGGCTGCTTCGTTCCGAATGTTTATCGCAAGCGTCTGTTCAAGCGGCCACGACTGATACTCGACCACCACATCAATGGTGGTGCGTGCTATGCGATGGATTTCGCTCGCCACATGCCCGCTTCGGCTCGCGAGGGCTGCTTTGACATGATCGTCTACCGCCACGCACATGCACTGGGACGAGCCAAGCGTACACGTCAGATCGCGTTTTCAACCAACCAACGCGTACGCCGTGATTTGAGCGACCGCAGTAAAGTCCTCGTGCACGGTTTCCAGCAAGACAAAGATCTCTTCATCGACCAATGCGTCACACCGCTAAGCGAATTGGAAAAGGCAACCGTGCCACTGAACCCAATTCTTGATCGGTGGGAGGCATTCAAACGAACCGCAAAGCTTCGCTTGACCAACGGCGGCACTCATCGCGACACACTCGACAGTGTGCTACTGGCTCAGCGAAGAATTGAACGGTCCGACAACCGATCCGCTCGCGTCCAGGGAGCCGCATAGTTCCAGTCGCCCCATCAGCCGTCTAGGCAGTCGCGTCATTGACTTGTCACGCTTCATTCCCTCCTTGTCCAAATCCAACCTTCATGATCACCCCGGCAGAAATTACCGTACGCCATCTCAGTACGTTTCCTCACGGCGGGGCTGCGATGGCGGCGCAACGACTGCACGTCGGATTGAAACGTTACGGGGTGAATAGCCAGTTTCTCTACCACCATAACGATGGAACAGAGACTCCCGCTGAACAAGAAGATTTTCAGCAGCTGACGTTCGACAAAAAGGCTCACCTTCACGCAGAAGACGGTAAAAAGCTTGACTGGCTGTCCTTCCGCGTGGCCCGATTCAAAGAGAAAAAAATTCACCAACTCTTTCATCGTCACCTAGCCAATCGGCCGGAAGGGTTCGAGACCTATGCAATGGCTCGGCTTCACTACCCAACGCCTTTTCCACAGGTGGATGACTGGCAGCAGCACGACGTCGTCCACCTTCACTGGATCTCGTTCTTTCTGGACTACCCGTCCTTCTTTCAATCGATTCCCGATCACGTGCCGATCGTCTGGACCTTGCACGACACCAACGCATTTACAGGCGGCTGTCACTTTGTTTCCGGATGCGAGGGCTTTCAGTCTGGTTGTGGTTCGTGTCCTCAGATCCAACACCCAAAACCGAATGACGTTTCACACCATTCTTTCACTGCAAAACAACTGGCGCTTCAAAACAAAAACGTGCATGTTGTCTCGCCCAGTGATTGGCTGACTGAGCTGGCAAAAAAAAGCTCCGTCTGGCCGGAGCACACGCAATTCCAAAAAATCCACTACGGGTTGGACCTGAAAAAATTCCAACCGATTGACCGCAACACGGCACGGCAATCGCTGGGCCTCCCCAAAAACGCCAAGCTGATCGCCTTCGGTGCTGCTGACGTGACCAACAAGCGAAAGGGGGTCCAGTATCTGGCAGAGGCTTTGCGGATCGTTCAGCAGCAATCGCCGCAAAAGGTAGAATGCTTGATCTTCGGGGCTGGGGACTTGGAATTTGATTCCGATGTATCCACCGTACACTCAATGGGGTTCGTTGAAGAAGCCGCTCGCCTCAATCAGATTTACTCGGCCGCTGACATGTTGGTTATTCCCTCCCTAGAGGACAACCAACCTCAAACGGGGCTCGAAGCAATGGCCTGCGGAATTCCGGTCGTCGCGTTCGAAGCTGGAGGCATTCCGGAATTCGTACGGCACGAGCAAACCGGTTTGCTCGCACGTCTAGCAGATTCAAACGATCTGGCAAAGCAGATGATTCGTCTGGTAAACGATTCGAATCTCCAACAGCGGATGGGCAAGTCAGCTCGGGCGATGATGGAAATGGAATTCGAAACTGAAACTCAAGCGTGGCATCACTTGAAGTTTTACCGCGACATCTTGCAGCCGACCTCGGTTGCCGCTCCAGCCAGCGTCTCCGCGTCTCAACCGCAACGCAAACGCGCTGCCTAATCGACGCCCGTTTTTGTTGCGAACTTGCGACTCTGCAATCACGCGGGAGCGAAAACAGCCAAAGTCGCGTCAACCACATCGTCTTCCAGCAGAATGACTGCCGTGTCACCGATCGACAAACGATCGTTCGCCCCAGGCACTCGGACGTAGTCCTGTTGAATCACCGCCACAATCAGGCATCGATCCGGCAGCCCCAAATCCTTAACGGCCGATTCTGTCACCGGCGAACCGTCCAACACATCCACTTCGATCACGTTGATCAAACCGCCCGGCATCTTCGCGCGGCTGACGACGATCCCATGATTCAAATACGATAAAATCTGTCGAGCCATTACGCTCTGTTCGCTGACAGCTAGGTCAATGCCTAACTTTTGGATGATACTGGCGTAGTCGGGACGACTGATCACTCCCATGATCTGGTCGGCTCCCAGATCGTCCGCCTCGACACCCAACATCATGTTGTCTTCGTCATCGCCAGTACACGCAACGAAGACATCCGCGTTGCCGACCCGCTGCTCTTCCAAATTTTCACGTCGCGTCGCGTCGCAATGGACAACGGTAGTGGTCTCCAGAACTCCGGCCAAAACTTGGCATCGCGCCTCGTCAGACTCCAACACCATCACCTTGTAGCTCTCTCGTTCCAACGTTCTGGCTAGCTGCAAACCGGTCTCGCCTCCTCCAGCGATCACGACTCGCTTCACTTTCGAAGCTCCGCTTTTGAACAACGCTTTGACGACTTTGATATCTTCGGGGCGACTGAAGACCGTAACCCGGTCACCCACTTGCAACTGATCATCAGCCCCCGCAATCCAGAATCGCTTCTCCCGTTGCACCATCCCAATGCGAACGTTCGACGGCAAGCCAAGATCCCGAATCGGACTGGCCGTCGCCTTCCCCGGTTGCCCGATCACCATCTCCTGAACTTCCAGTCCGCCACGAGCAAACTGCTCAACCACCACGCTGCCGGGATCGCGAATCGCGCGAGCCAGTTCCATCGCGGTCAGGTGCTCCAGTGAAAGCATTCGGTCGATCCCGAAATGCCGCTGGTAGTCGAACGTGCTGAGATCCCGGAACACGGGCGAATAAACGCGAGCGATCGAGCGCCGGACGCCCATCGCCTTCGCCATGCTGGCGGCAACGATGTTGACCTCATCTTTTCCGGTTACCGCTAGACAGATGTCCGCGGTGCTGATCCCGGCTTGAAACAAGACACTGGACTGGGACGCCGATCCAACGATCGCGCGGACGTCAAAATTTTCGTTGATCACACTAACCATTTGTGGATCGAGATCAACGACGGTCACGCTATGCTCCAACTGACACAAGCGGTCGGCGATAGAGGTCCCAACGGTTCCCGCGCCAAGGATGATGATGTTCATGCTCGAATGGACTTTCGGTAACCGTTTAGAAACCGTCTATTTTGGAAACTGCGATAGACTGGCCGAGCACGCGGGAATCAAAACCTATTCCAACATCGCGCTACGCCAGCCCCAGATTCATTATTCATCGTCCAGACCGTACTGAAAAGCACGCACGTGGTAACCGGTGTCGTCAGTCGTTACGATCATCCCAGTCGGCGGGAAGTACCGCTTGATCAGTTCAAAATCTGGCAAGGGTTGATCAGCAAGGGCCGCATAGAATCGTCCCAGCATCGGGTTTTTCTCAGTCCATCTTTTCTCAACCATGGTGGTCGATCGCTCATCATTGAGCAGCTTAAAGAGTTCGGTGATGGGCTGTTCCGGGTTGTAGAAGGCAACCATACAAGGCTCATCCGCCCCCGCGGCAGCGATCAGTTTCTGCATCTGCCGATCGTATTCTTCGTCATCAACCAACGCAGGACTGTTCCCCTGACTCACATCAATCAAATGCTTCACCGTGTCTACCGAGTTACTCATGATCAAGCTGCTGTCGAGCAGACACAACGCAGGCTCGTTGCCTCTCATCGGAAGATCGCCCACCCGCTCCTTGGTTCGCTCATCAATTATCTTTTGGGTTTTCTCATCAATCGGGTCAAACACCCACATCGGCACACCTTCGTGCTCGACCGTCATAACTTTCCGCCCAGTCTGGATGGCCCTCTGCTCCAGCACGAAGTCGACCACTTCCTTAGCTTTGTCACTATCGATGACTCCCAACGAGATCGTTTTGGATCGTGCGTTGAGCAAATACTCAGTCTCAGGGTCCGCCCATTCAAAGTAAGTAAATCGCCCTTCGACGTTATCAATAATGTCTTTGTAAAAATCGAAGTCCGAGATTTCTTGTAGCTTGTCGACAACTTTCTCCTGGAACTCACCTTTTGGCGAAAACGTGTCCACGATCTTTTCGAATTCGTTGATCAACTTCACTGGATCCCAGTGAGTCGAAACGTAGTTGGTGGCATCGGCCGGCATCCACGGTTGCGGATCGCTATCGCCCGGTTTGAGCGCCAGCATCTCAATAATTCCAGAGCGAGGATTCGCCAACAGCACATGGCCATGAAAAACGCTTTTGAACTCATCGCTCTGCAACGACACGCTACCCCCGAGAGCCAGCACACCGTCGAGGCCGACCTTGGGCA
>CAZLYM010000061.1:11891-19941 GCA_964563475.1 uncultured Pirellulaceae bacterium
GGGAGATCGTAAGAGTAAATCTCGAGTCCCGAATCGGTGGCTTCGACTGTCTCCGCGAGTCCTTTTTCGTCCAGCATTTTGGCCAACTCAGTCCTTGCCTGGACCGCCGTTTCGACGGCATCGGATTCCGGATCGATGTCGACGGCAACCAAGTACTCCAAATCCTGTCGGCGAGGAGCAATGACCGCGACACACACTTCACCCGCTGGGAGATCCTTCATCTGCTCCAACGTCATCCCAACCTTACCCTCGGTTGCCTCGTTGTAGACGGCCTCGGCTTCCTCGTACATACGTTGAACAAAAGGACCGATGTTTTCGTCTTCAAGCATCTGCGCCCCCATCAGCTTGGGCAATGTCTCTTGAACATTGTCAATCTGTAGGAAAGCGACGGTGGTCTCCGGCAAAAGATTTTCCGTCGCCGGACGAGGTGCAACATCTTGTGCTAAAATCGCCGAGCTAAAAACTAAAACAGCAAGTCCCGGCAGAGCACAGAATATCAAACTGATCGCTCGACCCGACAAACTGGATTGCGAAGCGTTAGACCATAAATTTGATTTGTTCATCTTGTTCCCATAAAATAGATTGTCTTTTGAACCGTCCAACGTGTCTCATGTTTCGGGCGAATTACAAAGACGATAGTTTGGTGGTTGTCACTGGTAGTTACCGACTCAAGTTCCGGCACTACACCTAATACTTTACTCAAATCAGTCCAAGTTTCCGAGTGAGCGGATCGGCTAGCAGGAGTAATTTCCCCACGTTATACCGCAATAAGCGGCTCCTCTAAGGACACTTACAACCAGCTCAATACGAACTAGTTTATCCAAACGATAAATTATACCAAGAATTTCAAGACGGGGATTAATCAGTACCGATATGATATAGGTCCGCCTATTCTCTGGCGGGCTCCAGCTCCCGATCAAGCGAACCAAATCGAGCCAACATGAATAACATCGCCCTATTTTTGGTGCTTATTTTCACGCTTCCCGCGACTCTCGCGTTCAGCCAAGTCGATCTAGGCGGCGGTCTAGGCGGGGGATTCGGAGGAGACGGCGGTGGATTGGGTGACCTTGGAGGCCTGGGCGGTGACGGAGGCATTGGTGGTGACGGCGGTGGTGGCGGCGTTGGGGGCGGCCTAGATCTGGGTGGAGTGGGTGCAGATACGATGGATGAACGGAACCAAGGATTCGTCGGAGCAACATCGGCTCAAATTCAGGACACCGGATTCATCGGCGCGTCGTCTGAAACCAGCGGGCCTCCAGTGACTGACGGAGCTTCCTTCGGCGGTGGCGTCAACGACAGCGGCATCCAAGCTGGAGGCGGCGGAGGAGGAGGCTTCGGCGGAGCAGGAGGTGGAGGTCCAGGTGGAGTCAACGGTGGCTTCGGCGGCGCTGGTCCCTTGGGTGGCGGAACAGAAAATGGCTTTCAAGTCATGCGGCGCAGCGTTCGAGCTCGTCTCGTGCCGCAGATTAACGTGCGGCCGGTCCCTAACGCTCAGATCGCATCACGGTTTCAAAATCGACTCTCACGACAGCCGGCTCCGCAACTTTCAGGGCCACCGTTTCCCAACCAAGCATTCACAAGTACCGCGGCGCCAAGTGTGAACGTTCAAATCGAAAATCGCACGGCCATCCTGACGGGCTTTGTCAACTCAACCGCCGAACGCGATCGATGGGAACGACAACTGCGGCTTGAGCCAGGTGTCTATCGGATCGTCAACCAGATAGAAGTTACTTCGTCGTTCAGCAGCCCCGTTCGTTGATCGAACCATCTCGACACTCACCTGTTTATCGACGATCCGGGAGGCGACCGCGCCACTCTCGCCCTCTCGTTTAACGACGAGCCGGGAGGCGACCGCGTCCTACCCCCCTGCGTCGCTCAGCTCTGCTCGATATCGATCAGACCTCGCTCGCCACTATCCAACGCAGTATCAAACCCTGCACCACCATTGAGCAAATCCGCTGCCAGTCCGCCGGTCAGCGTATCATTGCCGGCCTCGCCGAACAAATCGTCGTTACCGCCTTCGCCGTCGAGCACGTCATCGTCATCGCCGCCGCGCAAAACGTCGCCGGCGAATCCTCCTCGCAGTTCATCCTCGCCCTGGTCGCCAAACAGGAAGTCAACGCCTCCTTCGCCAAAGAGCATGTCGTTTCCAAATCCGCCGTGAAGCTCATCCGAGCTAGTGCCACCGTACAGAATGTCATCGCCTAGGCCTCCGAACAGGAAATCGGTCGCCTGATCGCCAAAGAGCATGTCATTTCCCGCGTCGCCTTGGATCGTGTCGGAACCACCACCGCCGCGAATTTCGTCGTCCTCGGTTCCTCCAAACAGCATGTCATTACCAGCCCCACCAAGGATTACATCCATGCCGGCTTCGCCGTAAATGGTATCGATGCCACTCAGGCCAGTAATTTCATCATCCCCTAGACCACCGTAAATCATGTCGTCGCCTAACCCGCCCGAGATGATGTCGCCTCCACCGCCGGCGTAAATCGTGTCATTTCCGGCACTTCCAAAAATGGTATCTATTTGATCTCCACCCGTGATCTGATCGTTACCCGCACCGCCGGTCAACGTATTCGTCCCTGAGCCACCATCAATCGTGTCATTGCCATTCATCCCCAAGATACCATCGTTTCCCGCTTCACCAAAAATCGAGTCGTTGCCATCACGGCCAAACAGCATATCGTTTCCGCTGCCCCCGTAGATCGTGTCGACACCCACGCCGCCGCGAATCAGATCGTTGCCCGCGCCACCATTGAGCACCGTATTGACGCTGACCAACGGTTGCAGGCGAATTTCATCGTTGCCCTCAAGCGCATTGACAATCAACTGACCGCTCGGTCGCGCAAACGTGCCATGATCAAACCCATCGATCAGAATTCGAAGATCGCCCGTTGAACCACGTACTTCGATCAGGTTGACATCTGACGTTCCATTGACCACCAAATCATTACCCGAAACAAATACTTCCCCAATTCCCGGTGAAGCCACTTCCCAACCGATATCTGTCAGAACGGCCTCATCCAGCGCCGTCGGGAACTTGCGAGTCCCGTTGGTGATGGTCGGGTCCAAAGAGACCTCCTGCCCATTTTCAGTCGTGCCTTCAGCAAAATGAGCCAGCCCAGCGTCCAACGGAACATCTCCCGTACCGTCAAACTCGGCGACCGTTGCGGCGCCCGTGAAAGTACTGTTCACAGCGTCAACGCGTGCAGTCCATGAGCCCGCCGAGGCAAACCCAAGGATGTGATAAAATTCGTGAAACGCAACCGAGCGAAAATCGAACTCATTGAAATCCAAGCCAGCCGTTGTTTCGCCAAAGTGCCAGTTGGCCGTTGTGGAAAACGAAGCCGATCCACCCCACGGAGCAAAATCATCATCGCTGGCGACCCCCGATTCGCCGCGTTGTCCAATCGAGTCAAACCAAGCTTGATTGCCACTGGCACTGTACCCGCCCGGCCCCGCAGATCCCAACGCGCCGCCTAAATCACTGCCCCCGACATAAACCACGATCTCGTCTGCGTTAACCGTTGGGTTACTGACAAACGTTCCAAAATCGCCCGTGCCCGGGTGAAAAAAGGCTTGAGACCAAGTGTTGTTGCCGGTAGGCGTTATCGCGTCCAACGTATCATTGAGCGAGGCACTGATAGTAGCCGCGACGTCTTCGATAGCATTTCGTGCCGCAGTGTTGTCAAAAAACCCTTGCGTATCGAACGAGTAATCGAGCACAATCGTAGCCAACATAGATCGCGACTCAAGCGAAACGAACTGCAGCGAGCGACGCCCGCGCTTGTTTCGACGGCGCTGACTTGTCGCAGACCCTTGATCGGACTGCCACGTTCGAACCAGTCTTCCCAGCGCGGCAACCGCAGCACTAGGCCCAAACTTCATGAAACGATCTGGAATACTCACGGCAGGACTCTCTGTGAAAAAACTCGATACTCGAAACGACTCAGCCAACCTACCAAGCCATCTAAAACCTAGACTATTTATCTCGCGTTGGAGCGAAAAATCCTCCATTCATTAGCTGAGATTCCTTCTACCGGTCAGTCATGCGGATTGGCTAGGCGTTTCCGAGCAAATCATGTGCGAAACAAAACGGACACCCCAGAACTCGTCCTGCCGAAAGTGTGATGCCGTTTGAATCAAAAAATGTTACAATTCGCGAATCAACTAGCCAAAATGCGGGTTAAATGATCCACAGAGCTTATTCAACCGTGCTTCCTGCTCGCTCGCACTGAAAAACGCCAAGCTGAAACTGAGAGTCCCATGAATGATCCATCACGACGACGTTTTTTGAAATCATTTGTTGCTGCAGGAGTGTTCACAAGCTCGATTGCAGGCGGACGCTCGCTCAAAGCCAGTGACGCAAACAGTGAAATTAGCTTGGGCTATATTGGCTGTGGCGGTCGGGCCAATAAATTGATGGAATCGTTCAACAAGATCGAAGGCGTCAACGTGACAGCTCTTTGCGATCCAGACGCGGAACGCCTAGGAGCCACCAAGGACCTGTATCCCAAAGCGCAAGGCTTTTCGGACATGCGTGATCTTCTAAAAGGCGACCTAGTTGACGCAGTCGTGATTTCAACCTGCAACCACTGGCACTGCCTTGCCGCGATCTGGGCCATGGAAGCCGGCAAAGACGTGTACGTAGAAAAACCGCTCTCGCACTCGCAATGGGAGGGCGAACAAACAGTGGCCGCCGCGCGAAAGTACGATCGAATCTGCCAAGTTGGAACTCAACAACGATCCGATCCGATGCAGGCCGAAATCAAAAAGTTCCTGCATGAAGAAAAAGCCTTGGGAGAAATCAAGTCGGCGCGAGTCAATCGATACGGGGTTCGCAAAACGATCGGCAAAAGAACCGCTCCACTCAGGCCGCCCGAGTCCGTCAAGTACGACCTGTGGTTGGGGCCGGCAGCCGACACAGAAATAATGCGTCAAAAGTTTCATTACGACTGGCACTGGAACTACAACACCGGGTCGGGCGAGATGGGCAACTGGGGTGTCCATGTTCTTGACGACGTTCGCAACAACATTTTCCTCGACCGCGTTGCCCTGCCTGAAAAAGTCATTGGGGGCGGCGGACGAGTCGTATGGAACGATGCCGGCGATACTCCCAATGTTCATTTCGCCTGCTTCGAAACCGGCAGTATTCCAGTTGTGATCGGATTGTCCAACCTAACCAACAGCAAATCGTCCACCAAAGCCACCAAGCATCCGGGGCCTCACAGCGGATACATCGCCTACTGCGAAGGCGGCCGGCTCGAAGGCAAGCGTGGTGCTGCAAAAGCGTTTGACAGCAAGAACAAGGTCATCAAAACGTTCAAGGGTAATGGAGGCCTGCCAGCACACGCTCAGAATTTCATCGATGCCGTTCGAGCCCACGATTCATCCATGCTCAAGGCGGACATTCAGGTTGGACACGACTCGACCGGTTGGTGCAATCTGGCCAACACTGCTTATCAGACCGGCAAGCCCTTTACGCACACCGACGCCGCCGAGATCGATGTCGACGTCTGGGGCAGCCTGATCGGCGACATGGAAAGCCTGCTCGAACGGCACGAGATCGACATCCAAAGCGAAGCGATTAAGCTCAGCCCGGTTTTAGAAATCGATCCTAAAACCCAGCGGTTCGTCGGCCCTCACGCCGACGCTGCCAATCGTTTCATGAAACGAGAATACCGCGAAGGATTCGAGCTACCTGAAATTCAAATGGCAACATCCGAGTAAACACTTTCCTCCATTGTTCTGTCGTCCGAAGACCTACGGCCTTTGAGCGTTCCGTGCTGGCGAGGCCTTATTCTTCTAGTAGCCCGGCGCTCTTTGGTGCTCTCCGCACTGCAACCTCAATCCATTTTTGTGTGTTCTGTGATTTTTCGTGGCTGATGGTTCGCTAAATCCAAGCAGGCGGATTCCCAACTTACTTAGAACTGGTCCCAGAGCATCCAGTCATCTCCCAAGCCACCAGAACCGGTCGTGCCCGAGTCACGCTCTCTTTCTTTCTTGATGCGGGCATCTCTTTCGGCGAGTAGTTTCTGAGTTTCCTCTTCGCGCAACCGTTTCTTTTCTGCTTCGGAAAGAATCATCTTCTCGTCGAGCTCTGCACCGCAATAAAGGCATTTATCGACAAGTCGGTTCACGAGAGCCCGATCGCATTCACCACATCGCAATGTTTCGGGTTTGACCATTCAGTTCACCGATTTGGAGACAAGTGTCAATTCAGATGTACTTCGGCGAAGGCTACCAAATATTAGAAAAAAACGCCGACCCAAAAGGCCAACCTTACAACCGCACAGACACATAATCTCAGTCGCACTTACCAGTCTCTACAGATACCTTACCACGAATCAAAACAATCCGACGAATCTTATTCGCAATTCGAAAATCAACTACGACAACCACCGCTTCCACCATTCGTGTCGATTCGCGTTCATTCGCGGTTCATTACCGGATTGCACCCTAAATCATTACTCTCCTGCGTCATTACTCTCCTGCGTTTTCGGCGTCGCGCGTTGAGTGGCTCAGTTTTATAAACGAAAGATGGTGCTCGCAATGCCTGAGATGAAACCCAATCCACTCGTCGCGAGTCAGTGCCCCCAGCACTGGGTGCGGCGGATGTTCTTTCGGAAACTCACGAAACAAACCGATTACGTGCAGCAGTCGACTTTTCTGCTCTTCAAAATCGCTGGAGTCAGGTGGCGCAAGGTTTTGTTTTATGGAGCCGGGGATCGGCATCCATGGCGGAAACCGGTAGCGCGTAATGATCCAACGAAACGGTCGCACAACGATACGGACCAGACGAGGGTATCCGCTCGGCAACTGGTTCATGGAACCTTCAACAGCACCCGCCAAATGGAAGAAGATTTGAGCAGCATTCCAGTTTTTCGTCGTGCTGTGATTTCCACGCTCAATCAACTGGATGTGAGCACATAATTCGTCGAGATTGGAATACTTTTGCGTCACTACGGTTTCAACCATCCATCAAAGCGGGATAAAGTCCGTGATCGCCGAACCGGAACGAACGACCTTTCACTTCAAAACCACACGCGAGCCTGACCTCGCGTATGTCACATTGTTCCTGTGACGAGTTTTACCAACAGCCATGCTAGACCGACAGCACTTGCGACGACAAGCCACCCGATTGCAGCCACCCCTTCTGCCGGAATGTATCTCCGTCCGTCCTCTGTGTAAGTCAGATGCCACCACCGCTTGCCCTTTGAACGGTAATACGAGAAGTCTTGTGTTCTCTCAATCGGGCCGGGTTCAATTTCGCCTAAAGAAAGAAGCACAACGGGCAAAAATCCAACAAAATATCCTATACCGTAAAGGAGTAGTTCCAGAACGGGCGCAAGATGCATTTCAAGCATGGGCCTGGTCTCAGCTAAAGAAGTTGATGGACTTAATGGCTGTTCGGATTCTAGGAAAGAATATTGGAATCTCCTCGCAGGGCTGGCTGGCCCGACGGATTGCCGGGCAAAGAAGCGTTGACGTACTAGCAATTGCCAAACCGTACGTCAGCCTACAATTCATTCTTTACTTTTGACACTCCGCCTCCAGTTCACTAACATCAACGGCCTCCTCACTGGGAATTCTATTCTCCAAAACGTTGCACTTTGTCGGCCAGCAGAGAACTGGTGATTTAAAATGAAAAAACAACCAAAGCTCGTATCGTTTCGACTACGTCCAAATCGAGCCACCTTTTTCACTATCTGCTTTTTTTCGATTGTCATGTTGAGCCAACCAAGCTGGGCGCAACAGAACCTAGGGGTAGTCAACTCAACAAGCCCAGCAGGCGGACCAGGAACTGAGATGACCAAAATGATCAACCGGCTCGGTCTGGGCTCTGATTGCGGTCGCTGCAAAGCGTTGGCAGACCAGATGGATGCCAACGGATCTCAATGGGTTCGAAACAACTTCAACTATGTCGCTGATCGAACCATCAGCAATGCGGAAAAACTGGGAAATCGAATGGGACCAGTTAGACGGGCCGGAGTACGCAGCTTACTTCGACGCGCAATTCGGCGAAGCAACTAAGACTCGTTCCGGCAGT
>CAZLYM010000062.1:0-16168 GCA_964563475.1 uncultured Pirellulaceae bacterium
CGACTACAACGAGACCGGACTACAGGACCTGTTGGCTGAATATGGGTCGGCCTATGAGATCAATCTAAGAGTCTTTCGTCATCTTCAGAGCACCATCACTGGCTGGCCGGCGGGAAAGCCCGACCATGCCAAACTACCTGGCGATCGCTCCCGAATGAACGATCACATCTTTCCCAAACGCATCGTTTGTTTTTCTCCACATCCGGACGATGACGTGATTTCGATGGGAGGCACATTGATACGCCTCGCCGATCAGGGGCACGAAGTTCATGTCGCCTACCAGACATCTGGCAATATCGCCGTATTCGATGAGGACGCGATTCAATTCGCTCAATTCATTTCAGGATTTTGTGATGAGTTCGAAGTGGAAAGCGAAAAAATCCATGAGCTCGCCACAAAAATCAAGGAATCGCTAGAAGCGAAACGTGCGGGCGAAATCGACAGTGACGACGCTCAACGAATCAAGGGATTGATTCGCCGAGTGGAAGCTGCCGCCGGTGCAAAGAGTTGCGGCGTTCCAAATGAAAACCTACACTTTCAAAAATTGCCATTCTACGAAACTGGGCGAGTCAAAAAGAAGCCGATGAGCGCGGCAGATGTTAACATGACGGTGGAGTTACTACGCCGCATCAAACCTCAACAGATTTACGCTGCTGGAGACCTGTCGGACCCACACGGCACTCATCGTGTCTGCTTGGATGTCGTTTTTGCAGCCTGTCGAGAATGTGCCAACGACGACTGGATGTCAAATTGTGAAGTCTGGCTCTATCGGGGAGCATGGCAGGAGTGGGCTCCTGAAGAAATCGAAATGGCCGTTCCGCTTAGTCCTAAGGAAGTGGAGCAGAAACGGGTGGCGATCTTCAAGCATGAGTCGCAAAAAGATCGAGCCTTGTTCCCCGGCCCAGATATTCGTGAGTTTTGGCAAAGAGCAGAGGCAAGAAACGCGGAAACAGCTCGCACCTACGACCGGCTTGGACTGGCTCAGTATCAAGCGATCGAAGGCTTTGTTAAATGGAAAAAGTAAGGAACGAAAAGATTAATACTGGAAACAAAATTGTAAAAGTTCTTTGTGTCGGTGCAGGCAACATGGGTTTTTCTCATGCCAAGGCCTATCACGAACACGACGGCTTTCAAATCGTCGGAATTTGCACGCGGTCGTCAGAATCCTCCGCGTCGCTAAACGAGCGACTACAAACCGAATACCCTTGCTTCGCCGAGTTTAAAGAAGCACTAACGGAAACGGCTCCGGATGCTGTTTGCATTGCCAGCTACCCTGACACGCACGCCGAGTTCGCACGACTCGCTCTCAACGCAGGCTGTCACGTGTTTGTGGAAAAACCGCTTGCTCCCACCGTCGCCGAAACAGAGGAACTGGTTGCCCTAGCCCATAAAACGAACAGGAAAATGGTCGTCGGCTACATTCTTCGCCATCATCCTAGCTGGGTGAAATTTATCGAAATCGCACAAGGGCTGGGGAAACCACTGGTGATGCGAATGAACTTGAACCAGCAGTCTTCAGGTGCAAATTGGGCAACGCACAAGAGTTTGATGTCATCCGTTTCTCCTATTGTTGATTGTGGTGTTCACTACGTCGATGTGATGTGCCAGATGACTCGTTCACGCCCGATTCGCGTTTCGGGGATTGGAGCTCGACTAACCGACGACCTACCTGAAGGCAGAATCAACTATGGGCAATTGCAGGTAACGTTTGAAGACGGATCGGTAGGCTGGTACGAAGCCGGCTGGGGTCCCATGATGAGCGAAACCGCCTTCTTTGTTAAAGACGTGGTTGGCCCTAAAGGATCGGTTTCCATTGTTGCTGAAGACGCATCGGCCGCCGGCCAGAGTGCATCCGTTGATGCTCACACACAAACGCAAGCCCTGCGCATTCATCATTCTGCATTGACTGATGAAAACACATTCAAATCGCCTGACGATTCGCTACGGTTGGATGATGAACCGGACCACGACGGCCTGTGCGCGAGAGAACAAGCGTTCTTTTTGAACGCGATCCACCAAGACGTCGACTTAACGGATCACCTTGAGGATGCAATCAGCTCCATGCGGATTGTCTTGGCGGCCGAAGAGTCGTTCCACACGGGCAAGACGATTGATCTTTGATGCTACGCGTCTGCTGCGTTTTTTGCCTAACGCCCTAGGATGCTGCAGGCACTTGCATTGGGCGGACCGAAGATCCAACCAAGACCACTCCTAACGACTAGCAACCGGAACTTTAGGGCTGAACCTTCGGCCCGATCGACCGTTGGTGGGCGTTTCCCAGGGCGATGCCCGGGGCTGACATAGTACTGGACCTTCGGTCCGAAGGATGCCTCACGAGTGTTACGCCGAACCTTCCGCTTGCCGTTCAATGACAGGTAGCCATTGGAGCATTTGGTCAACAATACATCTTAGCCGACAAACGAGCCTCTCGGTCACCACCAAGCCGTTGCCTGCGACCTTCTAAATTTTGGGAAGAAGGTTGAAAACGGGGACGGCCCGCGCCACACCCGATTGCTATTCGATCTTCACATCGATAAACGCCGGTGCCATCATGTCAAAATCGGGTCGCGATTCAAAGCTTGCTTTGATCGCACCTTCCGTGCGGGCCACTTTTTGTTTTGACGCTTTCCCATTGACCACCAATTCAATTTCTTGATCCAGATCAAGCAAGCGATCGTGAAGCCAGATTCGAACTTCTGAAACATCTTCAGAATCCAAAATGATCTTCTGCCCCTCAACGGCCGCAGTAACCGTGGTTTTCTTTTTCGCACTACCGTTGGGCACGGACAGCCAATAAAAACGATCGTGGGTCACATCATCTTGGTACCAAACGATCTTTTTTGGCCAAACGTCTCGCTTGTTCTGTGCCATCCAAGGCAACGCGGAAGCGTCTTCTCGATCCATCCAGTGACCCTTATCAGGGTAGATCGTGACCTGATGTTTGTAACCATCCGGATCCGATTCACGAAGTGCAGCCAACTTTGTCTTCCACTCGCCAGCGATCCTGCTGCGATTATAAGACGTGTCTTTGCCACCTACATAAATTGCAAACGGCAAGTTACGTAACCCAAACGGTTTTGTTTCGTTCGGATGCCCAGCCATCATTGCCGCAGCGGCGAATCGGTCGGCCATCCGAGGCCCTAATTGATACACGCCATCGCCGCCAGCCGAATAGCCCATCAAGTAAACGCGATTCGGGTCAACAAGCCCCGAGGCAACAAAGTTTTCGATGATACGATCAAAAAACGCATCGATGTGTTTTCGATGCCACAAGTTCCAAGTGTCAGTCGGAGCACGCGGCGCAACGTAAATCCCTTCCGTCGGCTGATACAAACGAATTTGGTTCATCCACTGCCTCTCATTAACGTCCGCCCGTGTACCTCCACCACCATGCATCGAAATATACAGAGCGTGACCGTTCTCAGGTTTCTCACCAAACGGCAGGTGGGCATACTTCATTTCCAGGTCATCAAACTCGGGCAGTTTAATTCGCTGGGTTTGCATTTCCGGCGCTCGGTCTTTCGCAAGCTCTTTTCGATGTTGAGCCCATAGGCTTGCCGCCATTTCGGCAGCTTCGGCCTTGGTTATAGAAACCGCTTCCGTCGCCACTTTATCGTTGGACGCATCAGCATCGCCGGATGAACCAACTTGAAAAACAAAAGGTTTTTTAGGAGAACTATCAGTTGTCGTGAAGGCCTCAGTCTCTTCGCGTCCCTCATCATTGTAGAGCAAAACATACTCCGTATTCTTTTCCAACAAGACGTTGGCGTGATCGTTGGAGTCAAAACTTTCGTTCTTCGTCTGGCCTTCGAAAACTGTGTTTCCCTTTTGATCCGTAAATGAAAACTTAGCCACGACGCGTTCCTTAGTCTTTGCATCAACCGCTTTCACTCGCACCAAGACTTGATTTTCACCAATCTCCATCTTTTTCTTGGTGTAACGCTCGGTCACATTCGACGCCCAAAATGGATCAAAAGAGCGATCCCAAACAATTGGAAACCTAGTGTCGGTGCCACGATAGCTGACTGCATAAATCGAATGTATGGGCTGATTGGCTTTCGCCTTGGTTGCCCGCTCGACAAACCAACCCTTGTTCAAGTCGTCTCCACTAGGTTCTGCGGCGCCGGTAAATTTCCATTCGCCGTCCCAGATTTCGACCCAAGAATGATTGCCGCTATTGTCAGTCCAACGGGGAATCCCAACAAATCGAGCAGGCACACCAACGGCCCGGCACGCATCAATAAGCAAAATGGAAAGCCCCGTGCAAGAAGCCTTCCCACTTTCAATTGATTCGTACGGTCCCTGATCAGGACGCTTGCGCTTAGTCGAATACTTGACGCCCAGCTCGCGAAAGATTTTCTGGTTCAACAACACTGCCGCTTCAGACGGATTCTTCGCCGACTCGACCATTGGTAAAAATCGTTTGCGAAAATCGGCCCGCCATGCTTCGCGTCGTTCGCTCACGCTTGCGTAAGGTAGAATGTTATTCAGAAAAATGTCTTCTGAAATCTGAGCCTGCCATGGAGACTGGTTCCACGCTTCGTACGCTCCACGGATATGCTCAAGCAAGAATTCTGATGACAATTTCTTAGCGTCTGAATGCGGCATGTAAGCAAGCAAGAATTCAGCACCGACTTTGAATTCCGGCTCAATATCTTGCAGAACTTTCTCCAGCTCCTCCCGATTCTTCTCGGCAGCGCGGAGTGTTGTCGCGACGCGTTGTTTGACTGAATCGACTTCTTGAGCCGATAACGGCGTCCAACCAATTGCCAACAAACCGACTGAAACAATCAAACAAATTGCGAAATAGCATCCTCGAGTGGAGATCATCATGCCTAAAAGTTGAAAAACAGGAAATTCAAAAAACTGGAACTTGAGATTTGTCTTTGCTTAAGCCAAGAAACCATCTTAACTTGAATCGGCTGGCAGTTCATCCCTTAGGCGAGCAGTTGAGACAGTGCCCCCCAGCACAATGAGGATGACGCGAGCATGTACTTTGATCGGTTGGACCGCCTATTTTGCTTCCTTCTTCAACACAGCAAACCGCTTTCTCATCTCAGATAGCTGATCTGCGTATTTTGGATCGGCAACTAGATCGTTTTCTTCATGAGGGTCGGCTTCTAAGTCGAACAGTTGCTCACGGTCGAAGTCAGGCCAGTAGAAGTACTTCCAATTTTTGCGAACAAGTGCCTCAGACGCAGGAATGAAATCAACACTTTGAAACATCGGATGCTCGTAAAAGAACTCGTCACGCCACACCGGCTTCTGATCGCCGCCACTTCCGTCTGACATGTACAGCGGGCTGAGATTTTTCCCTTGCATCGAATCGGGGATATCGATGTTGGCCGCCGAAAGAATCGTGGGGGCGAGGTCGACGCTAAGCGTAAAATCGTCGTTGGTCTTACCAGCGTTTTCCGCAGGCATCCGAGGATCGTGAATAATCAGCGGAATACGAATGCTTTCTTGGTGCGGGTACCACTTGTCGGCTAGGCCGTGTTCTGCGTGATAGTATCCGTTGTCTGTGGTAAAGATGACCAGTGTATTGTCCAACACGCCTTGGTGTTTCAGTTCTTCGAGCACGCGACCACACGTAGAATCTACCTCAGTCGCCAGTCGATAATAGTTCTTCATCATTGTCTGGTACTTTTCTGGCGTATCAAATCGCCAATGCCAACGATTGCGCCCCTCGTTCTTTTCGTTGGCAACGAATTCAGGTAGTCGCCTAAACGATTCATCGGTCGCATTCGACGGCACAGGGATCTGAATGTCTTTGTACAGTTCCATGCTTTCGGGTTGAGGCAAAAACTGCAGCGGGTTATGGTCCTCGGCGTGAGTCGCAAAGAACGCGAGTGTCAGGCAAAACGGTTTGTCTTTCGGGCGGTTGCGAAGAAATTCAAGCGAGTCATTTTCGTTCTTCTTGGTGACATGGACCTTCGATCCATCGGGGTTTTCAATCCAATGTCTCCCTGAGTACGCTCGACCAAAATCAAAGTGCTTTGCTGGGAATTTTCCGTTGTGCCATTTCCCAACATGGCCAACGTAGTAACCGTTGTCTCGCAGCAAGCCCGGGTAAGTTTGGCTCCATGGCGTCTTCCATGGTTTGAAGCCCCGATTTCCATGCCGTGACATGTATTGCCCCGTGAACAAGGTGGCGCGACTGACACCGCAGATCGAAGTCGTGACACAGTTCTCCGTGAATCGCATGCCTTTCCGAGCAAGTCCATCCAGCACAGGAGTCTGAACAACAGGATTGCCTGCAATTCCAAGCGTGTCATGCCGCCAGTCATCCGCGTACAGAACCAACACATTCATCGGACTGTCTTCAACTGCCGCAACCGGTTTATGAACAGGCAGCGCCAAGAGAATTAGGGGCAGAGCGGCAAAGTAGAATTTAAGATTCATAAGGCGAGAGGCGGAATGAAATATAATTATCAACACACAAAATACGTGGCGGTTTCGATTAACGGTCTCAGTTTGACGCATTAATTTCGCTTGGGATGCAAGCTCCAAGATCACGTCTTTATGAACTTTGTATTGTTTCAGTCGATAGGAACCTCAAACCGATACTGCCCCGATCCAATCTTGAGCGTGGTCATTGGCGCCTCCACGATTTCGATCTGAGAGATCTGGCCGATATCCTGACCGCTTTCCTTAATTCCTTTCGCACTGGAAACCGGCAAAACAACGGTAGCCGATGTGTTAGCGGGAATCAAAATCTCCAGTTGCAGTGTCTGACCATCATATTTCCAATTCGACTGGATTGGGCCACGAACCGAGTCATAGCGGCATCGCACCCATTCTAACCCGGGTACCGCTTGAGGACGAATCACAATTTTGTCAAAGCCGACAGCATCCGTGGCTGGCTGGATCCCTCCCAACCACTGATAAAACCACTGGCTCACTGATCCAAACATCGGATGGCTATGCGAGAAGCCACCATCGCTATATGCCCAATGCTCCCAGAGCGTGGTGGCACCATTTTCAAGCATGTACCCCCAGCTTGGAAAGCTTTTTTGATTGACGATCTGATAGGCTTTCTCGGACTGCCCATTCCTCGACAAGATTGGCAGCAGGAAGCGTGTCCCGAAGATACCTGTACGAAGGTGCTGGTCATGCGCATCAATTTGATCCAGCAAAGCAGTGAAGGCCTGTGGCTTCTGAGACTTTTCGTCCAACAACTCTGAGAAAAGAGCAAAGGACTGGCTCGCTTGGGTTCCGGGTCCGACCTTGCCGGTGTCGGGATCGTAAAACTGATCCACATATTTTTCCCGCACCATCTGATAAAGGTCTCGGTAGTCCCGAACATCTGATTCCAGGCCGGTGATCTCAGCCATTTCCTTTAACAGCTTGATGCTCTGGGCGTACAGTGGTGTTACCATCGCATCAGTAGGCTTTTTCTCTAAGCCTTCATGATCACTCAGGCCGCGTTTTACAATCCCGTCTGGGAATTGCTTACTGACCAAGCCAAGCCATTTTTTTGCAACGGGGTACTGTTCATCGACAAGACGACGGTTGCCATAGTACCGATAGAGTTTTTTGGTCAGTAGCGGATGAGCCATGGCCCAACCGGGCCCGCAATACTGAATCCCCACAAAAGGCGCCGTGTCTGTGAGCATACCATCCGGCCGAGCGGCACCTTCGAACAGTCGCACGGTGTTAGCGTAAAATTCTCTCATGTCATAATTCATAATGTAGGCGTCGCAGGACACCACGATGTCACCGCCGTAGCCAAATTTCTCACGATGCGGGCAGTCGGACTGCACACTGAATATGTTGCCCAGAAAGGTCCGTTGCGTAATCTGTTGAATCTGATTGATCAGCTCGTTCGAGCAAGAAAAAGATCCTGCACTCTTCACATCCGTGTTCAGTCGCAAGCCAAGTATCGAATCCAGCTTCAGGTCAGCGGTGGCTGTAGTGACCTCGACGTAACGAAAACCGTGAAACGTAAAACGAGACTGATACTGCTCAGTTCCTCCGCCTTGCGCGATGTAGACGTCTTGCTGCCATGCGATGTCTGGAGCGCCCGGGCCGCCAGCCCCCGCTTTCTTGATCTGGCCACAGACGGCACTCATAGGATTGAGCGTACCGTCAGGGTTGAGCAGTTCACCGTAGCGCAGAACGACACGCTCACCGGCCTTGGCTTCCAGATCCAAACGCACCCATCCCGAAAAGTTCTTGCCGAAGTCGTATATCACCGCCCCGGAATCCTGAGCCTTCATACTCACCGGCTTGATCTGCTCAGTGATACGAATGGGCGGAAGCGATGCAGCCTTCAGGGGCAGCGGCGACTCCGACGCCACGGCAGCTTTCCAAGTACCATCGTCGTAACCCGCCAATTTCCAACCACGAGCGATCTTTCGAGCGTCGTAGATTTCACCGATGTAAACATCATTCCGCAGCAAAGGACCCGGAGCTGTTTTCCATTCGTTGTTACTGGCGACAACTTGGCGTGATCCATCGGCGTAAGTTATCTCAAGCTGAGCAATCATCCGCGGACGCCCAACAGGCAATGCCTCTCGAATATTCCGGTGCCCCCACATGCGTAATGGTAAAGGGTTGTACCAACCGTTGCCTAACATCACCCCCAGACAATGTTCAGTCCCTGCTTTCAAATGATCGGTGACATCGTAGGTGGCGTAGAAGACTCGTTTGGCATAGTTGGTCCATGCCGGATCAAGTTGACGGTCACCAACTCGTTTGCCATTGAGCCAAGCTTCGCAATACCCTAACCCGCTAATGTACAGACGCGCCGAGCGTATCGCTCCGTTCGAGTCAAATGTTTTGCGAAATAGCGGTGCCGGATGGGTTTTGTAAAAGTCCTCGTCTTTTTCCGGCAGTGGTTCCGTTCCCTCGATCCAGACACCCTGCCAATCTTCGGCATCTACAAAAGCCATCTCCCAATGCTGCGGGGTACTCCACGAGGAAACTCGGTCGTCCTGATCCCAAGCTCGGACCTTCCAGTAGTATCGCTGCCTGCTTTTCAAAGGCTGACCTTGGAAGATGATCTGAATCGAGTTCGATGACTCGACTTTCTGGCTGTCCCAGATATTGCCTTGATCCTGCTGAAGCAGGTCAACGCTGTCCGCCACTAGAATCTGATAGGCCGTTTGTCGTTGGTTCCGTTCCTGCGATTCCAGCTTCCAGCTAAAGCCCGGATGTACGACGTCGATTCCAAGTGGATTCGTTTGATCCTCACATGACAAATCCGTCACTCGAATACCGGCAAAAGCGGGCGACACCATCAAGAATGATAATAACAGGATCGGTGCTATTTGGGTTTTTGATTTGAGAAGTGCGGTTGCCATCATGGCACGGGTTCCTAGCGTTAATTTATCAAAGAGATCGTGGCCACATTCCAGTCAGCAAGAGCTTCACAAACCCTTGAATCAAGGATGCCGGCCGTAAAACTACAGCCACGGCATGCCATAAGCTGGTTCGCAATCTGTTACTCATACAGCCGACGTTCGGTTTTAAGAACCACACTGGCTGACACCAGCATCATACTTGAAACAATAGGTGTGAGCGACTGCGGCGCTGGCACCGCTGTTGGTGACCGCATGGTCTAAAGTCACCTAAAGGCCTCGCATGTCGCATGGCTGAGCAACCTAGTGCGAATGGGACTCATTTTAAAATTGAGAGGATGAGCTGTGAGGCTGAGTCGCGAAAATGAGTCGCGAGTATGTTTACCCCGAATGGGGTTACAGCTATTAGCCGGTGGTTGAGTGAAACGACACCACCGGAACGTGAGCTCCCCCAATTCCGCCCCTGAAAGGGTCGCAGCAATGGCCAAGCTCGCACTGAACGCTGCGACCCCTTCGAGGTCAGGGGATAGATGGATGCCGCAATTGCTACCGACATATTATCCCTAACAGGACAGGTGGAGGTGGCGCTGCGATGCTACCGCCATGTCATTCCGGTACTGGTTCTGCCACAGGCACCTGAGGAACGGGATCGGCAGCTGGAACAGTCTCGGTAACCGGCGGAGTCGTCGGCGGCTTCGCAACTGGCTCAGCAGCTGGAACCTCAGTTCCCGGCTGAGGTATGTCAGCGTTCGGAACATCTCCCGAAACAGCGCCTTCCGTTGCCGGTTTCGTTGCGTCGGCATCCGTCGCCGGCGAGTCCGACTGCATCGCTGATGCATCACTGGAATCAGGCGTGTCAGCAACGCCCGGCGAATCGCTCGCTGCCTCGACTCCTTCATCCGGACCACCATCGAACGAGATATCTGGGCGATCGGGTAGCGCGGCAGGAGCTTGGCCTTTGGGAGCTGGGGGAACTTCCTTCTTGCTGACCAGATCGCTGCGACTTACTTGCAACGCTTTTAGGTTTTCACCCGAGATCACGTAATACCATTCGCTAAACCGCTCGTTCAGTTCGGCCTCCAGTTTTTTGGCCGTTTTAACTCGTTCCTCAAACCGTTCCTGATCGTCCTTGTAACGAGTCTCCGCCAATTCGTAATCAACCATCGCTTGCTCGTGCTGCTCCACCGCCACATCATAGGCTTCGAACAATGGCGATCGAGCGGGTGGTTCTTTCGAGTCTTCTGATGCATCGTCCGCAGTTTCTTTATCCTTGTCCGTTTTTTCCGATTCGCCTTCTGATTTTTCATCGGAGGCGTCCGACTCACTGCCTTTCTCCTCTTCCTTTTCTTCCCCGCCATCTTCTGTCGCGCCTGCAGCTGGGTCATCTTCAGGAGCGGGCGGTGGCGTATAGCCTTCCGGCTTCTTTGGCGCTTCGGGTTTGGTCGGCTGCTCAGGCTGATTGGCTAACAACGACTGATCAAAAGCGACTCGAACCAGCATGTACCGGCTTTTGACTTCTTCCTCGTCTTCGTTGCCATCTTCCGGCTCGGGTTCATTTTCAGAGCCAGCTTCCGCATCACCTGTTTCATTATCGCTTGCATCGGGTGATTCATTCTCTTCTTTCGATTCCGAATCATCGGTCGCTTTATCGTCTGCTGAATCAACCGCACCAGCGACCTTGATCTCTGCGGCTCCCTCTTCAAACGGAGCACCAATGTAAAGCGTATAGCGCATCCCTTCGTTGGTCCCGAACTCGATCTCTCCATGATTGGACACCAACTGTAACTGCTGCTGTGTTCCTGCAAGATTGAAACCCTTGTCCTCCAATTCTGACACCAATTGCGAGATCGCTTGCCTGAACTGATCTTGAGACTTCATCAGCTCCGGATCACTATTCAGTTTTAGATCTGGAGTCAGCAACTGCTGCCCTTGAAAGGTTAACTTCTGGCGAACGTCTTCGATGCGAAGCTCTTCCAGCACATCGATTATTTCAGTCACACTGCCCGCATCAAACGTTTCCGTATTGGGCTCGACACCGGCCAGTTCCCAAGCGTTGGAATCAGACTTGGAAAGAGCCAACACGTCACCCGCTTGCTTGACCAAAGCTCGCTGAGGCATCAAAGGATTGCCGCCCACCTCTTCTTTCAGCAAGTAGTTTCTAATCGTGACTTGGCTCAGATTCGCAGTGTCGAACCGCAACAGGTCTGGGTCGATCCAATCAGAGAACTTGGTCGACAGATCCAGCTTCAACGGAACGATGTAAGTCTGGTTCTCTTCCGCATGACGCACATAAAAGTATGTCTGCTGATTCTGGCCACCGGCAAACGGGCGATCAACTTCCGCGAGCGAAACATCTTCAACTTCCTTGCCAATAATGTAGTCAGCCAAGGTTTCATCATTTTCGTCTTTGAGCGTAATTCGTTGCCCAACCTCTTCCGGATCGTCGATCTCATCGCTTAGTGGATCGACAACACCCAAACGCTTGAAATCCTTTTTTCCTCGACCCGCAAGCGATTCGCGTTCAATGCCGATTACCGATGACGCAGTCGTCGCCAAACGAGCCGAAGCTTCGGCAGGGTAATTCTCATGAGAAGGAATCCGCCACAGCCCATCCACTTTCGCAACCTTGAAGCGATTGCGCTCGACCGTTTCCGGATCGACGGCAATCACTTCGAGTGATTTCGCTTGCGAACTGGAATCAAACTTCTCGAAAAATGGCTCGCCCACCTTTGCGAAGTCACTAGCGGCACGCGGCTGGCTGGCAAAATGACTAAAAGCAGCGGCAACCACCATCAGGGCCGCGCCGCCAACAAAAACTAAGGTTTTGGTAGATTCTTGCATGATTGAAAAATCAAACTTCAAACAGGTGAAATAATTTTTTATCGTTGTTGTCGCAATTAACAATGCTGAACACAAAAGCTCAGCCTAACCGCGAAGAATGAAAGCGTTGTCTTACGAGTCGCTGACTCGACGTTCTGGTGCGATATTCTTTTGCTCGTTCTTGCGACGCTTGGCCAACACCAATATTCCCAAAAACAGTGCGGGCAGGGGAGCCGCAAAAATGGATGCGTATCGCACAGCCGTTTCCAGCCGAGAAATATTGTTTTGCTCTTCGGTTTCCAGTTTCGCAATCTTCTGCGTCAGCTCACGGTCCAATTTCTTCTTACGAAGATCAAACCGGCGCTGTGCATCGGATGCCTCCTGGGAAGTGCGTTGCATCTTCTCAAAGAAGCTCAAAGATTCGTTACCTTCGATTTCCTCCGTGGCTGCATTCAGCTTTTTCTGCTCGGCTTCCAGTTCAACACGAATCCCCTTCTCAGCATCCTGCTGCTGCCCCGTTCGAGCAGCCCTATAGGTTTCAATAATTGATTCCAGCTTAACGAGCGTTCGAGGTTTAGAGCGGCGATTGCGCAACCGTACAAATTCTTCGTTACCGGCCAGCACTTCGATAGCGTTTTGCAAAAACGCAAGATTGTCTAAACGCTGCCCCAAGCCTTCTTCCTGTTGCTCAGCCAGATCAGCCACAAAGTCAGCATCGGTAACGAACACCACATCAATCCCGCCATCGCTCTCACCGGTAATTCGAGCCGCAACGACATGCTCATCCGCATCAACCATGGAACGTCTTGGAGCAGGGTCGATCACAATCATGTTTCCACCCGTGATCTGACTGCGAGCCGGTTCATCTTTGACAGACATCTGCCCGGTTCGTGGATCAAACATTCGCACTTGCTGGGTCGGAGTCTTGGTCAGTGAGTCCCAATCCGTGGTTCCTGAATCGGTACCCAAACTCGCCAGCGGCGTGAACGTTAACTTCGAATCGGCTTTGGCTTTGACGGTTCCCGGGTAGAACATCAAAAGCTCTTTTAGTCCGCTAGAAATGTTACTGTCTGGATTAAACGCAACCGATTCGCCGTGATCTCGCACGTAAACGAACGCTTTTTCATAGGGACCGTAGTACTCGGGCCAGCTATTGCCAAGGTAGCTTGGCCATTCGCCCTTGAAGCCCGGATGCGGATCTGAGATTCCCCACGCCGTTCGGCCACTATCCCACTCGATTCCCAACAAGTCCATCAACGCGGTGGCATGCCCGCTGTCCGCTTTGGGAGACATGCTGCTGGTCAAAATGTCCGCGTATTGCGACTGCCGTGGAATCCTTGGCTGCCGCGGAGCGTTCAACACACCCAAGCCAATTGGATTTTGATACGTCCAGAAAAAGGGCAGGGGGTCTGCAAGAATAACAGCCTTGTTTCCGGCCTCTAAATATGCCAACAGAGACATCATCCCCACCTGGTCCAAACTGCTTGGATCGGCCACAAGCATTACGTTGGGTGGCGTCTTCTTTGACGAACTGGATCCTTCTTCATCAGTTTCCGGGTCGGCATTTGCTGCATCATCCTGCGATTCTTCAGCCGGCAGGTAGTCGACTAGGTCCGCAGCATTGATGTACTTAAGCGTGAACTGTTTCTTTAGCTCTTCAATGGCCGAGTTGTACGCCCAAGGAATGCGTCGTCCCTCGATTTCTGGACCGCCAAAATGAGCGTCCGTGTCGAGGATCCCGATCGTTAGCTTGTCGGACTTGTCAGCCACCGTGGCGATCGAGCGACTTAGTTCGTACTCCAATGACGTCCCTTCGCCCAGAAATGGCAGCGTCACGTCCGAGTTCGGGCTGAAGATGTTCACACCCAAGAACACGTCTTGCTCTACCATGCGGCCACCGATCTCCGACCGATCCGATTCGGGCTCGACCCCAACAAACCGCGCGTCGATTGCAGCTTGACTGTTTGGAGTCACGTCCACATATCTGACGTCAACATTTTGGCCGCCGAATTCATCAAACTGCCGTAGCAAACCGACCAATTGCTTCTTGGTGTTCACAAATTTCCGCGGAACATCACGGCTAACAAACGCCTGAACGGTAACCCGCTGTTCGCTCTCTTCAACTTGCTGAAGCGTCTCAACCGTCGCGTCGTCCAGCGTATAGAGTTTCTCGTTAGTCAGATCGGCCCGAGACCAAGTGCTGGAAATGGCGTTGCCGCACAGATAGTTGAACGCCAACAGCCCAACCGCCAACGAGGCGGCTCGAATCGCAAACTGAGTCACCAGCGATGACTGCTCGCCCCTCCGCCAGTGCCGCTCGCCAATGACGACAAGGTTCAAATACAGCATCAGCAAAGTTAACGAAACAAAATAGATCGCGTTGGTCAGAGGAATCAGACCCAACGTAAAGTCTCTCAGGTTCCATTCGAAACCCAATCGCTCGATCCCCGTGAAGCCGCGAAAGTACGTTCCAATCAGTACCGGCACGGCACAGAACAGAGCCCCCAACACAAAGGCTACTGATGAACTGCCGGTCAGCGACGAGGCGAACATTCCAACGGCCAACAGTGCCAAGCCAGCTAACCAGTATCCGACGTAGGTCGTGGCGATCACGCCCCAGTCTGGGCTGCCAACAAGTGCCAAGACAATCAATTGTGTCATCGAAAAGAGCAGGGCGATGGTATACACCGCGGCGACCGACAAGTACTTGCCTAACAGAATATCCAGATCCGACGCGGGCAGGGTAAACAGGATCGAGTCTGTCCCCTGACGTTTTTCATCCGCCCAAACCGACATCGTGATGGACGGGACAAAGAACAGCAGCAGCATCGGGAACCAACGACTTAATTGGTCAAGGTTCGCCAAGTTGTCCGCAAAAAACTGCGGACTGAACGCCATCACGGCACAAACCGTGACAAAAACCACGATAAACAAATACCCCAGCACCCCGGAGAAATACTGTTTGACGTTTCGCCAGAACACCGCTGAAACAACATGCCAACGAATCATGGATGTCACTCTCTAACTAACCTAGTCAAGACGGGGAAGTACCCGCCATCTCTCGAAAATACACAACTAAAAAACGAAGCGAATGACTTGATCGCCAAACATTTGGACTCGACAACAGCCGATGCCCTTCCAGCGGTAATCGAAATCACTCGCCAAAATCACTCGCGGATCCTAAGTCGCCGCCGCAAACTTAGTCAGCGAGTGGAATTTTTGCTCCATCTGTTCCCGCTGGCCCATTTGATCGATTGAGTCATCGAACACAATGCGTCCTTGGTCAATCAAAATCACTCGGCTGCAAAGGATTTCAACTTCCTGCAAAATGTGCGTCGAAAGTAGAACCGTCTTGGTGTCGCCAAGTTCGCGAATCAACTTGCGGATTCCAACCAGTTGGTTCGGATCGAGTCCGCTGGTCGGTTCGTCCAGAATCAACACGTCAGGGTCGTGCAGCAACGCCTGAGCCATTCCGACTCGCTGGCGAAAACCACGCGACAGCTTACTGATCGGCTTGTTCCAGACTTCTTCCAAGTCGCACTTTTCAACGACAAACGAAGTCCGATCTCTTTTTTGGGCCGAAGATAGGCCACGTGCACCGGCAAGGTACTTCAACGCACCGCGCGGGGTCATTTCTTCGTACAGCGGACCGTTTTCAGGCAAATAGCCAATGTGCCGACTGCCGTCAATCCGCGCCGAATCCATGCTGTGGCCGGCGATCCGAACCGAACCGCGAGTGGGAGCCAAAAAACCAGTCAACAACTTCATGGTCGTCGACTTACCGGCACCATTGGGGCCCAAGAAGGCACAAACCTGCCGGCGGGGCACGGTGAAACTGACTTCATTGACCGCTGCAAACGGTCCATAAAACTTACAGAGGCCTTCGGCCTCGATCATCAAACCATCTTCGCTCATCGTGGCAATTATTCCGGGGGGGAACGTCAGGTGACTTGTGGTCAAGACTAAACTGTCCGCCGATTATCAACAATCCGGACAACCTTTCAAGACATCCTACCCCGCCGAAAACGCATTTTCATCACCGCGCC
>CAZLYM010000062.1:16268-19752 GCA_964563475.1 uncultured Pirellulaceae bacterium
CCTGAGGCCTGACAACCTTGCTTTCCGTCAAAGTTTCGTGGCTCACGCAGCTAAAGAGAACTCAACATGCTGGCCGCCAAATTCACCATTTTCTTATTACGTCCGCAGCACTTTGTGGTAAACTGTGGGGATATCAAAAACCACAGTTCTAGGACTTTTTTTCCAATGAAATCCTCTTTGATTTTTAAGCTCTTTGTCGTGGCATCCTGCATGATGCTGAACCTCGCTCCATGTTTGGCTTTGACAACAGACAAAGCTCCAGCTGAGCAAGCCAAAATCGATGCAGCCATTGCAAAAGTTTATCCGGCCCTGGTACGGATCCATGTTGTCGCAACACGTCCGAGTTCAGGGCGAATGGAAAAGTACGGCGGAACCGGCAGTGGTACGATTATTCACAAAGATGGTTACGTCGTGACCAATCACCACGTCGCTGGCAAAGGATCACGAATCTGGTGCCGCTTGGCCGACAAGACACGCGTCGATGCAGAACTAATTGGAACGGATCCGCAAACCGATCTTTGCATCATCAAACTCAACATGGACCAGGTCCCCGACCGGCTCAAACCATTGCCGATCGGAAAGTTCGGAAACGTTGATAGCATCGAAGTTGGCGATACAGTCCTAGCAATGGGCAGCCCAGCAGGCGTGTCTCAGTCAGTGACCGTCGGAGTCGTTGCCAACATGGAGATGATTACTCCAGGAAATACGGGGTCCATGAAACAGGATGGTGAACGCGTGGGCGATTTGGTTCGCTGGATTGGCCATGATGCAGTTATCTACTTCGGCAACAGTGGCGGTCCCCTAGTCAATCTTGACGGTCAGATCATCGGCGTTAACGAGATTGGGCTCGGCTCACTTGGAGGCGCCATCCCGGCAGACATCGCTCGTCATGTCGTGGATGAGTTAATTGAGCATCAGACGGTCGAAAGATCTTGGACGGGCATCTACACGCAGCCCTTGTTGAAATCGTTCAACGAAGACGTCAAAGGTGTCTTGGTATCCAGCGTTCAAGAAGACTCGCCAGGTTCCAAAACCGATATTCAACCCGGTGACGTGATCACTGCTTTCGATGGCGTTCCGGTCGATGTCCGAACTCCAGAGCACATCCCACTGTTCAATCGCATTGTCTTGGGAACTCCCGTGGGGAAAGAGGTTGAAGTGTCGCTTCTTCGAGATGGATCACCTCGGGTGGTAACTTTGACAACGGAAATTCGCTCCAAAGCTCGCGGTACGGATACTGAACTCAAATCTTGGGGCGTTACCGCACAAGACTTGACCACGCGTAGTGCTATTGCAATGAGACGCGAAAACGCGGATGGCGTATTGATTTCTAGTGTTTCACCCGCTGGTCCAGCAGCCGATGCCAAGCCTCCCGTTCGTGTTGGCGATGTTATTTTGAAGATCGACGGCACCCCAATAAGAACGATTGCCGACTTACTATCGGTGTCGGAAAAGCTTGCTTCCAGCGATGACGAAGTCAAAGCGCTTGTCGAGTTCGAACGAGGCAAAAGCCTGATTGCAACCGTTGTTGAAATTGGAAAAGAACCGAATGCCTCCCGATCGTCTGCTGCCCAGAAAGCTTGGATTGGCCTCAGCACCCAAGTGCTCACTCGCAAACTGGCGGAAGTCGTAGGGCTCAAAGGAAAGAAAGGCGTCCGCGTCGTCAACATTTTACCCGGCTGCCAAGCCGAAGAAGCTGGATTTGAAAAGGGAGATATACTTCTCAAGATCGACGGCCAAGTCATCCAGGCCGAACGCGAAAAAGACAAGAACGTGTTTAAGAACATGATTCGCGATTACCCGATCGATGAAACTGCGGAATTTGAAGTCGTAAGGAATGGCGACAAAATGAAAATCAAATGCATCCTTGAACCGGCTCCGCAATCAACTTCTGAGTTTGAAATCTACGACGACGAAGTGTTGGAGTTCTCAGCCCGTGAACTTTCTCAAACCAGATCCAAAGAGATCGAAGCCGAAACAGGTGTTTACGTTGAAAAAGTCGAACGAGCTGGCTGGGCGACACTCGCCGGGCTAACCGGTGGAGACATTATCAAGGAAATCAATGACACTCCAATTACTTCATTGGAAACTCTGGAAGAAATTTTGACCGGAATTAAGGATCGCCAGGATGAGTTCGTGGTCGTTCTTGTCAATAGAAATTCCCGAACACTCTACATTGAGATTCATCCCGTGTGGTCAGAACCAGGCGTCCCAGCAAGCTGATATTTCTAACTTGCTGATGGCTATGAGAACTTTTTAAATTTGAATAAGAAACGGAACCATTATGAGTCGTCGTGATTTGTTTGTTTTGGCCTGCGTATTGTGTTGGCCTTGTTTTGCACTCCTTCCGGCATCCGCCCACGGTCAGACTGCTGACGTGAAGGCACAAGCCAGAATTTTGCTTGAGACGCACGCCCCCAAGGTGTTTGGAGTCAAGTCGCTTGTCCAAATCGACGCATCCATGAATGGAAAACAGGTGCTCGACCAAGAAGCACCTGGCTACGGCATGGGTATCGTCATTTCAGACGGAATGCTGGTAACCTCTTACCGGTCCATCAAGCCAAGCCCTACCACCAACACAGCGTTGACTCGCGCACGAGCTCGTGGGATGACGATTGAAACCGAAGTAACAGAAATCAAGTTGCTCGACGAATCTGGGGAAGAGTACGATGCAAAGCTGGTACTCCACGACGACGATCTTGACCTAGCCTTTATTTCCATCGATCGCATGTCCGAAAGTGGCGGCTCGTGGTCCTGTGAGCCGGCCAAAATCAATGAAAGCGCCGAACTGACGCACTTGGATGACGTCATTTTCCTAAGTCGATTGGGCGAAAATGTCCGTTTCCAACCCTCGATTCGTATCGGCCAGGTCCATACGATTCTCAAACGACCGCGTAAGTTCTACATCGCCGACAGACAGGTCCCCGGAAGCCCTGCGTTTAACGCAACCGGCGAGCTCATTGGCATGTGCATCCGCAAACCTAATTCCGGTCGTGAACTAAGTGCCATCATTCCGGCGAAGGATATCCTGAAACTGCTCCCTCAGGCGATCGAAAAAGCGAAAACCATGGAGTCAGAAGAGCCTGCTGACGAGGAAACTTCAGAAGAAGAGGCTTCCGAGGAAGAGGAAGCTGCAGCAACTGACGAATAGGAATCGCCCTAAGCTTCGGGCTTGGTTCGCCTTCAGAGCGACTGCTATTATTATCGGGTGACATGCTTGACGCTTGCGTGAGCATGCCCCGTTAGTCAGCTTGCTGTCGTGTTCATCGCCATCCTTGGCGCGGCCTTCTGCTACCGATTCAGCCGCTCATTCGTCAGCATCGTCCTTTGTATCGGATCCAGCGGAGGCATCTTTCGTATCCGAGCCATCATCTTTTGTGTCAGAGCCGGCATCTTTCTTATCCGAACCCGCATCTTTCGAAGTCGAGCCGGAATCCTGAGAGACGTTCGTCGTTGGAAGCGTGCCCCCGGTACTCTCAACCCG
>CAZLYM010000063.1:0-3624 GCA_964563475.1 uncultured Pirellulaceae bacterium
GTCAAGTCATCAGACGCCGCGACATCGGCACCCGTGATCGCGCTGATCGATTCAATGAAAGATTCGCCCTCCGTACTGCCTGCCAGATCGCAACCGTAGAACAACAGGTCTGCATCTTCGGTCAACGCATCCGCCCAACCTGCCAATTGATCTGCATACTGGTTGATGTTGTCTGCCGTCAGCGCTGAGTTGCCAAGCTGAACTTCGCCTTCATTGCCGTGCGAAATAATGTGGATCGCACTGTATTGTGCATCTTCCGCCGATAGCAGCTGACTGATTTGTTCGATACCGTCTTGGTTGCTGTCAAGGAATCGGATTTCAAACATTGAATCCGGGTTTGATTCCAGCACTTCAGCCAGAAACTGGTCACTGTCGGCAACGCCAGCGTCCACTAAGATCAATTCACGGGGCCCACTAATGTCTGCCGCTTGAGCACCCTGGACCTGAGCCGGAACGGGCTGGTCGACATCAGTTTGCGGCAATACAAAGGTCGCATCCGGAACACCATCGAAAAGAACACGATCTTCCAAGGATTCAAAAACTGATTTGAACTGCTGATTTGAATTGAAAAACAACATGGCTTCCTGATGTTTGGGCTAATGAAAATGACGTTTTGGGCGCCAGGTGCGTCTGAAGGAGACCGCAAACTCGAGCTTGTCAACTTTTCAGAATGGAAATTCAGGCAGGATCACAGATTGAATCAGGGGAATTACTGATTAGCAAAGCAGTGACTGATGTGAATGTGCGCATCCTCGAAAATCTGTATCGTTTCGAAACTCGCTGTGTGCCCGCAGAACCTGAGCGTCGCAGGTTGGTCGGCAAGTAGCGATAAAAAGGGCGGTGATCTGAGTGATGCACGTCGAAGATGAAGGGGCCAATCGCGAATGAGACAGTCGTAGTAGTGATGAGGTCGTTGCCGTCTCACTGAGCCGCAAAGTTTATGGTTCAAACGGATGATGTTTTCAGCTCGCCAATTGACACAAGGCGCAAAAAGTCTGGCGAGTCAAATTCAACAGTGATATTTTGCTGCAGTATTTTGAAAAAGTTTGAGCAAAACCCGAATGATAGCTACAGCTTGCCATCAAAGACTCTGCATCAGTGTTTTCGCTGCAGGTAGGCGGAACCACATCGGCTTACGCAAGTACGAAGGTCGTATCCGGAACTCCCACCAACAAGACACGATCTTCCAGCGATTCGAAAAGAGGTTGCTTGAGCCGAGGTTGAGAAATTTATTCGGGCAGTGCCCGAAGTTCATGTAGTGGCTAGTGCAGCGTCTAACTTAAGAATTGGGGTTGGCGACTCAATTTGACTCGAAAAACAAAATGCGAAATTAAGGTGCCAACCCCAAAATCAATGCTTGACGCGGCACTAGAACAGCTTTTCTGAACACTTATTCGCGATCTTCATTGCACTCTGCTGAGTCGGCAATCTCGTTAGTTTCCGATTTCTAGAAGATGTTGGTTGTGATAGTTCAGTTGACTTTAACGATAAGCAATGTCGTGCTGGTTTTATTGTTCAGTCCGCGAGTTACGTTTGGTTTCTCGGATTTATCCGAAGGATTGATCCTGAACGTGGTGAGGTCGTGCCGAATCGGACTCTTAGAGCATTTGGTTCTGTCTTACCGGCGAGCCTCAAATTGCTTGCTCTCCCCAAAGTTGATAGAGCCGTATTCCTCCTCCATTTTGTGAAGAACGTTGATGGCCCGATTACCGAAAAAACTTGACGTATTGTCGCGGTTTGCAATCCGTTCGCTGGTTGCCTTAAGTATTCCGTGCTTGCTGCGAGTGCCCGCAATGGCACAAGAAAATGAGTTCACTCGCTTCGACGCCACGTCCATTTTCCAAGAATTGGATACGCAAAGTTCCGCTGCACAAGTGCAGTTGGTTCGACCGTGGTGGGATGAGCATGTGACTCATGCGATGCGTTCGGTGCAGCCACTGGAAACTGACATTCACACCCTGCTCTACTTGGCAGTTCAGCATTCCAACAACATTAAGATCGCCAAAAGAGATCCACTCATTCGGGAAACCGCGATCCAAGAAGCCGATTCAAGTTTTGATTGGGTCCGCTATCTAGACGCTACTTGGAACGATACCAGCCAACCGATCGGTAACACACTTACTGCGGGCGGAACTGCGACGCAGTTCAATGACAACGTGTTTCAGGGAACCGCTGGTTTCCGACGTCTGACACGGTACGGTGGCTTGCTTGATATTTCACAGCAATTCGGGTGGCAAGACAATAACTCGATCTTCCTGACGCCTGACCAGCAGGCGACCAGTCAGTTCACTGTGTCTTACACTCATCCGTTGTTGCGAGGTCGAGGAGCCGCTTTCAACAACAGCTTGGTCTTTCTGGCAGCTGTTGATGCGGAAGTTGCCGAGCGTGAATTTCTGGCTACTCTTCAAGACGAACTATTGGAAATCACTCGAAGCTACTGGGCCCTATATCAGGAACGAGCCTTGCTGGCTCACCAGATGCGGCTGTTTCTGAAAACGCGCGAGGTTTATCAGACACTCAAAGCTCGCCAAGGCGTTGACACTCAACGGACTCAGTTGATCACCGCTGCTAGTGCCCTTGAGAATCGTCGATCCGATCTGATCCGAGCACGTACAGCGGTCACCAATGCGGAGACGCGCCTGCGTGGCTTGATCAACGCCCCGCAGCTTGCGAATACCGATGTGTCCGAAGTGATCCCGGCCGAACTGCCTTCGGTTCAGCTTTATACAACCGATTTGCAAACAGAGATTCAAACCGCGGTCCAGAACCGTCCAGAGCTCTCTGCCGCAATCCGACAGATCAAAGCGGGGGCGACTCGTTTGGGTGTTGCCGAACACGAGTTGTTGCCTGCTCTGAACTTGGTCACCCAAGGATTCTTGAACGGTTTGCGAGGCAGCAGTGATTTCGGTGGTGCTTTCGCCGATCAGTTTTCCGACGGCGCGCCAAGTTACTCGATCGGAATCCAATACGAATTGCCAGTTGGGAATCGGCTCGCCCGAGCTCGGTTGTGTCGACGTAAGCATGAACTTGCTCAGTTGGAAGACCAGTACGCTCGAGCCTTGACCACGGTGCAGACAGAAGTCGACATCGCCGTCCGAGAGCTTAACACGTCTTATCTGGAGATCGGCGCTAAAAGCCGCGCTCTGGCCGCTGCTGAGGCGGAAGCCGAAACGATTAAGCAACGTTGGTTGAGAATGGTTGATGGAAATGGTTCAGGCGGTTTGAACCTAGAATCTCTGATCGCCGCTCAGGAACGAGTCACCGACAGTGAGGCGGAGTATGTGAATTCGATCCTGACGTACAACTTGGCAATGATCAATTTGAAGCGAACCAACGGAACGCTGTTGTCGTCCGAAAACGTCAACGTGTCAAAAAACTGTGCCGATGGCGAATGCAAGCAAATCGATATCACCAAAGGTGTGCCGAACGATGAGGTTGCTTACTACCCGCAAGCTGTTCCAACTGGAGCAATCGAATTCGGGCCTGCACAAGGGACGATACTCGAAAACACTCCTGTCGGTTCCGAACAGTTTCAATCGTTGCCGCTTAGCAACGCTCCCGTTGGCTCAGAACAGTTTCAATCGTTGCCGCTTAGCAACGCTCCCGTTGGCTCAGAACAGTTTC
>CAZLYM010000063.1:3724-19092 GCA_964563475.1 uncultured Pirellulaceae bacterium
GAACAGTTTCAATCGTTGCCGCTTAGCAACGCTCCCGTTGGCTCAGAACAGTTTCAATCGTTGCCTCCAGACAATAGCATTGTGCCGATTGAGAGAAGGTTCCAAGGGGCCGCACAGCAGCAAGCGATACCCGCTGGCTCCTATTTCCCTCGTGGAGCAGAATTCACGCCGGAACAGGCTAACCACTTTAAGCGATAGTTTTGGAGCTGCTCTCCAAGGCTTCGTTCCACCGTATCTCAAGACGTGCGAGAGTGAGTGATGCTTGCCATATTCACTCACACCTCCACCTGATTTGTTTCGAGAAAAGCACTCAGGTTTGCCCGTCTTGGCAATCTGTCTGCACCGAACTTGTCGTTCAATAGTTCAAGGATCGAACGTGACGACCGCAACAAGCAACCAATCTGCTTCCCGACGCAATCGCGGTCGATCTTGGTTCTTTCTAGGATCAAGGCGTCCGGCGACTGCCGAATCGTTTCGCTATTTCCCCAAAGCGATACGCGAATCGGAACACCAGAACGCTGCGTTGTCCGATGCGCAGTTGCTCGCCCGCGCGACGCAGTTGCGAGAACAGGCTGCCGAATCGTACGATGACTCGTTAGTGATCGCGTATGGCGGAATCGTAAACGAAGCGATTTATCGGTCTCATGGTTTTCGTCTTTACGACGTGCAGTTGATGGCGGTTGCCGCAGGCGCCGATGGCAACATGGTCGAAATGCAGACCGGTGAAGGAAAAACGGTGGTCACTGGAGCCATCGCGGCGATCAATTCACTGCGCTACCCTTCGGTTCATGTTGCCACGACCAACGCCTACCTTGCTGCACGAGACCTAGAGTCACTCGAGTCGACCTTCGAAAGGTTGGGGATCAGCTATGGTTTGTTGCCCGAAGAGAATGATGAGGGCGTCAGTCGCGATGTTTACCGTCGGCAGATCGTTTACGGGCCGGGATATCAGTACGGCTTTGACTACCTGCGCGACCAGATGAACCTGCGGCAAAATCGTCAGTCCAAAGCCGGCGTCGCAACCATCAATCGCATTCGAGGTATCGACCCTTATGAAAAACTGATTCAGCCTGCCGACCTACACTGTGCGCTCATCGACGAGTCCGACAGTGTGATGATTGATGAAGCGATGACACCGCTGATCATCAGTTTGCCCAAGAAAGATCACGAAGATCCAGCGCCTTATTTGATCGCAAAAAGGATCGTCGCCAACTTCAACGAGGGAATCGAGTACACGATTGAGTTTCCGTCAAAAAAGGTTGAGGTTACGACCGAAGCCCAGCAACTGGCACATGACGAAATCGCGTCTCTGCACGAATTGAGCTTGGCGCGACCGTGGCGAGTCTACATCACCAATGCGATTCGAGCAGAAAGAACATTCACTCGTGATGTGGATTATGTCGTTGTCGACGACGAAGTCCAAATCGTCGACCAAAACACGGGCCGCATTCACCCAGATCGCAGTTGGCAGGATGGTTTGCATCAGGCCGTCGAAGCCAAAGAAAATGTGCCAATCAAACCTGGGCGTGAATCGACCACTCAGGTTACTCGCCAGCGTTACCTGCAGATGTACGACCGTTTGGCCGGACTGACAGGGACCGCCATGCTCGTTGAGCGGGAATTCAAAACGGTCTACCGATGCAACGTGGTGGTCATTCCAACCAACAAAAAGAGTCTCCGGAACGTGTTGCCGCCTCGATTCTTTGCCGATCAGGAAGCCAAGATCGAAGCGATTGCTCAACAGGTCGTCGAACGTCATTCCACCGGGCAACCGATTCTTGTCGGGACCCGCACGATCCATGAAACACTACAAGTCAACGAAGCACTGATTGCCAGAGGGCTCCAAGCCACGTTGCTCAACGGGGTACAAAACGAAGAGGAAGCTGAAATCGTCGCGCGAGCGGGCCAGCGTGGGGCGATTACGGTGGCGACTAACATGGCGGGGCGTGGAACGGATATCAAGATTGAAAAAGAGGCCTTGGAGATCGGTGGTTTGCACGTGATTGGTGTTAGCCCCAATCTTTCGCGGCGAATCGATCGGCAATTGGTTGGCCGAGCAGCGCGGCAGGGTCAGCCGGGGTCCGCTCAGTTTTTTGCGGCAGCCACCGATGAGATTTTCGTTGAAAACGAATCGAGCCTCGTTCGGCAGATCCCACGACGAGCAAAATCGAATGGCGAATCGGATGATTTTTCGAAGGAACTGGATGCGCTCCAGTCCATGATCGAAGCCAGAAGTTACAAGCAACGGCAGGACATGATCTTGCGCGATCGTTGGATGGATTCCGTCCGGGAAGCGATCGAAAAAGAATAAAGGAGTATTTTGTGACGAAAAAATTTACCAACGACGGATTGCCGTTTTTGAAATCTCACTTGTATCAATCCTGTTCGCTGGATTCGGTGTGTTTTCGATTGACAGTTTCGTCGATCTGCTTGCTGGTTTACGCAAGCGTTGGCGGTACCGCGGTCGCGCAAACCAATTCGCATACGGGGCGAATAACGAAAAGTTTTACTGAACCGATTGAGAAAAGCGTTACCGCCAGTCCAGAGCCGGGCATCGTTTCGGAATCCTTTGTCAAGGAAGGTGATCGCGTTAAGGTCGGTGATCGCTTGGCAGCCATCAATCACACAGTGCTAAAAGAATCGTTGGCGATTGCCATTGCTCGTGCCGAATCAACGGCTCGACTTGACGCGGCGAAATCACAACTGGCGCTGATCAAATCGCAATTGGAAGCGATCCAGTCACTCGTTGCGGGTGGGCATACGAACCAGTTTGAGGTCGACCAAAAAAAGGCAGAGTACGCAGTTACGCATGCAGAACTGAGAACGGCCGAGGATGAGCAGAGGCTTAACGAGCTCGAAGTTGCTCGTATTCGAGCCCAGCTTAACGACCGTTTTATCACCAGTCCAATTGAAGGTTTCGTGACCGAAGTGCACAAGCAACCGGGCGAGAACATCTCCAACAACGAACCGGAGTACGCGACCGTCGTTCGAGTCGATCAGTTGAAGGTGCGTTTTTACCTAGATTCAAAAACGCTCCAGTCGACAGCCGTTGGTGACATGGTCAACGTGTTCTTGGGGCGATCGAGTTCACGCAAGGATGCGAAAGTCACTTACGTGTCTCCGGTAATCGATCCGGATAGCGGATTGGGGCGGTTGGATGTCGTCATCGAAAACTCAGATTTGCAGATTCAAAGTGGCGTCACCTGTCTCTGGGAAGATGAATCATTGAAACGGCAACCGGTTTCCCAAGCCAACAGAAAGACGACAGACGATCACCGAAATCGTTAGTGGAGCAGGTTTGGTGGTTCGCCAAGCCCAAGTCAATCGGTGCCAAGCTTCATGCTCGCATGAACATGCTTACGCAATGGCAAGAGATTCCTTTCCTTCCTTACATGCTCAACTGCCTTAACCACAACTGCCTCAATCACAACTGACCCGCCATGAATCCCAGCCAAACATCGCAGTCGTCTCCCCCCGCAGGCAAAATCCCACTGCACAAGAAGTTTAAACCGGCCAAAAAACAAACGGTCAAGGAAACTGATGCGCAGCCGATGACTTTGGGTCAGACAGTTGATCAGCAGATTCTGCAGATTGTTTCTGGCAGATTTAACGAACAAGTAATCCGGACAAAGTTTGTTCAGCTGTTGCTAAATTCGCCTGGAATCGTGGGTGCCTGCTACGTGCAGAAAGATCCACAGGGTTTGTGGATGCCTTCGGTTGCGGCGCCGAGTGTCGGGCGTCTGCCGGAGCGACGTAATTTTGCAGAAGACCTGTCCAGCCGTTGCGAGGAGGTTGTTAAGTCGCCCAACGTTCAAACGGCAAAAATTGAATCGTCTGGCGAACTGCACGGCCTGTTCGCCACGATTGCGCCACGCAACTCGCAGCCCGAGATCCTGCTGGTAGTGGCTCAGTCTCAGCAAGCAGCGTTGCGTTTGATTCAAACCGCTCAGAAAGTAACTCAAGCAATCCAGCTTTGGCTCAACGGGCGAAATTCAGCCGACATGGATTGGCAGGCTCAGGCGCTGGCTGCGATTATCGAAATCGTCGGAAAAGTGGAAAGCCAAGAAACGAGTAAGGCGGCCGCGGAAGAAGTCGCTAACCTACTGGCCAATCGGATAGGCTGTGCCAGCGTCGCCGTCGGTCGGTTTTCGAAAAATCGTATGCAGCTTGAGGCAATCTCAGGCGTTGGCAAAATCGATCAAGGCTCCGACTCCAGCCGCGAATACTTGCAAGCGCTTGTGGAGAGTGCGACTCGGAAACGCCCTGGGCTTTTTCCCGCTATTCGCCAAGACAATAACTTTTTGTTGCAGGCACATAAGCAGCTTGCGGCGGGCACGAAATCGGCCGCCGTTTACAGTCTCCCCTTAGTGGATGATTCGGATCAGATTATCGGGGCTGTGGTGTTTACTGGCGAGCGAGAAATGCTCAGCTCCAGCCAGTTCAAACGCTTCAACGATGCGGCGGCTCAGCCGCTGGCTCGCTCGCTATCCGTGATCGACAAAGTGAAGCAAACCGCTTTGACTCGAACTAGGACGATGGTCAAACGCAAGCTTTCTTTCTCGCGCCAAATGTTAATCCTAGTCGGGTTGGTGTGTTTGGTGTTGCTGATGTTCCTGCCGATCACCTACCGAGTTCGTTGCAATTGCGTGACTGAACCGGTCTCGCGAAGGTTTGCGGTGGCTCCTTTTGATGGGCAGATTGAAACCGGGTTGGTGGAAGCGGGAGACTTGGTGACCGCCGGGCAGGTGCTGGCCGAAATGGATGGCCGCACGATCAACTGGGAACTGTATGGTGTTCTAGCCGAGCGTCAGCAATCGCTCAGGACGCGTGAGATCGAACTTTCGGAGCGCAATGTTTCTCAAACCATTCTGGCAGAGTTGGAGTACGACCGGTTGGTCTCGCAAGAAGAGATTCTTCAGCACAGGCGAGAGCATTTGATGATCAAAAGTCCGATTGATGGCGTGGTGCTCAGCGGTTCGCTTGAACGAGCCGAAGCGGCGTCAGTCGAAACGGGCCAAGTGTTGTTTGAAATTGGACCGGTTCGTCCGATGCGAATTGAAGTCGCCGTTTCCAGTGACGAAATCGCTCAGGTGCGTGAAGGTCACCAAGCCAAAGTTTGGATTGAGGGTCAAGAGGACCGGCCGGTCACGGGAAAAATTCTGAGAATTCATCCTCGTAGTGAAACTCGTGATGCCAAAAATGTTTTTGTGGCTCAAATCGAATTTCCCAACGAAGACGAACGTCTCCGTCCCGGTATGAAAGGTAGCGTTCGCATCGATGGCGAGAAACGATCGCTCGGCTGGAGTCTGTTCCACAAACCGGTCAACTACGTCCGCTCGCGTCTAACGTGGTGGTAGGAACCAAATGGGAGGTCGGAATTCGGAAGTCGGAATTCCAGTAGACCACCTCACTTTTCATTCCGACTTCCGACCTCCCATTCCGACTTTGAACTGATGTTAAACGAACAAACATTTGAATTCAGCCAAGCGCGACTCAAGCTCAAGGACAGCTTGCGGTTCACGATGCGACAAAGTGGCGACTCGGTACACTTTCTGGTGGAAGATGAAGTGACCGGGCGATTCTTTCGTGTCGGGCTGCCACAATACACCTTCATGAGCATGCTCGATGGTGAGCGCACCGTCAGCACGGCGTTGATGAAAACGGCCACCTTGCTGCGCGAGCACGCGATCGACGAATCGGAAGCCGCAAACCTGTGCAAATGGGCAATCGAATCGGGGCTGGTCGAGTCAGAAAACGGAAACTCGACGGCCCGGCGGGTTGAGCAGCACGAACAGATACAGAAACAGAAAATGGTTTCGTATCTCAACCCAATGATGATGCGCATCCCGCTATTCAACCCTGATCCAATTATCACAACGATCACACGGTTTGTCGGTCTTCTGGTCAGCCCGATCGGGGCGGTCATCTGGTTGACGGTCTGCTTGTTCGGTTTCTTGAAACTGGCCAACGTGTGGGACGCGTTTTATCTAAACCGAGTCAATTCAATCAGTGCGTCGGACATCGCGTGGATAGCACTGACTTGGGTGTTGCTCAAACTAATCCATGAACTGGCGCACTCGGTAGTCTGCAAAAAGTTTGGGGGTCGAGTCCAGTCGTGTGGCATTTTGCTGCTGCTGATGATTCCGATGCCATTCGTTGACGTGACCAGTTCATGGCGTTTTGATAACAAGTGGAAACGGATTCTGACTTCTGCGGCTGGCATGATGAGTGAAATTTTCATCGCTGCGATTGCGTGTTGGGTGTGGGCTTCCAGTGAGCCCGGGCCATTGCAGTTTCACGCGGGTAACGTGATTATTTCCGCAACGTTGCACACTTTATTGTTTAACATCAATCCGCTGATGCGATTTGACGGTTACTATATGCTGTCCGACCTGTTGGAGATCCCCAATCTGTCAACGCAGGGAAGGTCGTGGTTGAAGGGGAAATTCAAGCGGCTTTACTTCGGCAACAAGTCGCCCAAGTTGAAGGAAACGGGAGGCCGTGGGTTGGCTGTCCGTGCCTATGGCGTGCTGGCGATGGCGTGGTTCTTTACGATCGCGATTGGTCTCTCGCTGGCGGCGTCAAGTTTCATCGAAGGTTTCGGTCTGGTAGTGGCGATGATCGGTATGATCATGTGGGCCGGAGTTCCACTTTTCAAACTGATCAAGTACACGGCTTATGGCACCGATACCGAAATCCCCAATCGGATCTGGTTTGCCAATGCGATGGGGTGCACGTTGCTGATCGTAGCTGGGTTTCTGTATTTTTGCCCAAGCCCTTCGGTTGTGTCGGCGCCGGTCGTGATCGACTATGAACCGCTTTCGATTGTGCGAGCGAAGTCGGATGGTTTTGCACATGCCATTCATGTGGTGGATGGGCAGGAAGTTCAGGAAGGTGACTTGCTGATCACATTGGAAAATCTCGATCTGCAACACGAACTGCATTCCTTGCTGATCGATATCAGTATTTCAGAACTTCGGTCCAACAACCTGTTCAATGCGGGTGAGATCAGTCAGGTACAGCTTGAGCGCGAGTCGCTTGAATCAATGCTCAAGCAGAAAAGGGACCTTGAGGATCGGATTGCGGACTTGAAGATCCACGCCCCTCAGTCGGGAGTCGTGCTGGCTCGTGATCTGGATTCGAACATTGGCAAGCACTTTGTTCCGGGCGATGAACTTCTTTCCATTGCTCAACCGGGCGAGATTCAGGCGATCGCGTTGACTCGTCAGACCGATATTGAATGGGTCAACGAGAAGCAGGATGCCGAGATCCAACTGCTGATTTGGGGACGGCATGAAAGCGACCTATTGAAAGGGCGGATCAAGCATGTTGCTCCGCGTGCCCGAGACGATCTGCCGCACGAGGCGTTCGCGGCGACTGCTGGAGGACCGCTGGCGGTTGTTCCTCGCGGGCAGGTCCAAGACGAAGGTGCAGGTACGGGAGAAGGCGACATGATGCTGACCGAACCGCGAGTGCCGATCGAAATCGAACTTGATGCGAGTGATCGCAAGAAATTGATTGCGGGTCAGACCGGGAAACTGATCGTGCGCAGCCGCGACCAGAACATGGGCAGCTACCTTGCCCAGAACTTTGTTCAGTTTGTGCGGCAGAACAACTTACGGACTCACGGGCTGTAAATAAGATCCTGTTTCAGAGATTCTTCGCCAGCCCTTCGGGTCGAGATAGAGCCGAAGGCATCTGGCTAAGCCCGATTGGTCTTACTCCGATGAAATGCTGTCAGCCAGATGACGCTGAGCGCGCGATCGTGTAAAGTAGAGGGCCCGAGTGGGCCGTAGCTCGTGTTGCGTGGGCCCTTTTTCGCTTTCTCCCGTTATCATCTTCTCGCACTGCTGATTCTTATGTCGAACGTGATCACCAAACAGATTCCCAAGAACCTACTGTTCCGCTATCGCGTTCCGTGTCGACAAGTCGACCTGAAGCCGACGGAAAAGTTCGAGCTAGACGAAACGTACCGTTTGAAGACTTTCGGATCGTTCGAAGGGCAGAAACCGTACGCGGATGTTCGAATGGGATGGAATGAAGGCGGGCTTTATTTCTCAGTCGAGGTGACCACAAAGGCGCAGGCAATATGGTGTCGAGAAAATCAATTGCTTGAAAGTGACGGAATGCAGATTTGGGTTGATACGCGTGACACTCATACTGTGCACCGGGCGACCCGTTTTTGCCATTGGTTTGCGGTTCTTCCCGCCGGCGCTGGTACGAAGCAGATGTCGCCGGTGATCAGCACCTTGAAGATTAACCGTAGTCGGGAAGACTCGCCGGCGATTAACCGCGCCAAACTGAAGGCATCAAGCGAGTTCCTGAAAAATGGTTATCGTTTGACGACATTCATCCCAGCCGCCGCGCTCAATGGATGGAATGTCGATGATCACCGCCAGCTTGGTTTTAACCTTGCGGTGATGGACCGTGAATTAGGATGGCAGACGCTCGCCATCGGCCCCGAACTTCCTATTGCCGAAGATCCATCACTGTGGCAGACGCTGCACTTGGTCGACTGAACCGGCCCACTGACTAGATTGTTGTAGATCAGGAGCCGATTGTCTGAGTCCTCCGCAACGATCACGTACCTATACGGCGTATCGATCGTTGCAATCAGCCAATCAAATATTGATACCAAATGGATCTTCAATCGTATGCGAGGGCTGTGTAAACCACTCGGGCCCGGATTCTGTCATGAAGAAATGGTCTTCCAAGCGAACCCCGAACTGATCGGGGATCACCAGCATTGGCTCACTGCTGAACACCATGCCTACGTCCAGCGGAGTCTTTTCGCCTCGAACAAGGTTAGGGCCTTCGTGAATGTCGAGCCCACAGCCGTGGCCGGTACGATGTGGCAAGCCCGGCAGATCGTAGTCCGGACCGTAGCCCGCGCCTTCCAGTGACGCGCGGGCAGCGTTGTCGCAAACTTCGCATGGCGCTCCGATTTTTGCCGCATCGAACGCCGCGATCTGGGCGGCTTTCTCGGCATCCCACGCAACGCGGTGCGCGTCCGTTGGTTCGCCAAAGCAAAAACTTCGCGTAATGTCCGAGTTGTAACCGTCGAGCAAACACCCTGTGTCGATCAACACCCAATCGTTCTCACGGAGAGTCTGAGAATCCTTGACTCCGTGGGGGAAAGATGTCCCGACATCGAAGAGAACAATGCAGAAGTATGAACCGGCGGGAGCACCAACCTTGCGATGGGCTTTGTCGATGAACTCAACGACTTCCGAAGTTGTGATTCCCGGTTTCAGGATAGATGCCGCTGCCGCATGAACGGAAAGCGTCATCTCATGAGCCCGTCGAATCAGATCGATTTCCGCTTGTGACTTGCGGCTGCGCAGTGCTTGGGTCAATGGCTGAGCGTGTCCCAGTTTGAGCGTTGGGTTGGCGGATTGAATTCCGTGGACGGTAAAGAAAGGCGTCGACTCGTCGAGCAACAGTTCTTTTTCGGCAGCTCCCATCGATTTCAGGGTTTTGCCGAGCAACGCGTAGGGACATTCGTGCTCTTCCCAGGCCACGATTTCGGCGGGAAGTTTCCAGTAGTCGCGAAGCGTATCGAGTTCAAACTTTGGCGCGATGTAGACGATCTCTCCTTCGGCAGGGACGATCGCCGCAACCATTCGCTCGCTGGCGCTCCACTTCAGGCCTGTGAAGTAGTAGAGGTTCGTTCCGGCATGAAGATAAACGGCTCCAACGTTTTGCTCTTTCATCGACTGCTGCAGTCGCCGCAGTCGTTGAGAGAATTCTTCGACCGCGATCCGTGGCACGCCATTTGTCATGTCCGACAATTCGCCCATCGCCTGCTCCGTTGTCTTTCCTCCGACACCAACAGTTGTCATAATTATCGCTTCTCCATCATTAAAAAGGTGTCAGGTACCGTTTTGGTAGTTTAGGTGGTTTTCTTTGGTCTTCCTCTTGGACGCACGGTGGATTCGAGGCCGAATTGTTTGACCGTTTTCTCTGTCCATTTCGTGTCGCCAAACGGAACACCTCGCTGCATGCTGCGTTGTAGGCTTTTTCGTTCTTTCGCGGTAACTGCCATGTTGACTCGCGCCGTCCAATTCGAAGCGCGGCGTATCGGCCACGGTGACATTGTCACTGCCGATTCGCCACCACGCCAATTCCACAAGCTACCCCAGCGGTAGTTTTCCGCTCGTTTGGTAATCTTGGCGGTAACCGCGTTGCGTTCAACGTAACGACAAACGGTCAGAAAGTGAATATCATCTTGAGTCGGAAAACTCTTGTAACGGCCTTGATAGACGTGGCCGTGGCCAGTCGTGCCATGATGAGCGTGGTACCGCTGCGTATGCGTAAGCGTCAGCCAACCGATAAAACGGGACATCTCACCGTCAAGCTGCGGCGAGAGAACCATGTGCCAGTGGCTGGGCATCCACTGGTAGGCGTAGAGTTCAACCGAAAACCGCTCCAGCCCTTCGGCAACGATCCTCTCGAACGCTTCATAGTCCGCGTCTTTGCGGAAAATCTTCTTGCGGGCATTGCCGCGATTGAGTGCGTGATAAAGCCCGCCAGCCTTGTCAGCCCGAGGTGCTCTGCCCATCAAATGGTCTCCGAGGAATCTGAATTCAGCCCAGAAGCTACCAAACCATCACAAGAAAATCAATCCGAAACTGCCTATTCTCTAAAAACGGTACCTGACACCTTTTATTCAGGTAAGAATTCGATTTCGCGATCGTTTGGCACTGGCTTCCCGGGCGTGCACCGCCCATCTGCCACTTGCTGACCGAGCAACTCCAACAACGACTCGACCTTCTCGGGGTACTCTGCGACCAGATTTTTTTTCTCTCCGCGATCGGCCTTCAAGTTGAACAACTGCATGGGTGGCAAGCCCTGTTTGGCGGCTTCTTCTTCGGTCGGGCTGCTCCAGCCGCCGCTCCCAGCGCACAGGCATAATTTCCAATCGCCTTCGCGAATCGAAAACTGGCCGCCAATCGAGTGACTAACAAGCGACTTGCGTTCAGATTCAGCCGCTCCCTTGAAAACGTCCAGCAAGCTATATGAATCTTCGCCGCCTTGATCTTCTTTTGGCTGGCCGGTCAACTCCCGCAGCGTCGAATAGATGTCGGTCAAGCAGATCAGTGCGTTTGTCTTTTGTCCGCCTTTGATTTTGCCCGGCCAACGAACCACAAACGGAACGCGATGTCCGCCTTCGTAGATGTCTGCTTTGTGCCCTCGGTAATCGCCACTTGGGTCGTGTCCAAACTTTTCTAGCACTTCAAAATTGGCCTCGGGAGAGCAACCGTTATCGCTGGTGAAGATTACGAGCGTACTATCATCGATCCCTGCCTCTTTTAGGGAAGCCATCAGCTCGCCCATGTGATGATCGACTTGCATGACGAAGTCAGCATACGGGTTCATCCCACTGGCGCCTTTAAACGGCGGCACAGGAGCAATCGGCGTGTGTGGGGCAGGCAACGGTAAGTACAGAAAAAACGGCTTGCCCTGCTTGGCCGCTGGAGCTTTGTCTTTGATATGGGAGATGCTCTTTTGAAATAGATGTGGCAACACTTCATCGATCACAAAATCCGAACCGACCGGGCCTTTGCGGTACCAACCATACGGATCCTCCTTGCTTGTCACGCCTTCGACACGATTTGGTTGAGCAGTCACTTTGCCGGTGTCGACCCATACGTAGGGAGCCATGTCCAACGAACCGCAGTGGCCGTAGTAGCCATCGAACCCGTTGATGTCGGGACCATTCAAAACTGGTTTCGAAAAGTCAACGTTTGGCAGTCCTTCGACGCGAACCGCACTATCACCATGAGTAGCTTGATCTTTGGGCAGCATGGCCCAGTCCCAGCCAAGATGCCACTTGCCGATCATCTGAGTGCTGTAACCGGCCTTTCGCATTAAGTGACCAACGGTCGCTCGCGCGGCAGGAATCAAGTGCTTGCTGTAACCACCGAGAACGCTTCTAGCCAAACGCGAGCGCCAGTTGTACCGCCCTGTCATCAAACCGTAGCGTGTCGGCGTGCAAACCGAACTGGGCGTATGAGCATCCGTGAAAGTCAGCCCCTCGTTGGCTATCGCCATTAAGTTGGGCGTTTTGATTTTACAAGCATCATTGGTGAGTTGCACATCGCCGTATCCCAAGTCATCTGCCATCACGACAATTACATTGGGCAATGAATCTGGCGTTTGAGCTTGCAGCAATGTCGCCGAGCCGACTGTCAGTGCGAGGAAACAAAACAACGAACTTATTGATTGCATCTTCATAACTTTCAATTTATTAACAGCAAAAACAATCGAAGGCTTAACGCTGTGAGGCACTGAACTTATAGCTTGTTAATGCCATTCACCTTAACACCTTCTATTTGTTTACCACCGATGGTGGGCGGGGTGACCCGGTTTGACCGCGACGAAGGTTCCGCGGCAGCGGGCAGTGATGTCGCCGGCGGGACCGATCGTTCCGTCGACGATTGCTTTGCGTTGGGAGGACTCTACCACCCAAGCTTCAAGTTCCAAGCTAGTGTCGGCCGGAGTTGGTTTCTCAAACGTGACTTCGTATTTGGCCGTTACACAGCAAGGTGGAACGTCATGTCCGTGCTTTTCCATTAAGTGCCATGCGGCTGTCCAATTCAAATGACAGTCCAACAGTGCACCGATAATGCCTCCGTTGACCATTCCTTCGAAAGCGAGTTGATGAGGCTTTGGCTGAAACGATGCAACGACTTTGTCACCTTGAACAAAGCTCTTGATCTGCAGCCCTTTCTCATTTGCCGGTCCACAACCAAAGCAAATCAAATTCGGAGCGAATTGGTCCTGTAAGCTTTTAGAAATATCCATTGTGGCGCCGATTCGTGGTTTCGCAGCACCCATACCGATGGTCAGTGGCCGGGAAGGGGCAAGACTTCAGCGATCTTGAAAACCCGTCCTTGAACTTGCTGCACGCCACCATTTTATAAGACAAGGACTTCGGCGCGGTAGAGCCCTAGTTGGGGCAAAAAGGTGCCATCTTAAAAAACGGTACCTGAACTGACGCCTTTTTGTTTCTTGGCGTGTGCTGAATGCTATTGAGCAAGTAGCTGTTCGGCTTTGGAGGCCAGTTCGACTAGGTTGCGGAGGCTTGATTGTGAGGCAGCCATTTGTTTAAGTTCGATGTTGTCAAACGGTTTTTTTAGAATCAACAGCAACTCGGTTCGTGGCAGTTCGGAAATGATCTCTCCCCAAGTGTGGTCTGTGTAGGCGGTGCAGATTACGACTGGTAGATTGGGGTCGATTTTCCATATCTCTTTTGCCGTTTTGATTCCGTCCCAGCCTGGCGGCATTCGCATGTCGATAAAAGCGATAGCGTATGGTGAGTCATCAGCTAAAGACTTTTTCACCAACTCAAGCCCCTCTTCGCCTTGAAAGGCTGAGTCGATCTGGAAGTCGAAATCAGGTGCTTGCGGTTGTTGCGACGAGTCGCCGTTAAACAACAGGCTTTCCATTTCGTCCAGCAAACCATCATCTTGCGGCTTCTCTAGGACTTTCCGGTAGTCCTCGTGCACAGCTTGGTTGTCATCGACTACTAGAATTCGTGAGCCGTTTGAAGTCATCTCTATTCTCCCTCGCTTGATCGCTCAGTGTTTGCTGGTTTGAAAGGGAGCGTCATCGTGAAAGTAGCTCCATGGCCTAGGCCATCGCTTTGGGCGGTCAGTTTCCCGCCCATCTGTTGGATTGCGTTTGCACAACTGTGGAGTCCAAAACCGTGTCCCTCTTGTTTTGTCGTGAATCCATGTGAGAATATTTTGGTCAGGTCGGCTGAGGCGATACCAACTCCATTGTCAGTCACTTCGACTTTAAGCCACTCGTTTTCACGAACTGCTTTGACGGTTAGTTTGCGATTTTTCGCGGAGCTACTGGTGAGAGAGTCTTTGGCGTTCTTCAGCAAGTTGACCACAACTTGTAGGACTCGTTGCCGCTCTAGCATCAGCATTGGTAGTTCTTCAAATTCCAACGCCAATTCAATTTCGTGCCGGTAGATCGAGTTTGAAAGCAATAATTCCGCATCAGCAAAAAGCTTGAACAGGCAGACGGGTTCTTCGAGACCACAGACGCCTGCAAACGACTGTTGCATCGCGACAACCACTTTTACATGATTGACATGTTCGATCAAATGATTGATCTCAGTTTGGGCGTTTTCCTGTTCGGTCTCAAGTCGTGAAGTGATTCCTGCTAAAAATTCAGGAACCGCTTTGGCTTTCGGATCGTTGCTGAAAAACGCAGCTAGATCTTCTTGCTCCTCGATTAACTCTACGGCTTTTCGAAGTGACGGAAGGCGTGATTGGGAGTACAAGTCGCGAACGCAGTTGGCAGAAACGTTGATGCTGTTGAGCACATTGCCGACATTGTGAAGGACTCCTGTTGCGACTTCCGCTTTGCCAGCCTCGTGAGACAGGGTTACCATCCGTTTGGTGATTTTTTCTTTTTCTTGGATCTCTTGAGTCAATGCCTGATTGGTCCGCTCTAGTTCTTGGGCGGAATTTTGTAGATCGTCGTGCGCTGCTTTGAGAGCAAACGAGTCGCGTCGGCGTTGCAAGGCGGTACCGATATGATTTGCCATAAAGACCATCATTTCGATTTCAGTATCGGTGTACCGGAATCCCGGCTGGTAACTCTGAATTGCGACGACGCCAATCGGTTTGCCGTTTTGACGCAAAGGAATGCCAAGCCAGTCTTCCGAGGTTTTTCCGATACCCTTCTGATCGTCACCGGTTTGTCGGAGTACCTTATTGGTACGAATCACTTTCCAAGTAAGGGAAGTTTGAAGTTGCTCGACTGGGATCAAAGCGCGGTTGCGAAGTGGCAGTGTATCTAGCTGCTGAGCGTCATCATGAGGGTCTTCATAAAATGGGTAGCTGATGCAGTGCTCATCTTCGTGATACGTCGCGATAAAGAACGCGTCGGTCGAGGTGAGGTTTCTGACGATTTGGTGAAGATCCGCGTAAAACTCGCTCATGTCTTCTGAAGACGACGCGATTTCGGCAATTCGAAATACCGCGGACTGGATCTCACGATCACGCTCTGCCTTTTCCAGTTGAGTTTGAAGCTCTTCGATATACTCAATGAGTGCGACTGGATCCCGAGTCTCGATTGACTCGCGTTTTTTGTTTGTAGAATTAACCATTAGAGTAAGTGGCTGATGAAACGAAGGTAAGCTCCGCTTGTGCACGGCGGGACGGGAAGGCGATGTGACAGCCTAAGATTTTCGTAAGCCGATGCTGCAAAAAAACGGTCGTTGTCACGCGTTTCTAGGAGCACATGAGACTATTAGGTATCTCGTAGCGATTAAAACGATCGTTTGCTCTGCGCACTCTCGCAATCACGCCTGAGTCGGTTGAGGTGGGGTAAGTGTAGCGAGGGCA
>CAZLYM010000064.1:0-18795 GCA_964563475.1 uncultured Pirellulaceae bacterium
TTGAGAATGAGAAACCGGACGTCGTCACCATCGGCACGCCTGACCACTGGCACGTGCCGATCGCCGTCCACGCTTTGGAAGCCGGCTGTCACGTGTACTGTGAGAAACCGCTGACGCTTACGATCGCTGAAGGCAAGATCATTCGTGATGCAGTGAAGAAATCAGGCAAGGTCTTCCAAGTTGGAACTCAGCAGCGAACGGAAATGAGTCAACTGTTTTTGTATGCGACCGCGTTGGTTCGCAGCGGACGCTTGGGCGATAACGTGAACGCTCATGTGGGGATCGACGCCGCTCCCAAGGGCGGGCCATTTGAAACAACCAAAGCTCCTGAGGGGCTTGATTGGGATTTGTGGTTGGGGCCTGCTGCCAAAACCGAATACTCGGAAAGACGCCGCAAAGAGTTTCGTTGGTTTTTGGAGTACTCAGGGGGCAAGATGACCGACTGGGGAGCTCATCACATCGATATCGCTCAGTGGGCACTCGGTTTGGACCATACCGGCCCGAATAAAGTCAGCGGCAAAGGAAAAATGACTCCGATCGTGCCAGACGGCTTCAACTGGGCACAATTCTTGGACGGTGAACTGGCGTTGCCAAACGGGTTCAACGCGGCGACTGAGTTTCATATCAATCTTGATTTTGCTCAAGGGAATCAGATCTCGGTTAACCATTTCTACGAAAATGGAGAAAGTAAGTTTGGTAACGGGATTTTGTTTGAGGGTGACAAAGGGCGACTGTTCGTCAATCGAGGGAAACTCCAGGGCTCGATTATCAAAGAAATGTTCGGAATGAACTTGGAGACGGTCAAAAAGGATGGCGCTAGAACCAATAACTATCGCGAAGCGAAAGCAAACTTGGATCAGGCGATCAGCGACGAGTTTCGAGCCGCGTTCAAGGAATTGCACAAGGGAAAGAAAGCCGGCTCTCACATGCAGAACTTCTTTGATTGCATAGAAGATGGCTCCGAGCCAATTTCGGATGTCGATTCTCACGTCAACACGATGAACTCTTGTCACCTGTGCAATGTCAACTTGATGTTGGGCCGGGATCTTGAATGGAACTCGGAAGCCGAAAACTGTGGCAGCGACGAGCAGGCCAACGCTTTGCTTTCGCGAAAAAGTCGAAAAGGCTTTGAGATCGTCGGGTAGCAACGGCGTTAATTTGGGTGGCTCGGCGTTGTGCGGCACCGCCCAATCAATCGAATTGCGCTTTGTCTCTGAGAATGTGATGATAGTGCTGGGCGAAGCGATGGGCTTCGTCTCGCACGTATTGCAATAACCGCAGTGAAAACGCATGGCGACTAAGCACGATTGGCTCCGATTCACCCGGGCGATAAATTTCTTCATTCTGCTTCGCCAGCGAAATCAAAGTTGGTGGCTCGATGTCCAGCGTTTCAAACGCGGCGACCGCGCTGCTCAACTGCCCCTTGCCTCCGTCGATCAACAGAATGTCGGGAAACGCATCCTGATCATCATTTAGCCGCTGGAATCGGCGGGCAACGACTTCATGGATGCTCTTAAAGTCGTCTATTCCTTTGACGTTTTTGATTTTGTAGCGACGGTAACCCGGCTTGAACGGCAGCCCATCGATGAACTGGACAAGGCTGGCAACGGTTTGGTTGCCGCCCAGATGAGCGATATCAATGCCCTCGATTGAACGAGGCGTCTGTTTAAGCTTTAAAACCTGCCGCAGACCGTTGAGCCCTTTCTTCGGGTCGACATAGAAGACCTCCGGCTGAGCGTGAGTATCAAGTTCACCACGCCGATCAAGCGACTCCAGCATCGAGATCTCATCGCGCAACCGGGCCGCTTCCTCGAACTTTAACTCCTTGGACGCCGATTGCATTTCCTCGTGCAGCTGTTTGAGCAGACGCTTTTTATTTCCCGATAGAAACAGGTGCAAGCGGCGGATGTCCTTTTTGTACTCTTCTTTTGAAATCCGCATATTGCAGGGAGCCGTGCACTGTTTGATGCTGGCCAGCAGGCAAGGCCTGAACCACCGCCAACGCTCGTCGTCTTCTTCGATATCCAAACTACACGTCCGGAACTTGAAAATGCGCTGCAAGACTTGAATGGCACCGCGAAGCGAACCGGCACTGGCGAACGGGCCGTATAGCTTGGCGCCGGTGGACATGGGCTCGCGAGTCACCTCGACACGTGGAAAGTCCTCGTGGGTGGTGATTTGCAGATAGGGAAACGTTTTGTCGTCTTTGAGGATCTTGTTGTGGGTCGGTTGGATGTCCTTGATCAGCCGGGACTCGACCAGCAACGCATCAACCTCGCTTTCGCACTCAATAAAGTCCGCGTCGGCGATGTCGTGAACCCAATCCGCAGTTCGCGTGTCTATCGCAGCGGCTTTCAGGAAATAGCTTCCGGCTCGCGAGCGGAGATTCGTCGCCTTGCCGACATAAATGACGACTCCGGCCGAATCCTTCATTAGGTAAACGCCGGGCGACTGAGGAAATTTGCGAACCTTATCAGCCGTGATTTTGAACGCAGCGTTCTCGTCGCCGATGCCGGTGACGTCGACGTTTTGAGCTGATTCGGTCTGCGGCGGCTCGGTCGAATCATTTTCCGGATTTTTTTCGTCCTTGCTCATAGTTCCGATTATACCGAGATCGAGTCGCGGACGATAACGTGGAAGTCGAGATAAAACGCAACTATCCATAGCCGAAAAACCCGACGCATTTGCGATGCTGTTAGATATATTTCATCCCGTCTCGCGCCTGACGTGGTGGTGCAAACGAGCCGTTTGGGGAGTGACAGAAAGCTGCGATTATTGGATGAGTTTAGGGATTCTTATAAACACACCGTTGGGTTGATTGGCGGTTGCTGGATCGTTGTTGGGAATGGCTGCTCAATTGACGGTTTTGAGGGCAGATTTCCGCCAGTTTGGAGCTGCGAAAAACTGGTGCGTGATGCCCCTTGACACTTTTTGATAGATCAGACATCTTGTTGCCTCGCTTGGGAGTTATCTCAGGCGTTTTGACGAAGGCAGGTTGGTCTTCACCAAGCCATTGATTTGAGACTTTGGGTTTCTGGTTGCGGTCACGGTGAAAGTTAAGGATTCGACTTGCCTCGGAGGGCGTAGCTCAGTTGGTAGAGCAACGGACTTTTAATCCGTAGGTCCAGGGTTCGAGCCCCTGCGCCCTCACTCCGAAAACACCCGGTGAAACGCGACATCAATCGCTTCACCGGGTTTTTTTATGCGCCTTCATTTCCATCTAAAAACGTGTGTCACTGAGCATTTTGTGCTCAAAATGCGTTGCATTGCGTTGAACACGCCACGAGCATTATCGAGAACTATTATTGGCTTGACATGTTGGGGCATGGCGTCGTTCACGTGACGACCAGTACGTTGTCAGCAGCGCAATGTGACGACCTTGCTCCAAAATTCAGATTTGCACGGATTCTTTATGGCTCAAACGTGGTTCGAGTTCGGCCTTAAACAATTGAGGTTCAATCTCCTCGAATTGCTGGCTCTGCCCTTGCTCTTCGTTGCAATCTCTTTCGTGATACCTTTTTTCAAGTCGGAAGGATTTCTTTACGCAAAGCGAGCGGCATCGATGCTGGAAGAAATTGAAGAATTGACCAACTTGGCCAATGGCAAGTTGGCGGATCGTCTTGCGTCAGTTTCGGCGAAAGACATCAATGGCATGATGACCGATCCAAACTCAGAATTCGGCAGCCTATTGTGGCGTGACCAGCGTTCCGACCTTTGGGGGAACGCCTACGTTTGCGTTGAGAATGAAAAGTCAGTTGGTCAGCGATGGCAATTTTACTCGAAAGGCATAGACCGCGTTTCCCATACGGATGGATCTGATCGCGATGATCTTAGCTCGTGGGACCTGTCATGTGATTACTACATCAAGTCGGACAAATCGAGGATACGCAGTGATACCTACACCTTGGCAGTACTCTGGGCTCTGCCGGTCTTTGTGCTTTTCGTTGGTGTACTACGATATTGTCAACGAGGCAGCGTTTCGGTTTCAGCGGATGACCGTGAATGACGATGCGTAGAAGATTAGCGCCAGGTGTTACAACCCGTAACACGCTGCCGCATATATGGATGCGTCCATTCTGCGGTTTGTCGCTTTTGTGTACACCGGCTCCAACGCTCGTATCGCTGAGTCGCAGGCTGGTATATCCATTTCGCACAGATATTCTCCCGAAAATTTAACGCAAATTTCGCGATGTCCGCAAACTTTAAAAGCTTTAAGAGAGAATTGAGAGCTTTATCCCCCACACTGGTTCAAAAGTTTGCCCATTCAGTTTGATGCTGTTTTTGACTACAATAAAATCATGAATGATTCGTCCGAAAACAGGAACCTTGAACCGCGCCTTTGGGTTCAGAAGTACGGCGATTTGTTTTATCAGTATGCCCTTCGGCGGTTGAATGATCGGCAGGCGGCGGAAGATGTCGTTCAAGAGACATTCCTAGCTGCGATCAAGGCCTCAGTTAACTATCGCGGCGACGCACTTGAGTCGACGTGGCTGAGCTCGATCATGAGAAAAAAAACAATTGATGTCATACGCAAGCGAGAGCGAGCTAGAAACAATCGCTCTGTTTCAGATGTCGCAGAAGTCAACAACGTAACCGAAGATCAGTGCCTTGATGTGATCGGGGCGTCGTTTGCAATGGCTCCATCAAAAGCGATGGCCGACGCTGAGTTTATGAAACTCGTGCGAGATACTTTGAAGCGGCTGCCCAAGAACCAAGCTGATGTGTTTGTGCTCCGTGAGCTTGAGCAACTTGAGCCTGAAGTAATTTGTGAGTTGCTTAATATTTCAAGGAAGAACCTGTGGGTCAGGCTTTACCGGGCGAGAGTTGCGCTGGCTAGGTATATTTCGGAAAAGCTTGCAGACGATGATCAAGCTAAGATTTCAAGCAAACTTTATGCCGAAGGAGGCGGGGCAATAGGCTGAGCCCGCCTGCACACCTGAAACAGCTTCAGCAGAATTTAAAGAGACACCTGCCCAAGTCCTATTATAAGTCGTGGTTTTTTGTCGAACCACGGCGTTTGCCATTAGGCTTCAACATTGCAAACAGATGACAGACCGCGAATATCATTGGAGACTTCTTTCTGAATCGTTCGATCGAGCGTTGTCGATCGAGGAACAGGAATGTCTTGAACGTTTCATCGCGGAAGACGAAGCGCCGAGCGAATTTGTTGAGCTCTTTGAGCGGTTGCGGGATCGCATCGTTCATCAAGATTTAACTCTGGAAGTTGATTCATCTACGAATCAATATTTGGGGGAGCAGAAAAAGGCCAGAATTCAACAGTTACTCGAAGCCGCAATGGAAAAACAACATGATTCGTTATCGAATCGCGACGTTGTGCTTGCGTGCGAACTGGTGAACCATGGGGCAATCACTCTGCGAGGTTTGACGGAGGAAATTTCGCAATGGAATTCCGATTCCAAATCGCTGTCTAGGTTTCTTAAAAGCCGGTCGAATATCTCAGATGCGAAGTTTACGAAAATCGAGTCGTACGTTAGCGAAACCATTTTCTCACAAAAACTCGATGAAACGCTTCACGATGAAGTACTCACCGCGATCAAGCAGCGGATCCCGGAAGATGACTTGACGGTATTCGAGGATGCTTCGGATGAGTTTGCCAGTCTTGATTTTATCAAGCTACTCAACAAGACACATGCCGGCGAAAGCCGCGCTTTTGAATCATTGCTTGACTGCCTAGTCAATGAAACCCGTTCGGTAGTGTTACAAACAAGAATGCTCAGTTCGACGGTTCGACTCAAGCCGATTGTTGATGAAGTGACCCTGCGATTGGTTGGGCGCAAGAAACTCAATCAAGCGCTACTTGGATGCTATTACCGTAACGTTAGTATCGCGACAAGAGAACTGATTAAATCGGACCCGGAATTGAGTCGTGGTTTGTTGCGTTCCAGTGAGATTCGGCAGGTAGCTGTCGCGCAGGTAATTGATTCTTTGGAGCAGTTGGCGGATGAAGTGCCGGCCTTTGTTCAAATGTTCAACCTGCGATTTTTTGCGGGATTAACGGTTCAGCAAGTTGCGAGCCTGTTTGAATTGCGAGATCAGGACGTATTAACTGAGTGCGCGTATGGAACTGCCCGCTTGTTACAGCTTATCGACGAGTAGCATACGATGACGGATGAGCAAATATTCAAAGAAATTTGGTCAATCGAAGACGCCGATGTTCGTGCTGATCGAATGAGTCAACTTGCTGAACAGGACACAGGGCTTGCAGCAAGGATCCGAACCCTTCTCCGGTACAGCGACCAATGTCAATCAGTTTTTGATGACCCGCTGATTGTTGTGAAAACTCAGACAGAAGGACAGAAAGCCGCGCGATACTCCATCCAAGGCGAGTTAGCCAGAGGCGGGATGGGGGTCATTTACACGGCCTACGATTCGCAAATGCGCCGCAATGTTGTCCTCAAATGCCTGCAGTTGAAACATCGCGACAACTTTCAGGCGTCCCAGCGATTTTACAACGAGGCTCATATTGCTGGACAGCTTCAGCACCCGGGAATCGCTCCGGTATACGAATTGGGGGAACTTGAAGACGGGCGACCTTTTTATTGCATGAAACTGGTTGAAGGGAAAACCTTGGCTCAGTTCTTGTCGGACCGATGTTCGCTTGTCGAAAAAAAGGTTCAGTCCCTCAACTTCTTTTTGCAGATTTGCCAAACGATGGCATTCGCTCATGAGCGTGGAATCATTCACCGCGACCTCAAGCCCTCAAACATCATGGTCGGAAAGCACGGCCAGACTCTAATCATGGACTGGGGAGTCGCAAAGAGCCTAGTCGCGAACGATGTTTCTGCCACCGTTGCTGAGATCAAACCTGCGCAGTTAAGCAGGGCTGATGGTACGCTTTGTCTTGAATCCTGTGTTGCCGAAGAAGATCATGCAGAAAAAGATCATTTAGATTCGTCAGATTTGACTCGCCATGGCCAGATTGTTGGCACCCCAGGCTACATGCCGCCGGAACAAGCCGCGGGCCAAAACGCTCTCGTCGGCAAACAATCAGACGTTTACGCGCTTGGCGTGATGCTCTTTGAGATTCTTACTGGAGCGACGCCCGCACGAATCGACGGACGTTCGCCGGATGAATTTGAGTCGGCATCGAACGATCGTAATCGGTTACTGTTGGATTCAAACGCGGATTTAGAGATGGCCGATTTAGCCCGATCTTGTTTGCAACAAAAGCCCGCTGACCGCCCTCGGGATGCCGATGCCGTTGCCCAAGTCATGCTGGCCTATTTTGCGTCTCGCGAGACTGCGGTACATGCTGCTCAAATTGAACTTGAAAAAGAGTTAACGAGGAACGAAGAAGCTCGCAAACGCCGATTCTTGTTTGCCATTTGCATTGCGGCCTGTCTGGGACTGCTTGTTGCTGGCATCGCAGGCACGACGATCGGATTTTATAAAGAGCATCAAGCTCGGGCATTTGCGGATGCCCAGGCGGAAGACGCACGGGCAGCAAAAGACTTAGCGGTCAACGCGAAAATTGTTGCCGACGATTCAAAAGCCAAAGCTGAAGCTCGGCTTGCGCAGCTAACAAAGGTTAACGAAATACTAGGCGCTGTTTTTGAAAACCTGCATCCCCATAAAAGCGCGAGGTCCGGAAAACCATTGATCGATTTGCTCGTCAAAAACCTTGACCAAGCGGCCAAGGAGCTAGAGGGGGATTCGATTGGAGCCCCCGATGTGATTGCTTCGTTTCAGACAAAGATTGGGAACTGTTACCATGCGTTTGGGTTCCATGAGAAAGCCGTTCCGCTTTTTGAAAAAGTCGATCGCTTCAACATGGCCGAGTATGGACTTGGACATGAAAAGACGATAAACGCTCGGTGTCGATTAGCCGACTCGCTGGTCGCAGACAATCAGACGGATCGGGCCAACGCGCTATATTTGGAGCTGCAGGAACTCCATACTCGTGCTAAAACGACGGATACGCAAGAATTCTTCAGGATTCAGTGCAAACTGGCCGCCAACTATCTCGCAATGGATGAGAAAAAGAAGGCTCTGGAGTTGATCGAGACCTATTCAAAAAGAGGCCTCGAGATCCTTGGCGTCGAGTACGGACAGCATATGGCACAGATCTACAACTTCAACCATATGCCCGATAAGGCGATCGAAGCATTGAACCTTGTGCTTTCTAAAATGGAGAGTTCCGAAGGCAATGTCGGAAGAGTGAACCAGAGTGATCCCGATGTGGAAACCGCACAGATGTTGCTCGCTCGCTCGTACCTTCGACTTAACCAACATCGAAAGGCATTGCCAATCCTTGAAAAACTATCTCTTGATTTCGAAGCACGTTACGGCAATTCGCCGTGTTCAAAGAGTTATATTGTTTCCCTTTCGTTGGCCAAAGCGCTGCAAGGCGTTGGGCGATATCGTGATTCGATCAAGCAATTGAATAATTTCTTAAGTCTAACCAAGGCAAAATCGAGTTGTTTACATGCAGAGAGGGTTTTCGCACGCTATTGGCTTGTGGAGGCTTACCTCAAAACAGGAGATTTTTCAAAAGCTCTCGGAATCGCGATCAAAATCTACAGGGCTGAAGTGGCAACGCATGGAAGAGGTCATTTTAAAAGTTCTTTGAGTGCAGAAAAGCTTGCCGATATCTACTTGCTGCTCAATCAGCCAAGTCGTGCCAAGGCGTTACTGGATGTTGCGTTTATAAAGAATGACCATGACCTTCCTGAAGATGCCGAAGGGGCTCCTTTGGAGAGAAAGAAATTTAAACTGGCGATGGTGGCTGCCAATCGAGGCGAACGAAGCGTAGCCAATAGTAAACTTAAAACATCGGAAGCGTTTTTCAGCAACATGGAAGACAAAGCATTCAATGTCTATCCGATGTTTTTTGATGGCTTGGAACCAAAAATTTGGCTGGCTGAATCGCTGGCTTTAGAAGGTGACAAAGATGCGATTCCGCTGATCGAAGATTTTGAATCCAGTATCAAGAAACGTAGTGCTCGTCTGGATGAGCTGATTTCTCAGGCCCAGCGTCTGCATCGGGCGTGTGTGGCTAGATATGTGATTGATCCGAACGAAACGCTGGTTCTCCGTCTAAAAGAGTTGATCGAGATTTTGAAATTCGAACATCTAGAGGGAGCGCAGACTCACTTGCTGGAGGAGGCGAAATCGTTGCTGGGGATGGCCTACCTGAATCTTGGGAAGACGGATGAGGCGAAAAGGCAGTTGGAATCGAGTTTCGTTGCGCTACGTTCGATCCTCGATCCCTCGCCACAAACGAACCAAGCGATCATTGATGCTGGCAAACGTCTGGCGCATTTCTATTCGCTGAATAACGCTAGTGAGGATGCCAAGCGAATATTAGATACGATCAAAGTGATCGAGCCGAACACGAACCACACTCCGGCATTCTCTCGAGCGTTGATTGACAGGACGCTCACGACAGATTCGATGTAGGCTCTGAATCGCAATAGGCTGCGGCTGAGCTCTAGCTTTTCCAATGCGGTTCCAGTAACGACCTCGCGTGCCGTTCTGGCTGTGCTTGGTGCCTTGCCATCGACGTTAGTTATCCTCAATTCAAAAAGAATGATTCAAGAGCGGGCAAATTTGCCTGCTCTTTTTTGTTTGCCCATTGAAGGCGCCAACCCCAGTCGATATTTGTCACCGACAGAACTCACCTGTTCATAGAGAAGAGAACCCGATTCCAAGGATCGTAATTTAATGCGACATGACCTTTAACGATCAAATTTTTGTGCGAGTTTCTAGCGCAATAACTCAGTTTCGACGCTACAATCGATCCTTCAAAGTCCTAGTTGTAACCGTAACCTCTTTTTGAAAACTGAATCGATGGAATTAGCTGAGAACGCCTCAAGGGTATTTTGGAAATTGTCGGTCATGATGTTCCTGCAATTTTTTGTTTGGGGATCTTGGTTTGTAACCCTGTACCTCGTCCTCATTGAAGCCGAACTCGCCAGCATTATTGGTGATTCCTACTCGACGGCTCCGATTGCTGCGATTATCGCTCCACTTTTTCTCGGCCTCGTAGCCGATCGTTTTTTCTCATCTGAGAAAGTGATGGGGGTGTTAATGCTTATCGGTGGAGCCCTCATGCTATGTGTTCCTGCGGCGATTGAAGCAGGGAACAGCTCCTTGGTGGTTTGGTTGTTCACCGGCCACATGCTCTGTTACATGCCGACGCTAGGGCTGGGTAACACGATTGCTTTCAGCAACCTGCCCCGGGACGTGTTCCCGAAAGTCAGGGTGTGGGGCACCGTCGGTTGGATTGCTGCCGGATTGGTTGCCGGTTTTCTCGGTTGGTCAAACAGTGTGAATCTGTTTTGGATGGCCGGTGGCTCGGCTGTGGGCCTAGGAGTGTTTTGCTTCCTGTTGCCGCAAACCCCACCGCCGGCGGCTGGCCAAGCCTTGAATTTGCGATCACTGCTGATGGTGGATGCCTTTGCGATGCTCAGGCGAGTACCGTTTTTGGTGTTTATCGTCTGTTCGACCTTAATCTGTATCCCCTTGGCATATTACTATTCCAACACCTCGGGGTTTTTAGCCAACATGGGGTTCGAACAAGCGGCCTCTGCGATGACGATCGGTCAGATGTCTGAGATCTTCTTCATGCTCTTGATCCCATTTTTCTTCCGTAAACTCGGCGTGAAGATCATGATTTTGATCGGCATGGCGGCCTGGGTGGCGAGGTATTTGCTGTTCGCCTTTGGGGCGACTGAGCAAGTCACGTGGATGTTGTTCTTGGGGATCGCGCTTCACGGGATCTGTTATGACTTTTTCTTTGTTACCGGATTCATGTACACCGACCGTGTGGCTCCTAAGGCCGTCCGGGGCCAAGCTCAAAGCATGCTTGTATTTTTTACTCAAGGCGTGGGTATGTTTGTCGGTTTCAAAGTCGCCGATGCTAAGCTGGCGCCGGTCAAAGCAGCCTCTGGCGATCTAGCCGAATCTCTCACTGCAGCACGCGGTAAGGTTGATTTGAGCTTTTTGGACCAGCTAAGCCAAATGTTCTCGGTTAGCATGCCCGAAAAGGTCGACGAAACTTTACTCAGCAACGCGAGTGGCCTGTGGCAAAGCTATTGGATGTTTCCTGCCGTGATGGCGGCTGTGATTGGCGTTATCTTCCTCGTCGCGTTCTGGGATAAAGTCGACGCGACTGAAGCTGATTAATTTTGTTGCTGAGAGAAAGGCTTGCTGAACAATCGCTGGAGTCAGTGAATCATTGGAGTGACCAACAGTTGATTCAAGACGTTGTCAACGAAAGTCCGGTCGCGAGTCAGACCTAGATGGTCGGTCGAAAGGAATGTCTCGTCAGTCCATGGGATCATCCGAAACGGGTGGATACCAGCGTTTTGCCTTTCCGCCGTCGCACTAGAACGAGTAACCGTTCCATCGCCCGCGGTTTTTATCTCTTGGGTGATCCTGCCATTTCTTGGGTTAACCAACAGTTGATGCAGAGTCTTCTTGGCGTCACCGGCGTACAGGTGCATCTCCAAGCCCGCGGGCAGTGGAGCCGGAACATCTAGCGCCTGATGTAGTTGTCTTGCTCGCGCCAAGCACTTCGTCTGGTGATCCAACGCGATCTGTCGCCGCTGCTGGGCTGAGCAATTCGGCATCAACCTAGCCAGCACACGGTCTTGGCGAGGGTCTGCCAAACCCCAGCCTAACTCCTGCCATGTTTGCGGCGATAAAACGTCAGGACGAGAGCAGTCTTCATAGACCAGTGGCATGTCTTCGCTACGAGGGAAAAGCTGGTAAGCGGCCGGCATTGTCCCAACGACTGCGGCTGGAAACTTAGGCATCGGAGGAGCCAATCGGAGCCCCTCTTTCATTTCTTTGATCGCTTGCGTTGAACCCAAGTTCGGTGTGCCCACGATAAACACCCGACCGACTCGTCTGGCGCCTTCCCACGTCAACACGGGGAGCGAACCGTCGTCAGCAAGCGGTTGATTGCCGTAGCGCAAATAGTACCTTGCCACCATTCCGCCCATCGAGTGAGCCACGATGTCAAACTTGATGTTGGGATTTTCAATGCCAAATTTTTCGAGATACTGTTGTCGAGTGTACGCATCTTTTTCTTCAATGTACTGCGCCAGCTGTGCGGCTGATTCGCTAATGTCTCTTCGCCAATCGTAGGCAAACTGGAAACAGGTAAAGTGATCATTTCCATAGGTCACTTCATTCAATCGCGAGGATCCGTGAAAGTGTTGATCGCGGTAGCCACCAACGCCAAGCGTTGCCAAAACTTGTGCATAAGCGTTCACTCTGATAGGAATGCCCGCGACTCGAAATGTTATCTGGTCGAGTGGCCCATCTTGTTTAACTTGGTCGTGCAACTGATGCAGTGGTACCCCAGACTGCATCGGAAGCGCTAGCTCTGTCAGGCTGCGAGTCTTGAGCGGACTGACTCCGGACGGACCCATTTCGCCCCAAACGACTTCGCTCGTTTGTCCGTCAACCAATCGGGAACCTAGGATTCCCGGAATCACGACCACCGGATTTCGCTCGGTGTCAGGCAGTTTCGCCAGATCGTCGTAGATTTCACCTAGGCTTACCTGCCGGCGTTGTTTGAGCGACTGACATCCGGTTAGCAGTGCAAGGCAGCAAAGCACCGTTATCAATCGAATACCACTGACAGGCGGTCGTTTCATCGACGTGATCCTTGCGAGTTTGACTGATTGGCGATTTTTGCATTCGCTGCAAAGTCCGCACGAACGAATTTGACCCTGTTTTTATCCAGCGTCCTTTGGGCTTCGGGCGAAACCCAACCGGCCGAAAGCAGGCTAATTGTTTTGGTTGGGTTATTTTGTCTGACGCCAGTTGCGACCTGTTGAACTTCAGTGGAGCTCGTTAGATAGTCGATCGAGCAGACGCCAACAATCTGGCCATCTTTTAGCCAAGCGATCGGGAGGCCTGCATCTGTTAGTGATTGGACTGGGTTTTTCGAGTGCAATTCAGCTAACAACCGGACAGTGATCAGGCGACGCAATATTTCTGCTTCGGACCCGTCCCGGTTGGCTTGGTAGAGTAACACATCGGAATGCTCGACGCCCGAAAGTCGTTTGTACGATTGCATAAATGTCAGCTTCTCTAGCAGCGTCCAGCTGGTGGATTTGACGAAGGCGTTTTTGACTGGGCCCCATGTGCCCATCTGAGTCAGTTCTGCATCGATCTGCCCCAAAAGTTCATGCGGGCTTCGCGACGCCACTGCGTCTCGCAAATCTTCCATCGAAGAAAGCGTTCCAAGACCCGGGATTGCGGCGCTTAACGCGAACTTGGTTGCCGATCTGCCAACCATATCTCTTGCTGCCAACTGCCCAAGCATCTGACTCAGCACCGGATTTCTAGTTTCTGAATCGACTCCTAAATTCGCAGCTAACTTTCTTCGAGCATCTGACCCGGCGTGTCTACTGACAGGATCGGCAAAGTTCGCAGCCATCTTCCTGAGGCCTCTCGGTGCTTGCCTGAATGCTCCAAGTGGATCGGCGAGCAAATGCTCGGCGCCTTGCGGAGTGCGTTTCAGTGTCGCCCAAGCACTGTTGACGGCAACTGCTTGATTGCCAATTTTGCCGGCCTCTTGAATGGCTCGCAATTCAGAGAGCCGTTTTTCCAGCATCGGGATGCCAGTAACGGGAAACGTTCCGTAGTTTGTTTCAATGTTAAATTGGAACTGATGGTCGCTAACCGAAACAGGGTCGGCGATCCTGTAGGTATCGGTCTGAAGAACGGAAGGGGGCAGGATGCTTGCCGCGCTGAACCGCAATTCTGCCTGCTGCCCCTGGGCTGGAGAACTGATCAGGCTGATGCAAACGGCAATTGAGAAAATCCACTTCATGCTGATTCCTTTAGTCAAAGGTTCGCTAGAGACGGTGGCGAAATGCTTGGTTTTGCTCTGCGATCCTCGGCTAAAACTAGATATTTATTCGCGAAGAAGAAATACCAATGCTTGTCTGTTTCGAGTCTTTCTGAGCGAAAGTTGAGCGGCTTGCGGAAGAATCCAGAGACTTCCGGCTCATTCTCAAAAAAATGCAAGCATGGCGTAATCTGGGCACTTTTCAGACGACTAACACTGTGACACCGGAAGACAGGCACTGTTTTTGGGCAAGCTGCTGAGGTTTGAACGAGGCCTTAGCCGTTTGCTCAAAAGAGGTTGCGGACATGCAAGCGTGGCCGCTAGTTGGATTATCGACCGAAGCACGCAGGGGCGGCGGTCGTGTCAGCTGCTCGAAGGTCTTCTAGTTGTGGCGTTCACTCTCACCGGACGCGATTTTGAGTCACCAATTGCCGCTGTCGGTTGGTGATGCAAAAAAAACAGTGAATCTCATCGAACGAACATGAAGGTGCTACCAAGCACTACGAGTGATCCGTTCGAAAATTCTAAGGGTGCCATGTCTTTGTGTCTGCATTGGTGTGCTCAAGCATTTGTGAAGCATGGCGCCCGATTTTTTTAAGTGCAACTAGCAGTGGAGCTCCACCCATCCGCTAGTCGCCACGATGAATGTGGTTGGGAAAATCTGCTACCTTCTTACAGCAAATCTGCTCCATGACCTGCAGAAGCTGTCGCTTAAGGATCGCAATTGTGTGGTTTCCACCCTTGTCACCAAGCGCAGTGACTCCGTACATGAATGCGCGTCCCAAGAACGCGAACTCAGCTCCACTGGCCAAAGTCCGAGCGATGTCAGGGCCGGAGCGAATGCCGCTGTCCAGCATGATTTTGATCTTGTCCTTGCACTCTGAAACAATTGTGTCCAAAGCGTGGATCGATGACTGCCCTGCATCCAATTGGCGGCCACCGTGGTTGGAAACGATAATCCCATCCAGCCCAAGGTCGATGGCTCGCTGAGCGTCCCGCATACTCGCGACGCCTTTGAGCACCAATTTGCCAGGCCACATGTCACGAATTGGCTTGATCTTTTCTTCGTTAAGCCGCCCCGAGAATGTTTCATCCATGAATTGACCAAGCTTTGCCAGATTCATCTTCTTGGGCATGTAAGGACGTAGCGTTTCGAAGTTGGGTTGACCCGCGATCAGGGTCTTGATTGCCCAGTTGGGTTTTCCCATGATCTGAATGATGTTCGCCAGCGTCATCTTGGGCGGCATCGCTAATCCGTTACGAATGTCTCGCGGTCGAAAACCAAACGTCGGCACATCGCACAGGATCACCAATACCGGGCACTCGGCCGCTTTTGCTCGGTTGATGATATCGTCCCGCACACGATTTTCGGCAGGATGATACAACTGAAACCATGCACGGCCCTCTGTGATTTTGGCAATCGTTTCAATGCTGCTGGTCGTCACGGTGCTCAAGCAGAACGGGATGTTGTGATCGAACGCAGCCTTGGCAAGAATCTCAGGCGCTTTGGGCCACATCAGTCCCTGTAGTCCGACGGGAGCGATGCCAAACGGGGCGTCGTACGTGTGACCGAACAATTCGGTTTTCAATTCCGAGTGAGTATGTTCGGTCAGATATTCCGGAATCAGTTCGATATCCCGAATGTCCGATGTGTTGCGGTGCAAGTTAACGTCTTCGTTGCATCCACCATCAAGGTACTCAAATGCAAACCGAGGCACTCGTTTTCTTGCCTTCGCGCGCAAGTCGTCAACCGAAGGGTACCGGGTGTCGAAGCTGTCCTTATCCATACTTTCAATCTCGTTCGTGTTTTCGACTTCACAAAGTGAGTGACGCGTTACATCAACCTCAGACCAACCGCCACGGCTTCACTTCTTGGCGGGAGCTGCCGAGTCCATCAATGCCAAGCTCAACCACATCTCCCGCTTTCAGGTATTGAGGCGGATCGAAGCCAAGCCCAACACCCGCGGGGGTGCCGGTCGAAATCACATCTCCAGGCAGAAGAGTCATATGCTGACTCAAGTAGCTGATCACTACCGGGATATCGAAAATAAAGTTTGATGTCGTCCCGTCTTGTTTCTTGTCACCATTAACCGTCAACCACATCTTCAAATCACTGGCGTTTGAGATTTCGTCTGTGGTTGCCATGAATGGGCCCAGCGGCGCGAAGGTGTCACAGCTTTTTCCTTTCACCCATTGCCCACCTTTTTCAAGCTGAAACGCTCGTTCTGAGTAATCATTGTGCAGACAGTATCCGGCGACATGACTCATCGCGTCAGCTTCCTCGACATAGCTGGCTTTCTTACCAATCACGACAGCCAGTTCAACTTCCCAGTCAGTTTTGTCGCCGCCACGTGGCAAAATCAGGTCATCGTTTGGGCCAACTAGAGAACTGGTTGCCTTGAAGAAGACAACAGGCTCTGCCGGAGTGTCCATTCCGGACTCTGCCGCGTGATCTTTAAAGTTCAATCCGATGCAGATGATCTTGGATGGGCGACAGATGGGAGAACCCAACCGTGTCTCGGCCGAGACTTCCGGGCAACTTTTTTCGTTGTCTGCCAACCAAGCCTGAAGCCGGTTCAGTCCGTCAGACTCAAAGAAAGACTCGCTGTAGTCCTCCCCGAAACCCGAGCAATCCAAGCGAGTTCCGCTGTCCAGTTGTACGCCAGGCTTCTCATTTCCAGCTTCGCCAAATCGAATTAATTTCATCGTTTACTCGTTATCTCTATCTACAGTTATGGAATGTTGTTGGGTGCCGCTTTTCGGCAGTCATTGGTGCCGCTTCACGGCTTCAGGTTCAAGAAGCCGCCGTCAATCTCGTAATCGGATCCAGTCACAAACGAAGATTCGTCGGACGCCAGATAGACGGCCAGCGAAGCGATTTCGGATGGTTTGCCCATCCGGCCAATCGGTTGCGTTGCGGACAGGTTCTTCATCATCTCGGCTTCTTTGCCGGGATAGTTTTGTTCTATGAATCGATCGACGAATGGAGTGTGGACTCGCGCCGGGGAAATGCAGTTGCACCGAATCGAATCCTTCAGGTAGTCACACGCGACGGACCGAGTCATCATCAGTACCGCACCCTTGCTCATGGAATAAGCAAAGCGATCGGGAATACCGATGCTGGATGCGATCGACGCCATGTTGATAATCGCTCCACCGCTTCCTTGCTTCATGGCCGTGACCCCTGCCTCGAGGCAATGGTACACGCCTTTCACGTTGACATCGTAGACTTTGTCTAGGTCTTCTGGCGTTGTCTGTTCCACGTTTCCGATATGAGCGATTCCGGCATTGTTGACGAGCACAGTCAGCCCGCCAAACATTTCGGTGACTTTTGTAAAGGTGTCTTGGACGGAGGATCGGTCGGCAACATTGCACGCGAAGGCCGCCGCTTCACCGCCGCCGTTTTTGATCTTCTCAACCACAGCGTCTGCCGCGTCCTGATTCAAATCGAGAACCGCTACCTTCGCGCCTTCTTCAGCATAGCGCAGACTGATTGCCTCACCGATGCCCGATCCTCCACCTGTGACAATCGCAACTTTTTCTACAAGACGGTTACTCATATTTTTCTACTCAATGGAAATTTGTTATTCTGCGCTTCAAGCCGAATTGCGTTTAGCGGCACTCACCCTGTTCGGATTCACCGCTTGCTCCGCGCCCAGCGACAAAAATACCAGCTGCACGTGTCCACGTCGCCAAGACTATGAACCAAGGGTGAGGTCACTCACTGGCGTGACGAAGCACAGGAGGCACCGGCTATCTCCGACCTGCTGACGCTTGTCTGGCATGGTCCGACAAACGTCCAGTATATCTTCCCAGCCTTATAAAACAGGGGCGTGTAAACTGGGTGTCGAGAATTTTATTTTCTGGCATCGGCAGTTTGAAATCGTTTTCGGGGCTGGATTGAAATTTAGGGGCTATCTGGCTCAATCTCGCTAATCAATTCAGCTTTTCAGGGCGCTCGCGTGATGCGGATAATCGGTTCAGCGAACATATTCTGCCTACAAATCACCGAAACTGATCGCCCACAACAGGGTTTAAGAACATGCATCCCGACCCCTCGGCCGAACTAGCTGGCAGCAGTGGCGACATTGGGGCAGCGAAAGCCGCAAGTTCCGTAAACCGAAACGTCACGCTCGGCCCGAATTCGTCGCTGCATCCACAGTGAAACGACTTTCCCTTTTATATGATACGCTTAGGCTTGAGCCACGGCTGAATTCATCAACTCATCAGTAAACCTTAAGATATCGGCACTCCGGCACTCAGGGATTCATGAAGCAATTCACATTTGTCATTTTGGCCTGCTGCTTTTGGGCTCCAGCGTTTTCGACCGCTCGTTGTCAACAAAGTCAGGAAGGTCAGCAAAGTCAGCAACTGCTTGTTCCCGAAGCTTTCGAGCACCCGGGATTGTTGCACAGTCGTGATGACTTGAGTTTGATTAAAGAGAGAATCGCTAACGGATCGAAATCTTGGCAAAAGCGATGGGATCAGCTCAGTTCATCGAAACTTGGTTCTTTGCTATATCAGCCGAACGCCCACCCGAAAGTCGTTCGCGGCCCCTATAACCAACCGGACATCGGAAGTTCAGAATTAATCACGGACGCTGCCGCAGCCTACACTCACGCTTTGCAATGGAGCGTGACCGAGGATGTGGCACATGCTGAGAAAGCGATTGAGATTCTTAATGCTTGGTCATCGACATTGAAAAGTGTGTCAGGACACGACGCCCAACTTTTGATCGGCATGGTTGGCGTTCGTTTCTGCAACGCGGCCGAATTGATTCGCTACAGCGATGCGAAGTGGGCAAAACAAGATCAGCAGCAGTTTGCGACCATGCTCAGGGAGATCTTCTATTCGGAGATCGAGGATTTCAATCCGACCGCGAACGGCAACTGGGACGCCTCAATGATTCAGACCATGCTTGCGATCGGGATTTATCTGGACGACCGAGATATTTTTGATCGGGC